>NZ_JAUERW010000012.1:0-169481 GCF_041060465.1 Pseudomonas sp. W2Oct36
AGCCGGTCCTACTGGGCTAGCAGGTCCCAATGACTGATCGCGTTCGTTGTAGGACTGGCTTTAGCCGGGAAGGCGTCATGTGTCACACCGCGAGATTGTTGTCGCCTACACCGGCCTCTTCCCGGCTGAAGCCGGTCCTACTGGGCTAGCAGGTCCCAATGACTGATCGCGTTCGTTGTAGGACTGGCTTTAGCCGGGAAGGCGTCATGTGTCACACCGCAAAACTGATGTCGTTCACGCAGGCCTCTTCCCGGCTAGAGCCGGTCCCGCTATGGGTGCGCAGTCCCGCTGACTGACCGGGTTCGTTGTGGGACCGGCTTTAGCCGGGAAGGCGTCATCTGTCACGCTGCAAAACTGATGTCGTTCACACAGGCCTTTTCCCGGCTGAAGCCGGTCCTACATTAGATACGCAGTCACGCTCACGCACTGCGAACTCGCTTGAAATTGAACCCCTGCCGGCCAGTACTGCCTGACTCTTAATCAATCAGTCCTATCCGCCCGGAGGCACCCCCGATGCGCACGCTTGAACTGGCAGACAAAACCGTCCCCGTTATCGGTCAGGGCACCTGGCACATGGGTGAGGACCGCCATCAGTTCGAGGCGGAAGTCTCGGCGCTGCAACTGGGCATCGACCTCGGTCTGACGCTGATCGACACCGCCGAGATGTACGGCGAAGGCGGCGCCGAGAAAGTCGTCGGCCAGGCCATCGCCGGGCGGCGCGACGAGGTCGTGCTGGTGAGCAAGGTCTACCCGCACAACGCCAGCCGCGCGGGCATTCCGGCGGCGTGCGAGCGCAGCCTCAAACGCATGAACACCGACTATATCGATCTGTATTTGCTGCACTGGCCCGGTCAGTACCCGTTGGAAGAAACCGTTGAAGCCTTCGAGCGTCTGCGTGAAGCGGGCAAGATCGGTCGCTGGGGCGTGTCCAATTTCGACGTGTCAGACCTGCTTGAGCTCGACGCGTTGGGCCTCGGCGGCGGGTGCGCCACCAACCAGGTGCTGTACAACCCGGAAGAACGCGGCATCGAATACGACCTGCTGCCCTGGATGCAAACCGCCCGGATGCCGCTGATGGCGTACTGCCCGATCGGCCAGGCCGGCAACTTGCTGATGAACCCTGCCATCCTCGAAGTCGCCGAGCGCCATGACGCCACCCCGGCGCAGATCAGCCTGGCGTGGGTACTGCGTCAGGACGGCGTGATCGCCATTCCCAAGGCCGTCACTCCCCATCACCTGGAATTGAACGCTGCGGCGGTTGATATCGAGCTGTCCATCGAGGATGAATTGCTGATTGATACCTCATGGCCGGCGCCCCTGCGCAAGACGCGGCTGTCAATGGTCTGAACAAGATCGCTGCCGGACACAAACCGTCACAAAACTGTCAAAACCCCTTGCGATGATGCCGCTTTCGATCTCGTGCCCTGCGGGGCACTTCCCGTCTGCGAGCCTTCATGAATCAACGCATTGCCCATCACCAGGACTCGGATCTGTTTGGCTTGCTGTACGGGTTCCGCTTCCGTCCCGAGGAACCCGGCCGTGAGCTGGATTCGACGTCTGCGCTGGAGTGCCTGCGCCACCCGACCGAGCCCGACGAGTTCGTCTGGCTGCACCTGAATCTCGCACACGCCAGCTGCGAACGCTGGCTGAAAACCAACCTCGACCTGCCCGACGAATTCCTCGAAGCGCTGCACGAAGGCTCACGCTCCACGCGCATCGAACACGTCGACTCCGCCCTGCTCGCGGTGGTCAACGACGTGGTCTTCGACTTCAACCGCATCTCCACCGACATCGCCACATTGTGGGTGTGCGTGCGCAGCAACCTGATGATTTCCGCACGCCATCAGCCGCTGCGCTCGGTAGACCGGCTGCGCTCCTCGGTCAAACAAGGCGAAACCTTCCGCTCCCCCCTTGAACTGCTCGCCCACCTGCTGCGCGATCAGAGCGACGTGCTGAGTCAGTTCATGCGCAAGACCAGCCTCAGCGTCGACAAGATCGAAGACCAACTCCTCTCCCAACGCCTGAGTAACAACCGCTCGGAGCTCGGCGCCATGCGTCGGGTGCTGGTGCGCCTGCAGCGGCTGCTGGCGCTGGAGCCCGGCTCGCTGATGCGCCTGCTGCACCGACCGCCGCAATGGCTGCTGGAAGACGACCTGCAAGAACTGCGGCAATCCACCGAAGAGTCGGCGCTGGTGATCAGCGACCTCACCGCCCTGGGCGAACGGATCAAACTGCTGCAGGAAGAAATCGCCGCCAACCTCAACGAACAAAGCAGCCGCACGCTGTTCACCCTCACCGTCGTGACCGTGCTGGCGCTGCCGATCAACATCGTCGCGGGTTTCTTCGGCATGAACGTCGGCGGCATCCCCCTGGCCAGCGATCCCCACGGGTTCTGGGTGCTGGTCGCGCTGGTGGCAACCTTTACGTTTATTGCGGGACGGTGGGCGTTTCGCAAGAGTCGGGATTATTGACGGCAGCATTATTGGCGCGCCCACTGGTCCCTAACCCCAGTAAATCCAGCCAAAACGTGACCCGTGTCGCATCTCTGTCACATTTTGTAATGATCATGGTCACCATCCCACCTCAACAGGATCGCGACCCATGGCAACCCCCTCACTGGCTCAACGCCCTCTGCAACAGGGGCCCGGACTGAGTGCTCAATTCGGGCGCAAGCCTGGCGTGCTGACGATGGTGATTTTCTGCGTCGTACTGGTATTGGGCCTGTTTTACACCGGCTACAGCCTCAAGCAGGACATGGACGATCTGGGTACCGTCGTGCTGACCTGGACGCCTTTCATTCTGCTCGGCGTGGCGCTGGTCATCGCGCTGGGCTTTGAGTTCGTCAACGGTTTCCACGACACCGCCAACGCCGTCGCCACCGTCATCTACACCCATTCCCTGCCGCCGAACTTCGCCGTGGTCTGGTCGGGAACGTTCAACTTCCTGGGTGTGCTGTTTTCCAGCGGCGCGGTGGCGTTCGGCATCATTGCCTTGCTCCCGGTCGAGCTGATCCTGCAAGTCGGCTCATCGGCGGGTTACGCGATGATCTTCGCCCTGCTCATCGCGGCGATCCTGTGGAACCTCGGCACCTGGTGGCTGGGTCTGCCGGCCTCCTCTTCCCACACACTCATCGGCTCGATCATCGGCGTCGGTATCGCCAACGCCTTGATGCACGGCCGCGACGGCACCAGCGGCGTGGACTGGTCTCAGGCGACCAAAGTCGGTTATTCCCTGCTGCTCTCACCGCTGGTGGGCTTCACCTGCGCCGCGCTGTTGCTGATGGCGCTGCGCATGTTCGTGAAGAACCGCGCGCTGTACAAGGCGCCGGAAGGCAACAAGCCGCCACCGATCTGGATTCGCGGCCTGCTGATCCTGACCTGCACCGGCGTGTCCTTCGCCCACGGCTCGAACGACGGTCAGAAAGGCATGGGCCTGATCATGCTGATTCTGGTGGGCACGCTGCCGATGGCCTACGCGTTGAACCGCGCCATGCCGGCTGATCAGTCGGTGCAGTTCGCGGCGGTCGCCCAAGTCACCCAACAGGCCCTGAGCAAAGCGGCGCCCCTGCCCGCGCCGGCCGATTCCAGACAGACACTTTCCGTTTACATCCGCGACAAGCAGGCGACCCCTGAACTGGTCCCGGCGCTGGCCGTCATGGCCGGCAAGATCGGCGATCAGGTCGCCAGTTACGGGTCACTGGCCAAGGTGCCGGCCGAGGCCACCGCCAACGTGCGGAACGACATGTACCTGACCTCCGAAGCCATCCGCCTGATGGACAAAAACAAGGTCGGCAACTTCGACGCGGACACCCAGGCCAAGGTCGACACGTTCAAACAGCAGATTGATACCGCGACGCGCTTCATTCCGCTGTGGGTCAAGGTGGCGGTAGCGATCGCGCTGGGCCTGGGCACCATGGTGGGCTGGAAACGCATCGTGATCACCGTCGGTGAGAAAATCGGCAAGACTCACCTGACCTACGCCCAGGGCGCATCGGCGGAAGTCGTCGCGATGCTGACCATTGGTGCAGCGGACATGTATGGATTGCCGGTGTCGACCACCCACGTTCTGTCCTCCGGGGTGGCCGGCGCCATGGTCGCCAACGGCTCCGGCCTGCAGATGCGCACCCTGCGCAATCTGGCGATGGCATGGGTGCTGACCCTGCCTGCCGCGATCCTGTTGTCGGGCAGCCTGTACTGGCTGTTCACCCAGATTTTCTGATTTCGAAGAGTCTCCCGTACTCTCTTTCAGGCGCTTCGGCGCCTGTTTTTTTTGCGCGGTGCTTTTCAGTGGGACCGGCTTCAGCCGGGAAAAGGCCAGCGCGAACGCCATCAATGTTGCGGTGTGACACATGACGCCTTCCCGGCTAAAGCCAGTCCCACAAAGAGCGCTCCTGCAGGTTTATTCGCCACTCAAGCATTCTTTTCCCTCTTGATAAGCAAGAAACAGGGCATATCACTAACGGTTATAAAAATATGGGATTCAGTTCTTTTACGGAATAAATCGGAGCCTTTATAACGGGTGCACTTGTCACAAGCCCACCGATTCCGCTCGAAGGATTTCTCATGGATGTTTTCTGGTTTCTACCGACACACGGCGACGGCCATTACTTGGGCACGACCAAGGGCGCGCGCCCGGTCACGCTCAATTACCTGAAGCAGGTCGCCCAGGCCGCCGATGATCTGGGTTACCACGGCGTGCTGATTCCGACCGGCCGTTCCTGCGAAGACTCCTGGGTGATCGCATCGGCCCTCGTGCCGTTGACCGAGCGTCTGCGTTACCTGGTGGCGATTCGTCCGGGGATCATTTCTCCGACCGTTTCTGCGCGCATGGCCGCGACCCTGGATCGCTTGTCCGGCGGACGCCTGCTGATCAACGTCGTGACCGGCGGAGACCCTGATGAGAACCGTGGCGATGGCAGCTTCCTCGATCACAGCGAACGTTACGAAGTCACCGACGAATTCCTGAAGATCTGGCGCCGCGTGTTGCAGGGCGAAGCCGTGGACTTCGAAGGCAAGCACCTGAGAGTGCAGAACGCCAAAGCCCTGTATGCGCCGATCCAGAAGCCCTATCCGCCGCTGTATTTTGGTGGTTCCTCCGAGGCAGCCCACGAACTGGCCGCCGAGCAGGTCGATGTTTACCTCACTTGGGGCGAGCCCCCCGCCGCCGTGGCCGAGAAGCTGGCGGACGTGCGTGAACGCGCTGCGCGCAACGGCCGTACCGTCAAGTTCGGCATCCGTCTGCACGTGATCGTCCGCGAGACCAGCGAAGAAGCCTGGAAAGCCGCCGACACCCTGATCGAGCACATCAGCGACGACACCATCGCCGCCGCACAGAAATCTTTTTCCCGTTTCGACTCCGAAGGCCAGCGCCGCATGGCCGCATTGCACGACGGCCGTCGCGACAACCTGGAAATCGCCCCCAACCTGTGGGCCGGCGTCGGGCTGGTACGGGGCGGTGCGGGCACGGCGCTGGTGGGTAATCCGCAGGAAGTCGCCGAGCGGATCAAGGAATACGCGGACCTGGGCATCGAAAGCTTCATCTTCTCCGGCTACCCCCATCTGGAAGAAGCCTACCGCTTCGCCGAGCTGGTGTTCCCGCTGTTGCCCGAGCCGTATCGCAGCCTGGCAGGCCGCGGCATCACCAACCTCACCGGCCCGTTCGGCGAGATGATTGCCAACGACTTGCCACCGCAGAAGTAAGTTTCGCCGCCCCCCTGGAAACACCCGTTTGCTGCGCAACCGCGCAGCGCGTGGGAAACGGTTGATCTGCCATCGCGACAACGGCCATCGCGACAAGGAGTCCTTCATGACAGCCAGCTTACCGTTCCAACCACAAGTGACCCCCATGCAGCTATTGACCCTACCGCCCTCGCCGGCCCTGGCGACTTCGATTCGTGCCACCGCGCAGGTGTTCGAAGACCCGAGATCCCAGGCGCTGCTGGCCCATATCGAACAAGTCGCGCCCAGCGATGCCAGCGTGCTGATCATCGGCGAAACCGGCACCGGCAAAGAGCTGGTGGCGCGTCACATTCACAACTTGAGCAGCCGTCGTCATCAGCCGTTCGTGGCGGTCAACTGCGGCGCGTTTTCGGAATCACTGGTGGAAGCGGAGCTGTTCGGCCAGGAAAAAGGCGCGTTCACCGGTGCCCTCACCGCCAAGGCCGGCTGGTTTGAAGAAGCCAACGGCGGCACGCTGTTTCTCGACGAAATCGGCGATCTGCCCCTGGCCATTCAGGTCAAGCTGCTGCGCGTCCTGCAGGAGCGCGAAGTGGTGCGGCTGGGCTCGCGCAAAAGCACGCCGATCAACGTGCGGGTGCTGGCCGCGACCAACGTGCAGCTGGAACGCGCGATCAACGCCGGGCACTTTCGCGAAGACCTGTTCTACCGCCTCAACGTCGTCAATCTGGAGCTGAGCACCCTGCGCGAACGGCCGGGCGACATCATGCCGCTGAGCCGGCACTTCATCGACGTCTACAGCCAGCGTCTGGGCTGCGGACCGATCCAGATCAGCGCCGAGGCCGAGCACAAGTTGCGGACCTACGGCTGGCCGGGGAATATTCGCGAGCTGGAAAACGTCATTCACCACACCCTGCTGATCTGCCGCAACGGCGTGATTCAGTCCAGCGATCTGCGCCTGTCGAACCTGCGCCTTGAGCGTCAGGAAGATTCTGCCCCCATCGTCGACGATTCAACCGAAGCGCTGCTGGCCAGGGCGTTCCAGCGCCTGTTCGAAGAGCAGGCCGGCGCGCTGCACGAAAAGGTCGAAGACGCCTTGTTGCGCGCGGCCTATCGCTTCAGCCACTGCAACCAGGTGCACACCGCGCAGTTGCTGGGGTTGAGCCGCAACGTAGTGCGTGCGCGGCTGATCAAGATCGGTGAACTGGCCGTCAACAAGCGCCGCCCCGGCGAGCAGACCCAGGGTGAACGGATGCTGCATTTGTCGGTGTGAACCCACAGCGATGCAACCTGTGGGACTGCGTTCACCCGTGACGCGGTCCTACGATTTCCCCCGCCACTTCGTACGCGTTGAAGATCATCGACGTCGCCCGGTGTTGACGAATCAACTCCCACAAATCCCCTTCGCCCTGCTCGGCATTTTCGAACGCCCGCTCGCAGTCGGTCTTCGACAGCCATTGCACGTGGCTCAGCACCCGCTGGCGGTCTTCACTGACCTGCACGCTGGCGCGGACAAAACCTGGGTAGGTGCGGGTGAATCGCTCGAAACGCTCGTTGAGCGCCCCGACCAGCCCGGCCTGATGTCGGGGGTCGACGGCGAACTCGACGAATTGACTGAAAGGGAGATGAGCGGCTGCTGGTGTCATGAACGTTCTCCACGGATGACGGTTGTTGCTGAACAGGATGCTGCGCAAACCGGCATGGCCCCATACGTTTCTTGCGCCGGTGCCCCACTTGCCAAGCCGGTCCGGCCAAGCGATGCTGCGCAGGATAAAACCTCCAGTTAACTGGAGGTCAAGCGTCGTTCGGCACACAGGAAGATTGCATGCTCACCCAGGACATCCCGCCCATCGCCCGCGAACTCACCGTCGGCCAGTTGTCCGCGCGCAGCGGCGTGGCCATCACCGCGCTGCGCTTTTATGAGGCCAAAGGCCTGATCAGCAGCCAGCGCAACGCCGGCAATCAGCGGCGCTACCCCCGGGATGTGCTGCGTCGGGTGGCGTTGATCAAAACTGCCCAGCGCCTGGGCATTCCGCTGGCGACCATTCAAACCGCGCTACAAACCCTGCCCCAGGACCGCCCGCCCAGCCTTGACGACTGGACGCGGCTGTCCGAGCGCTGGAAAGCCGATCTGGATGAACGCATCAACCGTCTCACCGCTCTGCGCGACCAGCTCAGTGGCTGCATCGGTTGCGGCTGCCTGTCGATGGAGGCCTGCCCGCTGCGTAACTTCGGTGACAGCCTGAGCGAGCAAGGCGCCGGGCCGCGCCTGCTGGATCAGGATTGAAGGTTTTGCGGACTGACCCGGGTATCGGCAAGAGTCTGGTCGACCAGTGACAGATAATTGCGTCGTGGGGGACGCAATCTCCTGGTTATTCAGATTGGCACGTTGCACACCGCCGCCAGTCGCGCCGCCAGCAGCTTGGCCTGCAACGCCACGTCGGTCACCGCGGTGCTTTCCCACCACAGCCCGCGCAAGGGCGGGCCCATGGCGTAGAGCCGCGCCGAAATCCGTCCTTCGGCGTCCATGACCGCACCACCCGCGTCGGCGGCAATGCCAAGCGCCAACGGCCCCGGCTGAATCAGGCCACGGGCCAGCAGATTGCGCGGCAAGGCCCGGTCAACCCGGCGCCAGTCGTATTGAATGCCGGTCGAGTTGATCAGCGCTGCGCCACTCTCCGTCGTGGCCATGTCCTGCCCGCGATAGCTAACGCTGATGGAAATCTGCCCGGCCTCGGCGCCCTCCACCCTGAGCAACGAGGCGGCGTGGATGTGCAGGCGCCCTTCGTCGATCAGCCGCTCCAGCAACTTCGCACTGGGCGGCGGCGAGCGGTGATGATGGCTTTCCCACCACGGCCGCACGTGGCGTACGAATTGGCGGCGCTGCAGGTCAGAGGCCTGACTCCACAGCCGTGGAATATGCACGCGCACAGTGTCGAGCGGCGCCTGCCAGTCGATGCCCTGCTCCGCCGCTTGCGCGCACTGCTCGCGCAAGGCCCTGACCAGTTGCCGGGTGCTGCGTATGTTCAGGTCGGCGGCGAGAAAGTCCGGCCATGTCGGCGGTTGGCGGCGAACGTGGGGCAGCAGGCCGTGGCGGGAAAACACGTCAATGGGCCCACGGTGACCGGCTTGCTCCAGGGACACCACGGCGTCGACCATGGTCAGGCCCGAGCCGATGATCAGCACCCGGCCCTGGGGGTCGAGCTGGCCCATAGCATCGACATCCCATGGATCGACGGCAGCGGCGTTGAGGGCGTTTGAATCGCGCTGAGGCGTGCGCGCGGCGGCGAACATGCCCGTTGCCAATACGCCGAATCGGCCAGTCAGGTGTTCGCCGCTGGCGAGGGTCAGGCGCACGCCGGCTGCGTCAGCCTGCAGGTCGGTCACTTCGCCGCGCACGTGCTCGACGGTGGAACCATAGCGCTCGCCGACCACCCGTGCCTCGGCCAGACGCTGCTGAACGTACAGCCCGAAAATCCCGCGGGGCGGAAACAGCTCGGCCACCGGCACGTGCTGCTGGTCAGACTCCGGCCAGCCACCGGCGGCAATGTAGTCGGTCAGCCAGCGGGTGAGATCGTCGACGTCGTCCGGGTCGACGCTCATGCGTGCGGCGTTGCCGTTCAGCGTGTGGCCCGGCTCGGTGGCGCTGTAGGCCTCACCCCGGCCCAACTCGCTGCGTGACTCGACGATAACGATGCGCCGTTGCCCCGGCAGGCGCAGCAGCTGCACCGCGAGCATGGTGCCGCTGAGGCCACCGCCGACGATGAGGATGTCGGCATCAGGTCCATTGTGTTCAGCGCTCATTGCTTCCCCCCTTCTCTTCGCCCCGCAGGCGCGCATGGCTGATTATGGACAGCGTGGCACCGGATTCAACCCAACGTCAGCCCTTGCGTTTCATGTCCAGGCGCCGCAGATGGCAGGTCACTTCTTCGCGGTCGTGGTACAGCTGCTTGCAGCCGATGGAAACCTTGACGCCGCGGGCCTTGAAGCCGTCTTCGATGCGCTCCAGCAAGCGTCGCACTTCGGCGTAACGCTGCTTCATCGGCAATTTGAGGTTGACCACCGCCTCGCGGCACAAACCCTCGCCCAGCCAGGTTTCCAGCAGCGCGGCGTTGCGTGCGGGCTTTTCGACGATGTCGCAGACCATCCAGTCCACCGGCTGACGGGGCTTGAAGGTAAAGCCGTCGGCCATCAGGTGCTGCACCAGCCCGGTGTCCATCAGGCTTTCGGCCATCGGACCGTTATCGATGGCGGTGACCAGCATGCCGCGCCGCACCAGCTGGTAGGTCCAGCCCCCGGGCGCCGCGCCCAGGTCGACGCCGGTCATGTCGCCCGACAGGCGCTCGTCCCACTGATCCCGGGGGATGAAGTGGTGCCAGGCCTCTTCCAGCTTGAGGGTCGAGCGGCTGGGCGCTTCCCGGGGGAATTTCAGGCGCGGAATGCCCATGGGCCACATCGCCGAGTTGTTCGCGTCGGCCAGCCCAAGGAACACTTCGCGCCCGCTTTTGAACGTCAGCAGCAAACGCGGCAGGCTCGGGTTGTCGACCAGTTTGCCGGCCTTCTCAAGCGCCTTGCGCAATGGCGCCTCGAACTTGCGGCAGAACGTCGAAAGCTCCTTGCCGTCGTTGGTGTCGACCACTTCCAGCCACAGGCTGCCGCACGGCGCGAACCCGGCCATGTGTTCGAGTATCACGCTGATGCGGTCGGTTTCCGGCAGCTGGACAAACACGCCACGGGCCCACTGCCGGGGGAAAATCAGTTCGCGGAACTTCAGGCTGTTCATCAGCCGCTCTGCCCCCTCGGGCTCGGTGCAGATGAATTCGGCAAAAGCGGCGTCGGTCTTCGCCTTGGCGTAGCCGGACACCTCAAGGCGGGCGGCGTGCTCGCTGAGCTCCGAGCAGACCTCGCTTTCGAAGCCGGGGCGGCAATGCATGAAAAGGGTGTTCACGGGACGGTCTCCTCGCGCGCCACGAATCGAGTCGCGGCGCAAGCTGTACATGAGGATTAACCTCAATGACTCGAAAGCGGCGCATGATAGCCGAATCAGGAACCACTGGCTCAGCCGGTGGGTCCAGTACTACTCAACGATCATTTAAAGCCGCCAACCAGAGCGCTGCTGCAAGCCCCGTCTTACCGTCGATCGCCCGTCCGCGCGTGCTGCGCGGACCGTCAAGGAGTCAGTCATGCCCTCCCTCGATAGCCTGAAAAGCCTCAAAACCCTCGAAGTCAGCAACAAGACCTACCACTACTTCAGCCTCCCGGATGCCGCGCGCACGCTGGGCAATCTCGACAAACTGCCGATGTCGCTCAAGGTGCTGCTGGAAAACCTGCTGCGCTGGGAAGACAACCACACGGTGACCGGCGACGACCTCAAGGCCCTCGCCGACTGGCTGACCGAGCGCAAATCCCACCGGGAAATCCAGTACCGCCCCGCGCGCGTGCTGATGCAGGATTTCACCGGCGTGCCGGCCGTGGTTGACCTGGCCGCCATGCGCGCCGCCGTGGCCAAGGCCGGTGGCGATCCCCAGCGCATCAATCCGTTGTCGCCAGTGGATCTGGTCATCGATCACTCGGTCATGGTCGACCGCTTCGGCGACGACAAGGCCTTCGGCGAGAACGTCGACATCGAGATGCAGCGCAACGGCGAGCGTTACGCGTTTCTGCGCTGGGGCCAGAACGCGTTCGATAATTTCAGCGTAGTACCGCCGGGCACCGGGATCTGCCATCAGGTCAACCTGGAATACCTTGGCCGCACCGTGTGGACCAAGGAAGAAGACGGCCGCACCTACGCCTTTCCGGACACGCTGGTCGGTACCGATTCCCACACCACAATGATCAACGGCCTCGGCGTACTTGGCTGGGGCGTCGGCGGCATCGAGGCGGAAGCGGCCATGCTCGGCCAACCCGTGTCGATGCTGATTCCGGAAGTCGTCGGCTTCAAGCTCAGCGGCAAACTGCGCGAAGGCATCACCGCCACCGACCTGGTGCTGACCGTGACGCAAATGCTGCGCAAGAAAGGCGTGGTTGGTAAGTTCGTCGAATTCTATGGCGATGGCCTGGCGGACTTGCCGCTGGCGGATCGGGCCACCATTGCCAACATGGCCCCGGAATACGGCGCGACTTGCGGCTTCTTCCCGGTCGACGACGTCACCCTGGATTACCTGCGCCTGTCGGGCCGTCCGGACGAAACGGTGCAATTGGTCGAGGCCTACTGCAAGGCCCAGGGCCTGTGGCGTTTGCCCGGTCAGGAACCGGCGTTCACCGATGCGCTGGAGCTGGACATGGGCTCGGTGGTCGCGAGCCTCGCAGGGCCTAAACGTCCGCAAGACCGCGTCGCCCTTCCCGATGTGTCCAAGGCCTTCAGTGACTTCCTGGGCCTGGCAGTCAGCCCGAGCAAACACGAAGAAGGCCGACTGGAAAGCGAAGGCGGCGGCGGTGTCGCGGTGGGCAACGCCGCCCAGGTGGGCGAGGCCGAGTATGAATACAACGGCCAGACCTATCGCCTGAAAAACGGTGCAGTGGTCATTGCCGCTATCACCTCCTGCACCAACACGTCCAACCCGAGCGTGATGATGGCGGCCGGTCTGCTGGCGAAAAAGGCCGTGGAGAAAGGCCTGCAGCGTAAACCGTGGGTGAAGAGTTCGCTGGCGCCCGGCTCGAAGGTCGTGACCGATTACTACAACGCCGCCGGCCTGACCGAGTACCTCGATAAGTTGGGCTTCGACCTGGTGGGCTACGGCTGCACTACCTGCATTGGTAACTCCGGGCCGCTTCCTGACCCGATCGAAAAAGCCATTCAGCAGTCGGACCTGACCGTCGCGTCGGTTCTGTCGGGCAACCGAAATTTCGAGGGCCGCGTGCACCCGCTGGTGAAGACCAACTGGCTGGCCTCACCGCCGCTGGTGGTCGCTTACGCCTTGGCCGGCACCGTGCGCACGGATCTGAGCAGCGAACCCCTGGGCGAAGGCAGCGACGGCCAGCCGGTTTACCTCCGTGATATCTGGCCGACCCAGCAGGAGATCGCCGACGCGGTCATGAACGTCAGCACAGGCATGTTTCACAAGGAATACGCGGAGGTCTTCGCCGGCGACGAGCAGTGGCAGGCGATTGAGGTGCCCGAGGCGGCGACCTATGTATGGCAGCCGGACTCGACCTACATTCAGCACCCGCCGTTCTTCGAGGAGGTCGCCGGGCCATTGCCGGTCATCGCCGACGTGCAGCAGGCTCGCGTGCTGGCGGTGCTGGGGGATTCGGTGACCACTGACCACATCTCCCCCGCTGGCAACATCAAACTGGACAGCCCGGCCGGGCGCTACCTGCGCGGCAAGGGCGTGGAGTACAAGGACTTCAACTCCTACGGCTCGCGGCGCGGCAACCATGAAGTGATGATGCGCGGCACCTTCGCCAACATCCGCATTCGCAACGAAATGCTCGGCGGCGAAGAAGGCGGCTACACGCTGCATGTCCCCACCGACGAGAAGCTGCCGATCTATGACGCGGCCATGCGTTACCAGGAAGAAGGCACGCCGCTGGTGGTCATTGCCGGTCAGGAATACGGCACGGGCTCCAGTCGCGACTGGGCGGCGAAAGGCACGAATCTGCTGGGCGTCAAAGCGGTGATTGCCGAGAGTTTCGAGCGTATCCACCGTTCCAACCTGGTCGGCATGGGCGTCCTGCCGCTGCAGTTCAGGGCGGGCGAAAGCCGCAAAACCCTGGGCCTGACCGGCAAGGAAGTGCTGAACATCACCGGGCTGACCGGTGCCACGCTGCAACCGGGCATGGGCCTGGCGGTGCAGATCACCCGCGAGGATGGTCAGCAGGACAATATCGACGTGCTGTGCCGGATCGATACCCTGAATGAAGTGGAATACTTCAAGGCGGGCGGGATTCTGCATTACGTGCTGCGGCAGTTGATTGCGTCCTGAGGCGATGTCTGGCTAGAAGATGATGGCGCTTGTTCGGGCCTCTTCCCGGCTGAAGCCGGTCCTACATGTGGGACCGGCTTTAGCCGGGAATGCGTCGTCTGCCTCACCGCAAATTGCCAGTGTCCAAACCAAATCCGTCGTTATCAGAAACGCCCTACACAACCTCCGCCCTGCATCCCCGAAATAATCGGACCAACTCCACGTTTGATCCGACATACACCCGTGTTTAATCAACGTTAAAATCGCCAGCCTATTCCGACACTCAAGGTCGACTCCATGTCGGTGCAACGCTGGACTTCCCTCTTTTTGCTCTCTCTCGGCTACTGCCTGGCGCTGCTCTACGGCCAGCTCAGCGTGCCCGTGGTTATCACGTTCGGACTGCTGATCATGGCCGGCATCTGCGTCGGCCATTTCCAGCACCGCGCCGTGCGCCTATTCGGTCACGCCCTGTTCATCGTCATTGCAGCGGGGCTGGCCAGTCACTGGTTGCCCGGTTTCCTCAGCGCCAGAGCGATTGCCGGCGTGCGCCTCAGCCCCGAGGCCGCGCCGTATTCGATGTACCTGAACCTCGACAAACCTCTCATCGGCTTCTGGATCGCCATCGCCTGCCCCTGGGTGTTTATCGCGTTGAGTCCCAAACGCTGGCTGGGCGTCACCAGCATCGCGCTGCCCGTCACCGCCGCCGCGTGTTTATCAACCGCGATGTTGATGGGTCTCGTCGGTTGGTCGCCCAAGTGGCCCGAGCAAACGGGCATCTGGGCGCTGAATAACCTGCTGCTGGTCGCGCTGACCGAGGAACTGCTGTTTCGCGGTTACCTGCAGGGCAGTTTGAAAAGATGGCTGCAACACTTCCCCTGCCACGACGCCCTCGCAATCGGGGCGGCATCTGCGCTGTTCGGCCTCGCGCACATCGGTGCCGGGTGGGAATGGGCGCTTGTGGCGGGCATCGCGGGCGTGGGTTATGGCGTTGCCTGTCGACTGGGCGGTCTGCCCGCTGCCGTGCTCACCCACTTCGGCCTGAACCTGCTGCATTTCAGCGTGTTCACCTACCCGATGTTCGACCGGTAAACGCCTCCACCACACCCGACCTATGACGCAGTTCACAAAAGCTTAATATTTTTTCGCTTCGGGCCGATAACCCTTCACAGCCTTCCTGGATCGAATAGCTCATGCGAAATAACCAGCCCATCACTCAACGCGAACGGACCTTCCCGGCGCAGCAACGGTTGATCTCTACCACCGATGCGCGCGGCGTCATCACCTACTGCAACGACGCCTTCATTGAAATAAGCGGTTTTTCCCAAGATGAACTGATCAAGTCGCCCCACAACACCGTGCGTCATCCGGACGTGCCGGCGGCGGTCTTCGAACACATGTGGGCCACGCTCAAGCAGGGCCTGCCGTGGATGGGGATCGTCAAGAATCGCTGCAAGAACGGCGACCACTATTGGGTCAACGCTTACGTCACGCCGGTCTTCGAGAACAAGCAGGTGGTGGGCTTCGAGTCCGTGCGCATCAAGCCAACCGCTGAACAGGTGCGCCGCGCCGAAGCACTCTACAAACGCCTTAACAGCGGCAAAAGTGCCGTGCCAAGCCGCGACAAATGGCTGCCGATGTTGCAGGACTGGCTGCCGTTCATTCTGGTCAGCCAAGTGAGCTTTTTGATTGGTGTGTGGCTGAATTCCCATTGGGGCTTCCTGCTCGCCGCCGCGCTGTCGGTCCCCCTTGGCCTGCTGGGGTTGAGCTGGCAACAGCGTGGCCTCAAGCGCCTGCTGCGCCTGGCCGAGCAAACCACGTCCGACCCGCTGATCGCGCAGATGTACACCGACAGTCGCGGCGCACAGGCGCGGCTGGAAATGTCGATCCTCAGCCAGGAAGCGCGTCTCAAGACGTGCCTCACCCGCCTGCAGGACACCGCCGAACACCTCAACGCTCAGGCGCGTCAGTCCGACACCCTGGCCCAGGCCAGCTCCTCCGGCCTGGAACGTCAGCGCGTCGAAACCGAACAGGTCGCCACCGCTGTCAACCAGATGGCTGCGACCACCCAGGAAGTCGCCAATCACGTGCAGCGCACCGCTGACGCCACACAGCAGGCCAACGAGCTGACCCGTCGCGGCCGCGAGATCGCCAGTGACACCCGCGAAGCCATTCAGCGCTTGTCCACGTCGGTGGGCGAAACCGGCCTGACCGTGACTCAGCTGGCCAAGGACAGCAACGAAATCGGTGGCGTCGTCGATGTCATCAAAGGCATCGCCGACCAGACCAACCTGCTGGCCCTCAACGCCGCCATCGAAGCCGCTCGTGCGGGCGAAATGGGTCGTGGCTTCGCCGTCGTCGCCGATGAAGTCCGGCAACTCGCCCAACGCACCACCGAATCCACCGGCCAGATCCACGCCCTCATCGCCAAGCTGCAACAGACGGCCACCAACGCGGTGCAGACCATGGACACAGGCCGGCGCCAGGCTGAAGAAGGTGTCGAGCAGGTCATGGAAGCCGACAGGGCGCTGGTGGGCATCAGCGACGCAGTGGCCAACATCACCGACATGACCACGCAGATCGCCGCTGCCACTGAGGAGCAAAGCTCGGTCGCGGAAGAGGTCAGCCGCAACATCAGCACCATCGCGCATCTGGCCGACCAGACCTCCGACGAGGCCCGTCGCTCTGCCGCGCTCAGTGCGGAACTGACCCACACAGCCAACACGCAATACTCATTGGTGGAGCGCTTTAACCGCTGAGTGATTGACGGGTTAAAAGAAGGCCCCGGCAGATCGTCTGCCGGGGCCTTTTTGTTTGTGTCGGGGTTTAAGTAGGACATTTCTGAAAATCATTTGGGAGTGCGGTTTTTGGTTTGTAGCGGGGGGTTGGGTGTTGACAGGATTTGTAGAACTCTATTAGTTGATTATTGAAAGACGATAGATAGTTACCACCATTGGTGGGGTATTTGTTGATCTGGATAATTATTTAACCCGCACTCTTTCTACGGATAGAAGTGGTGAGATGTGCTTGATGGAGTTTTGTTATGAATGACGCTGTATTGAGACACCCTATCCCCCTGCCACCCCCTGTTGTTCCCAGTGCTGCCCCTGAAGACGGTTTACTCAACATCTCAGCGCTCGAAAACCCAATCCCGGTCGAAGTACAGGTGTGGGAAGCAGCAGAACCCGGCTACTACTTTCAATTGGTGCTTGATGGTGCACCACTGGGCAACATCCGAGTCATTACGGAAGATGATCGGGTTGGAGACATGATCACTGTGCATCTGAGTGAAGTGCTCTTTAACCATGATGGCTTCTATGAAATGGGCTACATGACAACGAGCCCAAACACGGAGGTTTCGGATTACTCCCCTCCAATCACATTAAGGGTCGACCGCACAAAACCCGGCGCCACCCTCCTCGCCCCACTTATCTTCCCCACCGCCACCCTCGGTGATCAACTCATTGGCCTCCTGCCAAGCTACGCCGGCATGGCACCTGGCGATGTCATCCAGACATTACTCAACGGCGTTGCAGGCCCGTCCCATAAGGTCGAGGCGGATGAGCTCACCCTCAGACCCGTCGAAATCGCGTTCAGCCGCGAACACCTGCAAGCCCATGCAGCCGAAACGGTGTCCGTCGAGTACTTCGTCACCGACCGGGCGGACAACGTCTCCATCACCAGCCTCCCGACCCTGGTTTCAATTAAATTGTAACCGGCGTTCGCGCCATTCATCTGAATACCAAAAGTAACCACCTCCACGCTAATGCGTGGAGGTTTTGTCAACAAATTCACCCCAAGAAAATAATTTAAATTATTTTTGGGCATCTCGATTCCACAGAACCTACATCTCCGTAGGAAGTGTCTGATGGACTACCAAAATTTTATAGACTACGCGCGATATATAATTATTTAAATCGCTCAAAAAACCACTGAAAACGGCCGGACTCACACATTAAAGATCTATTCAACCGCGAATTTTTTTCAAAGAAGCCATGCAATCCCATGCACTTCGCTTGTTTGACAGTACTATTTTTCGAATCGATCATAGGCATGTGCAGCGCCGCAGTCCTACAAGCAAGCGCACAACACACAATCCTGTAATCCTCGCACTAGCGATCTGATCAAGGAGTTCCAATGGAAGATGAAACGGATATCCAGCCGTCACCCCACTCACAACCGATCGAGTCAGATAACAATAAAAAATTAACAGTACCAAACCCGAAAAATACCCGCAGGACCAAACGCAAACCACCCGGCAAGAGTTCAATCCCGCTCTACGAAGATCTGCAGGCGGTGCCGCCCGTGGCCAAGAGTGCGGCTGAACAGGCGATGGTCTACGCCGGCCAGCTTCAAAACGCCCCGGGATTTCCCTGGCATCACGAAATGAAGGACCCACCTCCGGCGCCTGTATTCGAAGCGCCCTTCATCACCGGTGCCGACCCCGAAGGCCCGACCGACGCCCAGTTGAACGTGGGCATCTACATCAACATCCCGCGCTCTCCGAAACTGTGGTTTGGGGATCACCTGAAGCTGCGCTGGGGTCACAACACGTTCTACACCACCGTCGGCAAGGTAGAAGGTCGCAAAGGCCCTCGCCTGGTTCAGTACCTCAACAATGAAACCCTCGCGGACTACGAGAGCGGGTGCGTCGAGGTGCGCTACGAAGTGGTGAGGCGCGCCAGGCTCGTGGGCATTTCGGAAACGCTCACCGTCAACCTGCCCCGCCTGAGGAAGCGACGCGGCAAAGGCTCGCCCCTTGGCCGTCTACAGCGACGGCGCCGGATGCAGCCCAAACCCTGAGCCCACGTAAAAAAGCCCCGACTGCATCGCTGCAGCCGGGGCTTTGGAACCGCGTTTCAATCAACTGACGCGAATGTCAGAACGCCAGACGCACCCCCACGTTCGCACCCCAAGGCTGCTCAACATGCTCACCCTTCATGTAATCGAAATCAGCGTGCACCTGGAGTCGCTCGGACAGCGACACCGAAACACCTGCACCCAATTCCGCGCGGGAGCCGAACAAGTCGTTGTCAAAACGCTGACCGTTCACGCTGACGTCATTACTGCGGGAGAACTCGTGGGCCATCGCCACTCGCGCGTACGGTTTAACAATGCCGCCGTCTTTCAGCGTGAAGCTGCGCCCCACGGTAGTGCCGACCTTGCCCAGCATAGACTGCGTCTGGTTGGTCCTGGCCTGCATGCCGTTGTCCAGCGCGTAGCTGCTGCCATCGATCCAGACGCTGGACACCTGCGCGAACGGCTCGACGAAATACTCATCGCCCAGCTTTATATGCTTGCCGACTTCCACCGACCCACCCAATGCCTTGTTGCTGTAATCGCCTTTGGCTTTGGTGCCATCGCTCATCGCCACCTTGGACTCGTTATGGAACTGGTTCAGTTTCACCACGCCGTCCAGGTAATAACCGCCCTCCGACAACCACGTGCCATACGCGCCGACGTAGTAGCTGTCGACCTGACCCGACGTGCCTCGGCCGATGTCCAGATCCGACTTGCTGTATCCCCCCATCAAACCGAGCAACAGCTGACCGTTGCTCACGGGCACGGGCGCATCCGCACCGAACGACAGACCCTGCTGCTTCTGACTGTAATCAACGCCGGAATCCAGCGCCGCATTGAAACGACTGCCATAGGTACGCATCCAGCCGCCGCCCTGCCCTTGGCCGCGCACCTCCCCCATGCGACTGCGCAACGTCGTCAACTCGCTGTTCCATACCGTCGGTGCGGTATTGAACAACGCCAGCGCACTTTTCGTGGAAGGGCTGATCTCCTTGCCGGAGCCGACGATAAACCAGTCAGTGCCCTGGCGTTCGAGCTCGTAGGAATACACCCCAAGATCTGCCCGACCGCCCACCAGCCCGAACTCCGCATCCCCGCCTTCGGTGTGAACCACCCGAAGCGGGTCGAACTCGGCGGGGACGGCTTCAGTGCCGGTGTTCTGGATACGCAGTCGATGCTTGCCCGACGCCTCCCCATTCACGCTGAGCAGGTCGCCGGTGCCGTCGTCGAGGTTGATACGCATATCGAACAGCCCGGAGCCGGACAGCTTGCCCAGCGAAAGCGAATGAAAGCCGTCTCCGGTGAAGCCAACGCTGCCGCCGTCCAGCGCGAGCGAATTAACGCTGTTATCCGCCGCAAGCTGCCAGCGACCACTGGAATCGATGGTCACGGAATCGCCATTGACGATATTCCCGTTCAACTGCCCGTGATTGCGCAGCACCACGTTGAGGGTGCTGGTGTCGTCGGCGACGAAATCACCGGAGAGGGTGCTGTTGATCACTTTTACGTTGGCGGTACTTTCCTGATCCACGTCGACAAGGCGACCATTGCCCGCCTGCAGTACAGCATTATCGGTAATAATTATTTGGCCAATCGTCGTCTCTGTTTCAAAGATAGAACTCTTCGTTACCTTGATAGCAGAGCCCACAGTTGCCGAAACAGTGGAGCCGTCGATTTGCACCCGATTATCTTGCTCGCTGAGACCGTGAGAGCCATTAATTATGCGGATCCCTGATTCGCTTCCTGATACATGGCTTCCTTCGCTGATCCGCGCGATTCCACCTGCGAGCTTCAACCCTGCATTACCCTCTTGATCGCTAAGTGTGCCAATCCCTGTTACCAAGGAGTTTGCCAAACGAATCTCACCCGTCGTCCCCACGGCGGCTCCAAAACCTACGCCAGTAACGCTACTGCTTTTGAGAGTCACAACTGATGGTGATACGAGATCAGAACCTGTGAGGTACAGACGTATCCCGATACCATCGGCGTTACTTACATCTGAATCCTGGATCAGGACTTCTCCAGAGTGGACGCCGATCCCATCACGCACAAAGCTGCGACTGACATTCAAAGTAGAGTTTTGGATCTCGACCCAGTCGATGGTCGAACCGTTTACTAAATTCAACTCGCCGCCGTTGATCACTCTGAAATTTCCAGCATTGGAAACACCATCAAGGGTATGAGGTACTCCGTCGACCTCATGCACCAGTATTTTTTTTCCATCAACGAGCTCAGTTTTGGTCCGACTCAATTCTACATCACTCCCCGCTGAGAGGCCGACAGTAAAGTCCAAGGTAGATTTAGCGAGCAAGAGTGGGGAAAAAAAGCCCACCGATAAGGCCAGCACATTCCGTTGAAACGTTACAGGCGTGATATTTATGAGTGACAGCATAGGACCTCCATTACATGAGGCCTAGATTCTGCGAGGCAATAAATCTTCAATGAAATAATTTGGATTTTTTTTGAAGTAGGAAATTTCCCAAACTTATGAAGTACCGGGACTACACACAAATAGGGCGTGGGCCGACCTGCATTGGTCGACGTCATCGATCCGATGCATGACCTGTGTTTCCGATGACGTACAAACGTCCTACAACGACCCCCAGCCCTACAGAAGATCAAAAAAAACGCGTTGACCTTCGATCCACATTTCTATTAGTTAAATAGCGAACTGGTTGATACCCAGCCCAACATTCATAAAAGACAGAGTCGCACTGTTTATACATCTAGAAACTAAAAGGAATCTTATGAACACCTCCCCACAATCGCCAATCATCATTAATCCTCGACAAGAGCGGGCACCTATTCCGTTGGATGCTCCCGACATCGCCGTTGCATTCCACGATCAAGATAATTTTGGTTTGATTCCCGTAAGTGAGTTAGGCGGCAACCTGATTCTGGATCTGAAAGTCTGGGAAGCCGCACGGCCAGGATTTACATATCAGCTCGTGTGGGATGGCGAACCCACGGGCCCTGAAAAAGTCATCGAGGATACAGACGTCCCGGGCAACCCCCTTACACTCGAAATCGCAGTGACGTTACTCATTGAGGGTGAGCACACCGCAGGGTATCGAGTATTCAACCCTGCGACAGAATATGAGAATTTCTCGGACCCTTTCCCGGTAGTGATTGATAAAACCGAGCCAGGCAAACCAGAGCTTTCAGCCATCCACTTCCCGGTGGAAGTTCAGAATGGACTGACCGCTGCAGAGCTTGCCCAACTGGGGGACCAAGTCGACGCTCATGTAGCGGGATACACGGGAATGGCCAAGCACGACCTGATACGGAGTATGTGGGCAGGCGTGGACGGACCCACAGCAGTTGTGAACGAAGACGACATGGGTTTAAACAAGGTGGTATTGCGCTTTTCGGGTGACTTCTTACGGGCCATTCCCCCCGGCGCCCAAGCAGTAACGTACGAGGTCATAGATCGGGCGGGAAACAGATCAAAATCTTCCATCCCTGTAGATATTTTGCTGCTACTGGAACAACTGCCTGAAAACTACCCGGCGCCTATTCCTGATCCAACCATTGGTGATGTCATTGAATATAGTGAAGCGCGAGCTGGCGTGAGGGTTGATATTCCCCGCTACCCAGGGGCTCAAGCCTTTGATCAAATCACCCTATTTTGGGGTGCGGAAAAACCCATGCTGCCGGTACAACTTCCACCAGAGAGTGAGGGTGAGGACATTGTCTTATCCGTCCGTGTACCCTACGAAACAATTGCACTTACACCCGTTGGAGACATCGCAATTAGTTATGAGGTCGCTCGACAGAACCAGCTTACCGGCTCATCGCTGAGCACTGAAGTTGAAGTGTTTCTGACCCTTCCGATTGCAGAGCCAGCAATTGCCCCAGTTGTCCAGGGAACGAGCCTGAACAACCCTGACAAAACTGATAACTTCATTGATGAAGATGACTACGAGCTCAATGCGCGCGCAATTGTCAAATGGGATCCGCAGTTCCGGATCAATGACGATATCAATCTATTTTGGGGTGAGCAGTCAAGACTGCAGTGGTATCAGATCAAAGAAGAAGATATCGCGGCAGGACGAGACTTGATTATCCCTGTTGCGAACTCAATTATGAGGGCACAGGGTACCGGCGCTGAGATTCCGGTTCGATATGCCGTTGTTCGCGCTGGTAACCCCAACGCCGTAATGTCTACCACGCAGCCGATCACTGTTCGCTCAAAGGAGGAACTGCCGGGCGGCACTGAAGGCATCGAAGGTCCTGCATTCAAACTTACCGCAGCGGGGCTTATCTCGCTTACCGTTGCGGCGAATGGAACAGATGGGCATATCGCTCCCTACGCAAACATTGCGGAGAATCAGAAACTTTTTTTCACTTTCCGAGGATTTGACGAAAGCAACAACCCTGTCGAAGCAGCGACCTTCACGGCGACGAGGGAACTGGACGATATTGACATTGTGAACGGCTATAGTTTTCATGTTCCATTCAATACGTTAAGAACCATCTGCGCTGGGTATTGCGAAGCCTACGTGCGGGTCGAACCAGCCCCTGGCAGCAATCAAAGCGCTGTTACATCTAAACTAACGCGAGTGCCAGTTGATATGAGAGAAGCAATCGAAACAACCTGCACCATCCGATTCGACTAACTATTAATCACCGCAGGGCAGCGCGAGCTGCCTTGCCCTCTTAACACCAATTAGGGAATAAAATATGAGTAATCAGAACATTAATGAACCCCGCGCGCCCATCCCCCTTGACTTGCCACAGGTACCTGCGGCTATTGACGATGGTCTGATACCGATCGAGCGCCTGGACTCGCCTCTCAACGTAAACTTTCCAGTCTGGGCAGCTGCGGTGCCTGGCCATACATATGAGTTAGTCTTCGATGGCAATAAAATTCCACCCCAGAAACCTATCGTTGGGGCCAACAAGCCAGGGGACATTCTTACTCTAGAGGTGCCTGTAGCGCTGTTGACCGAGGGCTCGCATCAAGTCTCATATCGCGTCTATAACCCGAATACTGACTTTGAGAACTTCTCCGGCACAACCCCCATCCAAATCGACCGAACCGCCCCAGGCGCACCACAACTCGCCCCCATCATCTTCCCCGACGTCATCCAGAACGGCCTTACCTCCTCCGAGCTGGAAGGCCTCAACAATATCCTCCCGGGCAAGATTGCAGGGTACAGCGGCATGGCCGCTGGCGACGAAATCCGCACCTATTGGGGTCCTCTGGAGGGGCCGATGACCGTCGTTGATGCCAACGACATGGGCCTGAACCGGGTGATGGTGGACTTCACGCGTCCGTTCATGGAACAGGCGGACTGCCAGACGTCCGCGGTCACCTATACCGTCACCGACCGCGCGGGCAACGTGTCGATGGTCTCCGATCCGGTGATGATCCAGCTCGACCTGGGGATGCGCCAACCGCTACCGGCACCGGTCATCCGCGAAGCCAACAATCAGATCCTGGACCCGGCCGATGCGGTGAATGGCGCCACATTGGTGATCGATGCCACGGCTGATCTGCGCGAAGGCGAAACGGTCATTGCTCACTGGAATGGTCCGAAGGGCAACGATCGCCAGGAGAACATCATTTCGGCCGCTGAAGCCGGGCAGGCCCTGGCGCTGGTGTTCCCTGGCGGCGTAGTCGCGGTCAATGACGGGCAAAACGTCGAGGTGTCATACACCGTGACGCGCGGCAGCGGCATCGTGCAGGAATCGGCCAAACTTGCGCTGAAGGTCATGAGTGCTGCGCTGGAACTGCCCGCGCCAACCGTCGACACGGTCGGGCCAGACGGCGTTCTGCGTCCTTCACTGATTACCGGCTGGGACGCGATGGTGCGTGTCAGTTATCGCGGGATGGACCCTAGGGATCTGGTGCGAGTGCGCTGGGTCGGCGCACGCACGTTCGAGACCATGATGATGAATGTCGGCAGCATGACGGAACTGGTCTTTGGCGTGCCCAAAATGTTGATCGAGATGAGCATCGGCAGCACCGCGACCCTGAACTACATTGTGACGCGCAATGGCGTCGACATGGAGTCCGAGCCCCTGCAACTTCAGGTGCGCGAGGGCATGATGTTTGACACGTCTCCGGTGACCCTGGCCGGTAAGGTCTACCTGCTGCCCGCTTATCCGGATTTGCTGCCGGCATTCCCGAGTGGTACTACGGTCCATCGCATCGCCAGCGGCGGTAGCCCTCCTTATACCTATTCGACCAGCGATGCGAAGGTGGCCGTCGTAGCAGCGTCCGGCTGGACATCGGTACGCGGCAACGGCGTAGCAACCATCACCGTCACCGATTCAGCAGGCGAACAGCAGAGTTACGACGTAACCGTCACCGGCGTCATCGAATGCCACGGCATCGGCTCCGGCAACCTGACTCAAATCTCCAACGCCGCGAACCGCATCGGCGGGCGCATCCCGAGCATCCATGAGCTGATCGAGATCTATAACGCCTATGGCAACCGCTGGCCGATGGGCAACGGCAACTATTGGTCCTCCACCGTTGCCAAGAACGTGTTCGGTGCGAAGTGGTACTACGTGAAGAACCTCAACACCGGCAAGGATTTCAAACTGCTGCACATCAATGGCAGCCTGGGCGTTGCAATTCGCTGATTCGCCAGTTCGCTAATCTGTAATTCGCGCGAGCCTGCGAGCTTCACCACCTGGCCTCAACGAAATAAGCAGCACCCCCTTTCAAAGACGTCGTCGCCACCCGACGGCGTCTTATAAGTGTGCGGTGCCCACCCAGCCCCTAAAACCCATTCACGGAAATCTCGGAAAAATGCCGGCAAAACCACCCCTTCAACGACCGCAGGCAGCGGCGGCGCGCGGCACGTTCATCGCAACTGTCAACGGCCACCCTTTCATCACCCATAGCCTGAGTGCCATGGCGTGCCTGCGCCCGGGCCGGTCGGATCCGACCACGTGCCGAATCTGGAAGATCCTCGCCACCGGCACGGTTCGTCGGCACCGCACCATGATCGGCCTGTTCATCGACGAAACGGTGCAGCCCGGCAACCACAACCTGCTGCGCAACGATCAGATCACCGTTATCTATCACCTGACCCCCACGCGGATGGCGAAGATTTATCACTCGCGTGATCTGCAGCAAGGCAACCTGACGCTGCTGGGCTGCGATGCCGCATCCGGCGCACTGCACGGCAACTTCGAGTTTGCGGTCCCGACCAAGGACTTCCACGTGACCGACGGCCGGTTCGACCTGGTCTGTGACCTAAACGCTGAGGAGCATCCCGCTATCCGATCAGCCGACGCGCCATAAGCTCAGCGATTTCCTGCATGCACGCCTCGACACTGAGGCCGGATGATTTCAACGGTTTGAGGTCATGGTTGGCCGTCGGCACCCAGTGCACGTCAATGGCCTTCGACAGCTCGTACGCTTCAACTGCCTCTCGATTGCCCAGCGCATCCCGTTCGCCCTGAATGATCAGCGTCGGCGTCTTCAGTTCCGCCAAGTGCGCGACCCGCGGCTTCTCGGGTTTACCTGCCGCATAGAACGGGTAGCCCAGACAGAACAACCCATCGGCTTCCACGTCGTCAGCAATAACACTGGCCATGCGTCCGCCCATGGATTTGCCACCGATCGCCACTCGCCCGCTCACTCCCCCACGCACCGCGGCGTACACCCCGTGCCAGCACTCCAGCAATTTCGGCTGAGGATTGGGAGGTCGTCTGCGCCCGTCGATTCGGCGCTGGGCCATGTAGGGGAATTCAAAGCGCAGCACGCCAACACCCAAGGCCGCCAGACGCGTGGCGATGTCGTTCATGAAGTCGCTGTCCATCGGGGCGCCCGCGCCGTGGGCGAGAATCAGCGTCGATGGCGCGTCCGCCGCCGGGCCGGTCGGCGCATTCCAGACCCAGCCGTGCTCATGCGCCAGTTGCGCGCAATGATCGGCCGTTCGCTTCGCCGCCTGTTGTTTGCTCATGCCGCTCTCTTCTTTCAAAACATTGATCACCCACCGACTGAGGCGGGCACCACGGCCGCCATTATGCAGCAACGTCGGCGTGCCATGACCCTGCGCGCCGATTGCCCTGTGCCGACAGCAAGGGTTCAGCTCCCAGGCGTTATTCTGGCGCGGCACTTCGGCAACGAGCACCGAATCCTGAGCGCCCCAACCTGCACACAACCGGGCGGTTTCATCGACGGAATATGCTTTTTGTCCGCTCCGGACGATCACCCGTGACGATCGCCGGCCTTTCTGCCAGCTCGGGCCAATTATTTCTGGGCAGAACAAAGTGCCAATGTCAGCGGCTTTTTGTATACAACTTCGTTGTATAAACGCTCTCTCGACGCGCAGGAACAGCAGGCAGAGAACCGTTTCAGCTATCTCCGGAAATGGTTGATCGCCGCGTCCCGGCCAGGGCGCGGCAACTTCCCCTCGAGCGCGGCCAAGTGTCGCAGGTGCGGCGCCAAAGCCTTCCCTCCGCGATCATTCGCGTCTAAGCTGTGTCCGCACAGTGGACCGGCGACAGCTAGCCACAGGCCCAGCGACAAGATTGTGCCCGGCAACGCAACCCTCTTGCAGACAAGCAGCCCCAGCGCTGTTTTCACCCGCAGGGTTGTATCCAATCCCTCCCACTCACGCGCGCGATCCAGCTCGACCTGTCTTCCTTCCTCCAGGCCACTCAGCCAGAACCCTCCCACGCCTCGGCGACCGGGCGTCTGCGTGCACCGCGTCTATCGCTTCCTCGATCCCCAGCCACGCCACTGCGTGACGGGTGACGCGCGATCGAAGGTGCGGCTGTTACCACACTAATAAAATACACACCGTGGAACCTGACATGAGCACAGCACCCAGTCCGACTGCTTATAACTACAAGGTCGTCCGCCAGTTCGCCATCATGACGGTGGTCTGGGGCATCATCGGCATGGGCCTGGGCGTCTTCATCGCCTCCCAGTTGGTGTGGCCTGACCTGAATTTCGGTTTGCCGTGGACCACATTCGGTCGACTTCGCCCCCTGCACACCAACCTGGTGATCTTCGCATTCGGCGGCTGTGCACTGTTCGGCACCTCTTATTACGTGGTCCAGCGAACCTGTCAGACGCGGCTGATTTCCGACGGACTGGCGGCCTTTCATTTCTGGGGCTGGCAGGCGGTGATCATCGGCGCCATCGTCAGCCTGCCGATGGGTTACACCACCACCAAGGAATACGCCGAGCTCGAATGGCCGATTGCGATCCTGCTGACGGTTGTCTGGATCGCCTACGGCGCGGTGTTTTTCGGCACCATCGTCAAACGCAAAACCAAACACATTTATGTCGCCAACTGGTTCTATGGCGCGTTCATTGTGGTCACGGCGATGCTGCACATCGTCAACCACATCTCGCTGCCGGTGAGCCTCTTTAAATCCTATTCCGCCTATGCCGGCGCCACCGATGCCATGATCCAGTGGTGGTACGGGCACAACGCCGTCGGCTTTTTCCTCACCACCGGCTTTCTCGGGATGATGTATTACTTCGTGCCGAAACAGGCCGAACGCCCGATCTATTCCTATCGCCTGTCCATCGTGCATTTCTGGGCGCTGATCACCCTGTACATCTGGGCCGGCCCGCACCATCTGCACTACACCGCCCTGCCCGACTGGGCGCAATCGCTGGGGATGGTGATGTCGGTCATCCTGCTCGTGCCGAGCTGGGGCGGCATGATCAACGGCATGATGACCCTCTCGGGCGCATGGCATAAGTTGCGCACCGACCCGATTCTGCGCTTCCTCGTGCTGTCGCTGGCGTTCTACGGGATGTCGACGTTCGAGGGGCCGATGATGGCGATCAAGACCGTCAATGCGCTTTCTCACTACACCGACTGGACCATCGGCCACGTTCACTCGGGCGCGCTGGGCTGGGTGGCGATGATCACCATCGGCGCCGTCTACCACATGATCCCGAAACTCTATGGCCGTGCGCAGATGCACAGCGTCGCGCTGATCAACACGCACTTCTGGCTCGCCACTGTCGGCACCGTCCTCTACATCGCCGCGATGTGGGTCAACGGCATCACCCAGGGGCTGATGTGGCGGGCGATCAACGATGACGGCACCCTGACCTACTCGTTCGTCGAGGCCCTGCAGGCCAGTCATCCGGGGTACATCGTCCGCGCCTTGGGCGGGGCGATTTTCGCCAGCGGCATGCTGTTCATGGCCTACAACGTGTTCCGCACCATTCGCGCAGCGAACGCGGAAGAAGCCGAAGCCGCCGCGCAGATTGCTGTCGTGGGGGCCCACTGATGATCAAGCACGAAGCACTGGAAAAGAACATCGGCCTGTTGTCGATCTTCATGGTCATCGCGGTGGCGATCGGCGGGCTGACGCAGATCGTCCCGCTGTTCTTTCAGGACGTCACCACCCTGCCCGTCGAAGGCATGAAGCCGCGCCCGGCGCTGGAGCTCGAAGGCCGCGACGTCTACATCGCCAACGGCTGCGTGGGTTGCCATTCGCAGATGATCCGGCCGTTCCGCGCCGAAACCGAGCGCTACGGGCATTACTCGGTGGCCGGTGAGAGCGTCTGGGATCACCCGTTTCTGTGGGGCTCCAAACGCACCGGGCCGGACCTGGCGCGGGTCGGCGGTCGCTACTCGGATGACTGGCACCGCGCTCATTTAAACAACCCGCGGGACCTGGTGCCGGAGTCGATCATGCCGGCCTACCCCTTCCTGGCGGACACCAAAATCGACGGCCAGCTGACCGGCAAGAAGATGGAAGTGCTGCGCAGCCTGGGCGTGCCGTACACCGATGCCGACATCGCAGGTGCAGCCGACGCGGTGAAGGGCAAGACCGAAATGGATGCGCTGGTGGCCTACCTCCAGGGCCTGGGCACCCTCATCAAGAGCAAACGGTGATCGCCATGGACATGGGAACGATTCGAGGCCTGGGCACCGTTGTGGTGATGGTCGCCTTCATCGGTCTGGCGTTGTGGGTGTTCAGCCCGCGGCGCAAAGCGGAATTCGACGATGCAACGCTGCTGCCGTTTGCCGATGACCCCGAGGCGATTGCGCAGGTCAGGCAGGCGCAGGACCAGCGCCAAGCACACGCAAACCCGAAAGCCGAAAGGAGCCCGAAACCATGAGCACCTTCTGGAGCCTTTACGTCACGGTGCTGACCCTGGGCACGATCTTCGCAATGGGCTGGCTGCTGATCGCGACGCGCAAGGGCCAGCGCGCCGACACCACCGATGAAACCGTCGGCCACGCCTTCGACGGCATCGAGGAGTACGACAACCCACTGCCCAAGTGGTGGTTCTGGCTGTTCATCGGCACGATCATCTTCGCTTTGGGTTATCTCGCGTTTTACCCGGGCCTGGGCAACTGGAAGGGCCTGTTGCCGGGCTATGACTACGCCGACAACGACAAGAAAATCCCGTTTTCCGACGGCGCCACCGGCTGGACCGGCGTGCACGAATGGGAAAAGGAAATGGTCCGCTCGGAGGCGCGCTACGGGCCGATCTACGCCAGATTCGCAGGGATGCCCATTGAAGACGTGGCCAAGGACCCACAAGCACTGAAGATGGGTGGACGGCTGTTCGCGTCGAATTGCTCGGTCTGCCACGGCTCCGACGCCAAGGGCGCCTACGGCTTCCCCAACCTGGCCGACGCCGACTGGCGCTGGGGGGGTGATGCGCAGAGCATCAAAACCTCCATCCTCAACGGCCGTCATGCGGTGATGCCGGCGTGGGGGGCGGTGATCGGCGATCAAGGCGTGCGCGACGTGTCGGCTTACGTGCTGACCCAACTGAACGGGCGCACACTGCCGGCTGATGCGAAAGCCGATCCGGTGGCAGGCGCGAAAATCTATGCCACTACTTGCGTTGCCTGCCACGGGCCGGAGGGCAGAGGCGTTGCCGCACTGGGTGCCCCGGACCTGACCCACCCCGGCGCGTTCATCTACGGCGCCAGCTTTGCGCAGCTGCAACAGACCATCCAGTATGGCCGCCAGGGGCAAATGCCGGCCCAGGCGTTGTTGCAGGGCAACGACCGGGTGCACTTGCTGGCGGCGTACGTTTACAGCCTGTCCCACGGGCACGGGGAAGAACCGGCGGCAAAGCCCGAGTGAAGCATATCGCCGTCGCACACGCTGATGATTCGGCCCGAAGGGCGTAGGACGCTGCCATGAGCAATCAGATTCCGCTGCACAACGTCACGCCGCCGACTGAAAAGGACGGCGACACCGTTGACCTGTATGCCTCGCGGGAGAAGATCTACACCCGCGCGTTCACCGGGGTGTTCCGCACGCTGCGCATGGGTGGCGGCGCGGTGTTGTTCCTGCTGTATTTCGGCACGGTCTGGCTCAACTGGGGCGCGCATCAGGCGGTGTGGTGGAACCTGCCGGAGCGCAAGTTCTACATCTTCGGCGCGACGTTCTGGCCGCAGGATTTCATTCTGCTCTCGGGCATCCTGATCGTCAGCGCGTTCGGGCTGTTCTTCATTACCGTGTTCGCCGGGCGCGTCTGGTGCGGTTACACCTGCCCGCAAAGCGTGTGGACGTGGGTGTTCATGTGGTGCGAAAAGGTCACCGAAGGCGACCGCCATCAGCGCATCAAACTCGACAAGGCGCCCATGGACGCCAACAAGTTCGCGCGCAAGTTCGCCAAGCACAGCCTCTGGCTGCTGATCGGGTTGGTCACCGGTCTGACTTTCGTCGGCTACTTCTCGCCCATCCGCGAACTGCTGCTGGATTTCTTCACCGGCCAGGCCGATGGCTGGTCGTATTTCTGGGTCGGTTTCTTCACCCTCGCCACCTATATCAACGCCGGCTGGCTGCGGGAACAGGTGTGCATTCATATGTGCCCCTACGCGCGCTTTCAGAGCGTGATGTTCGACAAGGACACACTGATCGTTTCCTACGACCCACGGCGCGGCGAGGCACGGGGTGCGCGCAAGAAGGAAACGGATTACAAGGCTGAAGGCCTCGGCGACTGCATCGATTGCACGATGTGCGTGCAGGTCTGCCCCACCGGCATCGACATCCGCGACGGCTTGCAGATCGAATGCATCGGTTGCGCGGCGTGCATCGATGCCTGCGATTCGATCATGGACAAGATGGACTACCCGCGCGGCTTGATCAGTTACACCACCGAACACAACCTTTCCGGTCAGGTAACCCATACACTGCGGCCCCGGTTGATCGCCTACGCCGTCGTGCTGTTGGTGATGACCGGCGTGCTGACCAGTGCGTTTTTTATGCGTTCGCTGGTGGGTTTTGATGTGAGCAAGGACCGCATGCTGTATCGGGAAAACGCCGAGGGCCGGATCGAAAACGTCTACAGCCTGAAAATCATGAACAAGGACCAGGTCGCCCACACCTATGTGCTCGACGCCACAGGATTGCCGGACCTAAAGCTGCAAGGCCGTCGCGAGATCAAGGTGCCGGCGGGCGAGATCATCAGCCTGCCGGTGGAGCTGTCGGTCGCGCCCGAGCAACTGCCGTCGAGTAGCAACGACGTCAGTTTCGTCCTCAGGGACGTCGAGCATAGCGGCACCGAAGTCCACGCCAATAGCCGTTTCCTCGGCCCGCCCATTCGCTGAGAGATGTCAGAAATGATCCCAGTCACCGCAGCACGTCCCTGGCACCGGCATCTATGGCCGTGGATCATCATCGGCATTCTGGCCTGCTCGGTGGCGTTGACCCTGGCCATGGTCACCATCGCCGTCACCCACCCGGACAACCTGGTCACCGACAACTATTACGAGGCCGGCAAAGGCATCAATCGCTCACTCGATCGCGAGTTGCTGGGTCAGTCCCTGAACCTGCACGCCCGCGTGGCTCTCGACGAGCTGACCGGCGAAGTGGATGTGCAACTGAGCGGCACCAGCCAGCCGGAAACCCTGGTCCTGAACCTGATCTCCCCGACCCAGCCGGACAAAGACCGCAAAGTGGTGCTGGCGCGCACGCCGTCGCAGCCGGGGCGCTATGTCGGGCAGCTGGCCGACAGGGTCGAAGGCCGGCGCTTCGTCGAATTGCTGGGAGTGGAAAACGCCCAGACCTGGCGCCTGTTCGAGGAAGAACGGATCGTTCCCGGGCAGCCACTGACCCTGGGCGACGAGCCGCTTCAGGGCGCTGGCGGGCATTGACGTGAAAGCGACTGAGGGAATTACCCTGCGGCCTTGCTACCACTGCACGCTACCGGTCCCGCCGGGCGGGCGCTTCGTGGCCTCGGTGCTGGGTGAGCCGCGGGAATTCTGCTGCCCCGGCTGCCAGGCCGTGGCCCACGCCATCGTTGCCGGCGGCCTGGAAAGCTACTACCTGCATCGCAGCGAAGCGTCGGTCAACCCGCAGGTGTTGCCCTCGCCGTCAGCCGATGAACAGGCCCTCTTTGATCGTCCCGACGTGCAAGCGCCCTTTGTCCGCCATGACACCCCCTCTGGCGATGTCGCCGGCGATGTGGCTGAAACGACGCTGATGATCGAAGGCATCACCTGCGCGGCGTGCGGCTGGCTGATCGAGCGCCACCTGCGCAGGTTGCCCGCCGTGGTCGAAGCGCGGCTGAACCTGTCCAGTCACCGCTTGCACCTGCGCTGGCATGACCAGCCATTGCCTTTGAGCGAGGTCCTGTCCGAGCTGCGGGGCATCGGTTACGCCGCCCACCCTTATCATGCGGATGCAGCCACCGAGCGCCTGGCCCTGGAAAACCGTCGCAGCCTGCGTCAACTGGGCGTCGCCGGGCTGCTGTGGTTTCAGGCGATGATGGCGACCATGGCGACCTGGCCCGAATTCAACCTCGACCTCAGCCCGGAGATGCACACGATCCTGCGTTGGGTGGCGATGTTTCTGACGACGCCCATCGTGTTCTACAGCTGCGCGCCGTTCTTCAAAGGGGCGCTGCGCGACCTGCGCGCCCGCCATCTGACCATGGACGTTTCGGTGTCGATGGCGATTGGCGCAGCGTACTTCGCCGGCCTCTGGACAGCGGTCACCGGGGTCGGCGAATTGTATTTCGACGCGGTCGGCATGTTCGCGCTGTTCCTGCTTAGCGGCCGCTACCTCGAACGCCGCGCCCGGGAACGCACCCGCTTAGCGACCGAGCAACTGGTCAATCTGCTGCCGGCCTCCTGCCTGCGACTGGATGCGGACGGTCAGACCGAGCGTGTCCTGACTGATCAGTTGCGTGTGCACGATCACGTGCTGGTGCACCCCGGCGCAATGTTGCCGGCGGACGGCCGAATTATCGCGGGTCGCTCGAGCATCGACGAATCGCTGCTCACCGGGGAGTACCTGCCTCAGCCGCGCCAGGTGGGAGACGCCGTTACCGCCGGCACCGCCAATAGTGAAAGCGTGCTCACTGTGGAAGTGCTCGCGTTGGGCGCTGACACCCGGCTCTCCGCCGTCGTCCGACTGCTGGACCGCGCACAATCGGAGAAGCCGCCCCTGGCGCAGATGGCGGACCGCGCGGCGCAGTGGTTTTTGCTGATTTCGCTGGTGCTGGCGGCGTGTGTCGGTGTGGTCTGGTGGCAGCTCGATGCCGGCCGCGCATTCTGGATCGTGCTGGCGATGCTGGTCGCCACTTGCCCGTGCGCCTTGTCGCTGGCGACCCCGACCGCGCTGACCGCCGCCACCGGCACGCTGCACAGGCTCGGGCTGCTGCTGACCCGAGGCCATGTGCTGGAGGGGCTGAACCGGATCGACACGGTGATCTTCGACAAGACCGGCACGCTGACCGGAGGGCGCCTGACGTTGAGGGCGGTTCGCAGCCTTGGTGCCCTGAGCAGTGACGACTGTTTGAGCCTGGCAGCGGCGCTGGAAAGTCGGTCTGAACACCCGATTGCCCGGGCGTTCGGCAAAACGGCGCTGACCGCTGAACGGGTGGTCGCGACGCCGGGCCTGGGCCTGGAAGGCGAGGTCAACGGGCGCCTCTTGCGCATCGGTCAGCCCGGGTTTGTCTGCGCCTTGAGTGGCGTCGCCGTGCCCTCCATGCCGGAGGAGCCCGGTCAGTGGTTGCTGCTGGGGGATGACACCCAAGCCCTCGCCTGGCTGGTGCTGGATGATCGGCTGCGGGACGACGCGGCAGGGTTGGTCACGGCGTGCAAACAGCGCGGCTGGCAGACGTTGTTGTTGTCCGGCGACAGTTCGCCCATGGTGTCCATTGTCGCGACTCAGTTGCAGATCGATGACGCCCGGGGCAGCCTGCGGCCGGATGACAAACTCGCCATTCTGCAAGGGCTGCGCGCCGAGGGCCGGACCCTTCTGGTGATCGGCGACGGGGTCAATGATGTGCCGATGCTGGCGGCGGCCGACATCAGCATCGCCATGGGCTCGGCCACCGATCTGGCCAAGACCAGCGCCGATGCGGTGCTGCTGTCGAATCGTCTGCACGTGTTGGTCGATGCGTTTGGCCTCGCTCGGCGCACGCGGCGGGTCATTCTGGAAAACCTGGCGTGGGCCGGGTTGTACAACGGGCTGGTGCTGCCCTTCGCGGCGCTGGGCTGGGTGACGCCGTTGTGGGCGGCGGCGGGAATGTCGGTGAGTTCGCTGGTGGTGGTGGTGAATGCGTTACGTCTGACGCGGATGAAGCCGCTTTCTGCAGAATCCATGGCTGCCCGTCAGACGGTGACCCCATGAACCCATGCCCCGATTCGGAGGCCCGATGCCTGCGCTCTACATCATGATTCCGGCGGCGCTGCTGATTGTGGTGGTGGCGATCTACGTCTTTTTCTGGGCAGTGGACAGCGGTCAGTACGACGACCTCGACGGCCCGGCCCACAGCATTCTGTTCGACGATCAGGATCCAGGGCACAAGGCTGGGGTGGATGAGGCGTCGGGGAAAGGCAGAGCGGACCATAAAGGGGATCTGACCCAGTGAGTCAGTTGGTTTATGCAGCGCGTTTGAGTAAGCCATCGCGAGCAAGCTCACTCCTACAGGGGTATGCGTTCTCCTGTAGGAGTGAGCTTGCTCGCGATGGCGTACTAACGCTCACCGGAAAGCTTTCGGATAGCGCCCATGCATGACCTCCTCCCCCAACTCCTCTCCGCCCTCGTGCTGGGCCTGCTCGGCGGCGGTCATTGCCTGGGCATGTGCGGCGGTCTGATGGGCGCGCTCACCTTTGCCATCCCCCCGGAGCAACGCGGAAGACGCCTGCGCCTGCTGGTGGCCTACAACGTCGGGCGTGTTTTCAGCTACGCCTGCGCAGGATTGCTGATCGGCATGCTCGGCTGGGCCGTCGCCAACAGCCCGGGGGCGATGCTGTTGCGGGTGATCGCGGGGTTGCTGATGATCACCATGGGCCTGTACCTGGCCGGATGGTGGAGCGGCCTGACCCGCATCGAAGGGCTGGGACGCGGGGTCTGGCGCTACCTGCAACCGCTGACCCGCCGCTTGATGCCGGTGTCGACGACGCCCCGGGCTTTACTGCTGGGCGCGGTGTGGGGCTGGCTGCCATGCGGGCTGGTTTACAGCACGCTGCTGTGGTCGGCGAGCCAGGGCGATGCGCTGCACAGCGCGATATTGATGTTCGCATTCGGCGTCGGCACCTGGCCGGTGCTGCTCGCCACGGGCCTGGCCGCCGAGCGCATCACCGCCCTGCTCCGTCGGCGCAGCGTGCGCGTGGCTGGCGGAGTGCTGGTGATTCTGTTCGGCCTGTGGACACTCCCCGGCCCCCATCAACAGTGGCTCATGGGTCACACGCATCACACGATGAATCACGACATGCATCCCGCCATGGATCATGCAGGCATGGGCCACGAGTAACCCAGCCCCCATCCGTTGACCCAGATCAATGCCCTCACCGGCGGCTTCCCTACACTTCCCGCACCGCCATCCTTATCGGGAACGCCCCCATGCTCGACGACCTTCGTTGGGATTCTGAACTCATCCGTCGCTACGATCTGGCAGGGCCGCGTTACACGTCCTACCCCACCGCCGTGCAATTTCATACGCAAGTTGGCGCCTTCGAGCTGCTCCATGGGCTGCGAGACAGCCGCAAGGCGTCGCGGCCGTTGTCGCTGTACGTGCACATCCCGTTCTGCGCCAACATTTGCTACTACTGTGCCTGCAACAAAGTCATCACCAAGGACCGCGGTCGCTCCCAGGCCTATCTGCAGCGGCTCGAACGCGAGATCAGCCTGATCGCCGCCCACGTCGATGACCGTCAGGTGGTGGAGCAATTGCACTTCGGCGGCGGCACGCCGACCTTTCTCAGTCACCTTGAACTGCGCCAGCTGATGGCCCATTTGCGCCAGCACTTCACCCTGCTGGATGACCACTCCGGTGACTACGGCATCGAAATCGATCCGCGCGAGGCGGACTGGTCGACCATGGGCCTGTTGCGCGAGCTGGGCTTCAACCGGGTCAGCCTCGGCGTGCAGGACCTTGATCCGCTGGTGCAGCGGGCGATTAACCGCCTGCAGAGCCTGGAAGAAACCCGCGCCATCGTCGAAGCCGCGCGCACCCTGCAGTTTCGCTCGGTGAACATCGACCTCATCTATGGCCTGCCGCTGCAGACACCAGAGGGTTTTGCCCACACCGTCGAGCAAGTCATCGCCTTGCAGCCTGACCGGCTGTCGGTGTTCAACTACGCCCACCTGCCCGAGCGCTTCATGCCCCAACGGCGCATCGACACCGCTCAGTTGCCCAGCCCGGAACAGAAGCTGGAGATGCTCCAGCGCACCATCGAGCAGCTGACGCGTGCAGGCTATCGCTACATCGGCATGGACCACTTTGCGCTGCCCGATGACGACCTCGCCATCGCTCAGGAAGAAGGCACGTTGCAGCGCAATTTTCAGGGCTACACCACCCATGGCCACTGCGACCTGATCGGCCTCGGCGTCTCGGCAATCAGCCAGATCGGCGAGCTGTATGCACAGAACACCGTCGACCTCACCGAGTACCAGACCCTGCTGGCCAGCGACCAACTGGCAACCAAACGCGGTCTGCTCTGCAACGAAGACGATCAGTTGCGGCGCACCATCATCAGCCAGCTGATCTGCCATTTCCGCCTGGATTTCGCCACCGTCGAAAACGCATTTGCCATTCACTTTCGGGAATATTTCCGCGAGCAGTGGCCGCAATTGCTGACCATGGCCACGGACGGGCTGATTCTGCTTGACCCGACCGGCATCACCGTCACGCCGGCAGGACGCCTGCTGGTGCGCTCGATCTGCATGGTGTTCGATGCGTATTTGGGCACGCAGTACCGTCAGCGCTATTCCCAGGTGATATAGGCCCGCGTGATATAGGCCCAGGTGATATAGGAATGTTCCGCCTGGCGCGGAGGAATGATTTCGGGCCAAGGAAGGCGCGTGGTAGTCGCAGGGCTGACCCTGAGTTACCCTTACGACTTATGTGTGTTTCTTCACAAGGAATTACCCGATGTCTGAGCCAGTCAAACTGCGTGCTCACACCCAGGCTCATTGCAAGGATTGCAGCCTGGCCCCGTTGTGCCTTCCGCTTTCATTGAACATGGAAGACATGGACGCACTGGACGAAATCGTCAAACGCGGCCGCCCCTTGAAGAAAGGCGATGTTCTGTTTCGTCAGGGCGACACCTTCGCTTCCGTCTACGCCGTCCGTTCCGGCGCGTTGAAAACCTTCAGCCTCAGCGACAGCGGCGAAGAACAACTCACCGGTTTTCACCTGCCCAGCGAACTGGTCGGGCTGTCGGGCATGGACGCCGAGGCGTATCCCGTCACGGCGCAGGCCCTGGAGACCACGTCGGTGTGCGAAATCCCCTTCGAACGGCTGGACGAATTGTCGGTGCAACTGCCGCAATTGCGTCGCCAGTTGATGCGGGTGATGAGCCGGGAAATCCGCGATGACCAACAAATGATGCTGCTGCTCTCGAAGAAAACCGCCGACGAGCGCATCGCCACGTTTCTGGTCAACCTCTCCGCCCGCTTCCGCGCCCGGGGTTTCTCCGCCAACCAGTTTCGCCTGAGCATGTCGCGCAACGAGATCGGCAACTACCTGGGTCTGGCGGTGGAAACCGTGTCCCGGGTGTTCACCCGCTTTCAGCAAAACGAGTTGATCGCCGCCGAGGGCAAGGAAATCCACATCCTTGACCCGATTCAGCTCTGCGCGCTGGCCGGGGGATCGCTGGAAAGCTGATGCATGATGGTCCGGGCGGGCTTAGACTGGCGTCTTTTGAGTCATGTCCTGCCCGAGATCCTTATGATTTTCGACGAAGTCAGCATCAAATCCCTCATCCGCCCTGTGGTGGACTTCCCCAAACCCGGCGTGATTTTCCGTGACATCACCCCGCTGTTCCAGTCACCCAAGGCCCTGCGCCTGGTCATCGACAGCTTCATCCAGCGTTACATCGACGCCGAGTTCACCCACGTCGGCGCCATGGACGCGCGCGGGTTTCTCATCGGTTCGATCGTCGCCTACGAACTGAACAAACCGCTGGTGCTGTTTCGCAAGCAAGGGAAGTTGCCGGCCGATGTGCTGGCCGAGGCCTATCAGACCGAATACGGCGAAGCGCTGCTGGAAGTCCACGCCGACAGCTTGTGCGACGGGGATTCAGTGGTGATGTTCGATGACCTGATCGCCACCGGCGGTACCCTGGTCGCCGCCGCCAACCTGATCCGCCGCATGGGCGCCAAGGTCCACGAAGCCGCTGCGATTATTGATTTGCCGGAGCTGGGCGGTTCACAACGCCTGCGCGACATGGAAATCCCGACGTTCTGCCTGACCCAGTTTGCGTTGACGGAGAAGTAAGGCCACGATCAAAGTCGATCGGTTCGCCGGATGTCTGTAGGACAGGTTTTAGCCGGGAACAGGCCAGTGAGGGCACCCTGGATTCGGGGTGTGACACCTGCCGCCTTCCCGGCTAAAGCCGGTCCTACACCCGAGTTCACTCCGACAGGTACTCAGCGCATTGAAGACGGAGAGACTCGTTACAACTGAATCGGCTTGCGCCCTGCAAACGAGTGCGCGAGCGTGCCGCCGTCGACCAGTTCCAGCTCGCCACCCAGCGGCACGCCGTGGGCAATGCGCGAGGTGACCAGGCCTTTGTTGGTCAGCAGTTGGGCGATGTAGTGCGCCGTCGCTTCGCCTTCGACCGTGGGGTTCGTGGCGAGGATGACTTCGGTGAACGAGCCCTGCTCTTCGATCCGTGCCACCAGCTGCGGAATGCCAATGGCTTCAGGCCCCAGACCGTCCAGCGGCGACAGATGCCCCTTGAGCACGAAGTAGCGCCCGCGGTAACCGGTCTGTTCCACCGCATAAACGTCCATCGGGCCCTCCACCACGCAGAGCAGCGTGTCGTCGCGCCGGACGTCCGAGCATTGCGGGCAGAGTTCTTCTTCGGTGAGGGTGCGGCATTGTTTGCAGTGCCCAACGCCTTCCATCGCCTGACTCAACGCCTGGGACAGACGCGAGCCACCACTGCGATCACGCTCCAGCAGCTGCAACGCCATGCGCTGGGCGGTTTTCTGACCGACGCCGGGCAGGATGCGCAGGGAGTCGATCAACTGGCGAATCAGGGGGCTGAAGCTCATTGGAGAAACGTCCGACAAAAACACGAGACGCGGTTTATACCCGCGCCTCCGATTACCGTCAAATCAGGGTCATGAGACCTTGACCACCAGCTTGCCGAAGTTCTTGCCGTCGAGCAGGCCAATGAATGCGTCCGGGGCATTCTCCAGGCCCTCCACTACGTCTTCGCGGAATTTCACCTTGCCGTCCTTCACCAGCGGAATCATGGCCTGCATGAATTCGTCCAGACGATCGTAATACTCTTCGTAGACGATGAAGCCCTGAATCTTCGCACGCTTGGTCAGCAGCGTGCGCATCAACAGCGGCAGCCGATTCGGCCCCTCTGGCTCACTCTGGGCGTTGTAATGGGCGATCAGCCCGCACAACGGCACCCGCGCACGCTCATTGAGCAGCGGTATGACCTTCTCCAGCACCTTGCCGCCGACCAGTTCGAAATAGATGTCGATGCCGTCCGGAACGGCCGCCTTCAGCTGCTCGGCGAAGTCCTCGCTGCGGTGATCGATGCAAGCGTCAAAACCCAGCTCATCGACCACGTAACGGCACTTGTCTTCGCCACCGGCAACGCCCACCACCCGCAGGCCATTGAGCTTGGCCACTTGACCCACCACCGAACCGACTGCCCCCGAAGCCGCCGCGACGACCAGGGTTTCGCCCGCTTTCGGATTGCCGATGTCCATCAAGCCCATGTAACCGGTGATGCCCGGCATACCGAGCACGCCGACCGCCATTGACGGGCTGGGCAGGTCCTTCGGCGCCATCAACAGATTGCTGCCATCAGAAATGCTGTGGGTCTGCCAGCCGGTCTGACCCACGACCAGATCACCTTCCTTGAATGCCGGATTGCGCGACTGCTCGACCACGCTGACCGCGCCGCCCTCCATCACCGCGTCGATTTCCACCGGTGCCGCGTAGGATGGCGCGTCGCTCATGCGACCGCGCATGTAGGGATCGAGGGACAGGTAGAGCGTGCGCAGCTGCACCTGGCCGTCTTGCAGGTCAGGCAGCGCCTCGCGCTCGAGTCGGAAGTTTTCCGGGGTCGGCGCGCCCTGGGGACGGGATGCCAGGACCACACGCTGGTTGAGGATCAATTCTTGGGTCATCGGAATGGGCTCCATGATGAAGGGTTGCAAGGGTATAGAAAGCAGACCGTGGGCAGCCGGACGGGTTCGGTCGGATGTGGGCTCCCTATGACGCGCTTCGTGCTGACGGCTTGCCGCCGTGCCCAAACGAAAATGCCAGGCACGAGGGCCTGGCATTTTGATGTCGCGCCAGCCGTCCGATCAGAACGGCATTTTCATGCCCGGCGGCAGCTGCATGCCGGCGGTCATGCTGGCGGTCTTTTCCTGGCTGGCCGCTTCGATCTTGCGCACAGCGTCGTTGACGGCCGCAGCGATCAGGTCTTCCAGAATTTCCTTCTCTTCCTGCATCAGGCTGTCGTCCAGGCTGACGCGCTTGACGTCGTGACGCCCGGTCATGACAACGCTGACCAGACCGGCGCCAGACTGGCCCGTCACTTCAGCGTTGGCCAGTTCTTCCTGCATCTTGGCCATTTTTTCCTGCATTTGCTGAGCCTGCTTCATCAGGCCTGCCATGCCACCTTTCATCATGGGAGTTACTCCTCGGAAGTCATCGGATAGAAAGTCATTGAACAATTAGGGGCGCCCTATCAGCTTAGCGCCCCCCGGGAATCATCGGGCGTGGACTTACGCCTGGGTCGGCGCATCCACCGGAACAATAGTGTCATCGCGAATCGACGCACCGAACTGCTGCATCATCTGCTGAATGAACGGATCGCCGTGGATCGCCGCCTCGGCCTGCTTCTGCCGATCGGCACGCCGACGCGCCGCTGCCTGAGCCGGGGTTTCCTGCTCGGGCTTGATCAGTTCGATACTCAGGTTGAGGGTGCGTTCATGGTATTGGTTCAGCGCGTCGTTCAGACGGCGCTGCTGCGTCGAGTTGAACAGCGCACTGTGGGCCGGATCAAGGTGCAGCAGCCAGTTGTCGCCTTCCACCGAAATCAGCGTGCAGTTGGCGGCGATGCTGCCGGTCATGCCGGAAATCGGCAGTTTCGGGAAAAGCTCAAGCCAGTCCGCCGCAAGACCGGTGGCAGGTTTGGAGGCCGGCAGCAGCTCGGGCTCCTTCTCCACGGCTTCGACGGCTTCGTGGGCCAGGTCATCGAGATAAGCGAACGACGCCGGGTCGATGTCGATGTCCGGCTCGATGTAGTCGTCATCGGGCGGCGGCTCGTCGTCGCGCTCCATCGGCGCCGGAACGTAAGGTGCGGCATCGGGCACGTGCTCGATCATTTGCGGTGTCACCGCCTCGGCAGCGGCTTGCAGCTGTTCTGACGATGCGAGTTCGGGCGCGTCCGGCACAGGGCTCGCGGGGGCCGGCGCCGGCATTGGTGTCAGGTCCGGCTGCTCGGCGACGGTGTCGAGGACGGCCTCGGGCCTCTCGGCCACGGACGCGGGCTGTGGGGACGGCTCGTCCTCGGGCTCAGGCTCAGGCTCAGGCTCAGGCTCAGACTTGGTCTCGTTCTCAGGCTCGGCGGCAGTGGCTGGAACCGCGGCGTTTGGCTCGTTCCACGGCAGATCGATCTCTGCCTCCGCTTTTGCCGCCACAGGCTCGGGCACGGCGACAGGCGCCGACGTGTCGATGACAGGCGCCGGGGCGGTCTGGGGTCGGGATGCTGCGGATGCTGAACTCGCCACCGCTGTCCGGGAATCAACCGTGGCCGGGTTGATCCCCACTGACTTTAACGGCTGCGTCGGCGCGTTGTCGGCGTCTGCGGGCCGGAACGCCAGCATGCGCAGCAGCACCATCTCGAAACCGCCCCGGGGATCCGGCGCCAGCGGCAGATCGCGGCGACCGATCAGGCCCATCTGATAGTAGAACTGCACGTCTTCGGCGGGCAACGCCTGGGCCAGGGCCAGCACGCGATCGCGATCGCCGTGGCCGTTATCGACCCCTTCAGGAAGCGCCTGGGCGATGGCGACCCGGTGCAATACGTTCAGAATCTCCGAGAGCACGCCGCTCCAGTCCGGCCCCTGTTCGGCCAGATGCCGCACGGCTTCAAGCAACGAACGGGCATCCCCCTCGATCAACGCGGTCAGCACGTCGAACACCTGGCCGTGATCCAGCGTGCCAAGCATCGCGCGCACGTCGGCCGCCAACACTTTGCCTTCGCCGAAAGCAATCGCCTGGTCGGTAAGGCTCATGGCGTCACGCATCGAGCCATCGGCCGCGCGACCGAGCAGCCACAGCGCATCGTCTTCGAACGGAACGTTCTCCACGCCGAGCACGTGGGTCAAATGCTCGACCACACGCTCAGGCGTCATGTTTTTCAGGGAGAACTGCAGGCAGCGCGACAGAATGGTGGCGGGCAGCTTCTGCGGGTCCGTTGTGGCGAGGATGAACTTGACGTAGGGCGGCGGCTCTTCCAGCGTCTTGAGCAACGCGTTGAACGAGTGGCTGGAGAGCATGTGCACTTCGTCGATCAGGTAGACCTTGAAGCGACCGCGACTGGGCGCGTATTGCACGTTGTCGAGCAGCTCGCGGGTGTCTTCGACCTTGGTGCGGCTGGCGGCGTCGATCTCGATCAGGTCGACAAAACGGCCCTCGTCGATCTCGCGGCACACCGAACATTCGCCACACGGCGTTGACGTGATGCCGGTTTCACAGTTCAGGCACTTGGCGATGATCCGCGCGATGGTGGTCTTGCCGACCCCCCGCGTGCCGGTGAATAAATAGGCGTGGTGCAGGCGCTGGCTGTCCAGCGCGTTGATCAAGGCCTTGAGCACATGGGTCTGGCCGACCATTTCGCGGAACGAGCGCGGACGCCATTTACGTGCAAGAACCTGATAACTCATTGAAAACCGTCGCGACTGGGTTGCGGAAGACCGCCAATGCTAGCGGAGCAGGGGCAAAATTGCATCTGGTGTCCGACGCTTATCGCTTTATTATGGCTGGCCTGGCTCCGCAAGACGGCTCCGCGAGACGGTTCCCTCACAAGGTCCCACACCTGGATTCCGAAGACACAGCAGGCTTGAAACGTCGCACTGTTACTTCGAGGGATCCGGATGCGAGTGTGGGTGAGTGGCTTGGGACTTTCGAGTGCCTTGGGGTTATGGAGCGCGTCGGCGCTCGCAGACGGTCCGCCGTTGCGCTTTGCCGTGGCCGACAGTTGGTCGATGCCGCTGATGCAGGTGGGCCCCGACGGGCCAGAGGCCGGGATTCTGTTCGACATCATGGAAAGTCTGGCCCGCCAGATCGGCCAGACCGCCCAGTACCGCGTGTACCCGCGGCTGCGTGTGCAGGCGGCCACCGAGCGCGGTGACGTTGACGTGCGGTGTTACGCCGCCCAGTCCTGGTTGCCGGACATGTCGGGGGACTTCACCTGGAGCCTGCCGCTGCTGACCCAGCGCAACGTGCTGGTGGGCAGCGCCTACGACACCGCCACCTTCGAGCTGAGCGCGATTCTCGGCGATCACATCGGTACGGTGCTGGGCTACGCCTACCCGGTGCTGGACCCGCTGTTCGCCACCCGCGATCTGATCCGCGAAGACGCGAGGTTGCAGGAGCAGGTTCTGCAAAAGCTCTCGGCCCACCGCTACCGATACGCCGTGGACACCCAGTGGTCGCTGGATTGGTACAACCGCGATCAGAAAGCCGACGAGAAACTCAGGGCCGTGTGGGTCATCGATGAGCAGCCGGTGGGCTGCATCGCCCGCAACGACCCGAGCGTGCCGGCGCAACGCATCATGCGCACGCTGCTTAGGATGAAGATGTCCGGGGAGATCGAGCGGATTGTCGAGCGGTATCAGGTGCATTCGGGGAATCCGGCCGATCCCTATTGAGCCTGCGACGTTTTCCGATCGTGTGACTGGCGGCGACTTTCGATTGTGGGGCTGGCGCCGATTGTAGGACTGGCTTTAGCCGGGAAAGCGTCATGTGACACACCGCAAGACTGATGGCGTTCCCACTGGCCTCGTCCGTGTAGGACCGGCTTTAGCCGGGAAGGCGTCATGCGTCACACCGCAAGACTGATGGCGTACACACTGGCCTCTTCCCGGCTAAAGCCGGTCCCACTAAGTAGATCGCGTGCATTGTAGGACCGGCTTTAGCCGGGAAGGCGTCATGGGGCACACCACAACTTTGATGTCACCCACCGCTGTAGCAATCCCGTCATATTCCCTCGCTAGGCTCCGGCGACACATGTTGTAACAACTCGACCTGCGAGCGCCCGCCATGAGCAAGAAACCGGAAGATCCAGCACAGGCTTCAGTCCCCCGGCCACAGGTGGATGATAGCCGCCGACGCTTCCTCGGTGGCGTTGCGGTGCTGGGCGCAAGCGCGACCCTGAGTGGCGTGGTGGGCGCTGCCGAATCAGGCGTTGAAGGCAAGCCTGCAACGGACGCCCTGCTGACCGGCCCGGCGCTGGACAAAGCGCTGCAGGACAACGTCAAGACCATCGTGGTCATCTACGGCGAGAACCGCAGCTTCAATAACCTGTTCGCCAACTTCCCCGGCGTCGAGCACCCGCTTTCCGCCGTGAAAGCCGACCACTACCGTCAGCGCGACCGCGACGGCAAAGTCCTCGACACCCTGCCGCAGTGCTGGGGCGGTGTCTGCCAGATCGGCCCGCAAAGCGTCGACGGCGTGACCTACGCCACGGGCATGCAGTACCAGGAAAACCTGCCCAACGCGCCCTTCCCCCTCAAAGGCCCGAGCGGCGAGGACCTGCCACTCAGCGTCGTCACCCGGGACTTGTGGCACGTGTTTTACCAGAACCAGATGCAGATCAATGGCGGCAAGAACGACGCCTTCGTCGCTTGGGCGGATTCCGGCGGCCTGACCATGGGCTATTACGCCCAGACCCAATATTCCCTGCGCCTGTGGGACGTCGCCAAAGAATTCGTGCTCTGCGACAACTTCTTCCAGGGCGCTTTCGGCGGATCGTTCCTCAACCACCAATACCTGATCTCGGCCCGAGCGCCCTTCTACCCGGACGCGGCGAACTCTCCGGCCAAGTCGCAAATCGCCGTGCTGGAAAGCAGCGATCCGCTGGACTACAGGCTCAAGCCGCTGGAGAAATCACCGGCCAGCGCCATGACCGGCCCGCCACAATTCGGCCCGAGCGCGCTGACGCCGGACGGTTACGGCGTCAACACTATGGCCCCGCCCTACTGGCCGACCTGGCTGCGTGACAAGGAGAAACCGGACTATTCGCAGCCGGGGCTGGCCAACGTCCTGGTGCCGCAAACCCATGAACACATCGGCGACAAGCTCTCGAAAAAGAACGTCGACTGGGCCTGGTACGCCGGCGCCTGGCAGGTGACGCTGGATGAATACAAAGACTCGACCGGCATCCCGAAAATCCCGAACTTCCAGTACCACCACCAGCCGTTCAACTACTTCAAGCAGCAGGGCCCCGACAATCCGGCAGAGCGCAAGAAGCGCCTGCGCGACGGCGGCCTGGGCGACGAGTCCTCCAGCAATAAATTCCTGGCCGACGCCGAGGCGGGCAAGCTGCCCGCAGTGACCTTCTACAAACCCCAGGGCAACCTCAACATGCACGCCGGTTACGCCGACGTGGCGGCCGGCGACCGACACATCGACCGTACGATCAAGGTGCTGCGCAACAGCCCGCAGTGGAAGAACATGGTGATTGTCGTCACGGTCGATGAAAACGGCGGCTGGTGGGACCACGTCGCGCCGCCCAAGGGCGACCGCTGGGGACCGGGCACGCGGGTGCCGGCGATCGTCATCTCACCCTTCGCGCGCAAAGGCACGGTCGACCACACGGTGTACGACACTGCCTCGATCCTGCGTCTGATTACACGGGTGCATGGTCTGGAGAAACTGGACGGACTGACCGAGCGCGACAACGCCATGGCCGCGCGCGGGCAGACGCCGATGGGTGATCTGAGCAATGCGCTGCAATTTCCGGCGTAGACAGGCGCGCAACCATCGCGGGCAGGTGGTCTGATCTTATGGGTAATCAAGCCGCCTGCCGACCGCCGCGCTCGTTCGGCAAGCAGGCGGTCAACACCGCCAGCACCACCGCGACCCCCGCGATCACGCTGTACACGGCGACGAACGAACCACTCATGCTCGCCAGCATCCCGGCGCAGTAATTACCGAGCATGCCGCCGATGCCTTGCATGATGTTGGCGATGCCGAAGATGGTCACGGCCAGCGCAGCACGGGACGCCATCTTCGACACGTACGCCGGTATCAATCCGAAGATCGGGTAGAACGCCACGGCAAACACGACCCCTGCCACCATCGGCCAGTAGCCGGTCGGCGCGATGACCAGAATCACCGCTGCCGTTGCCACGCAGACGTACACCATCAGCATCGCCCCACGCAGACCGATGCGGTCCGACAACGCGCCGAGCGCCAGGCCGCTGAACATGCCGACGAAACCGATGCTGGCCCAGATCTGCGCGGTGTATTCGACGCCGAAATGCAGCTCCGTGCGCAAGTAGGACGACAGGTAGTTCTGAAACGGAAAGGTCGAGAAACCAATCAGAAAATTCATCGACCAGACTTTGTACAGCCAACCCTGCAGCGCCTCACGCAGTACGCCTTTGCGTGGTGCGCCATCACTGCCGTCCTCGTCTTCCCGAACAAACAACCGCGCGCGCTTGAACACCACAAGGACGCAAACGACCAGCACAATGGTGATGATCCCGACGATCCACCACACCGTGCGCCACTCGCCTTGTGGCGCATAAAAAGGCACCAGCAGGCTGTTGATGAACACCCCATAACTGGTGCCGCTCGACACCAGCCCCATGGCCATGCCGCGGTATTGATAGGGCACGGCGCGCGCGATCACTTCGACCATCGGCACGAACACCGTCGCCGCCGTGCCGGCCAGCACCGTCAACAGCACACCGATCAGCACCACGTTCTGCGCCAGGGGCATGAGCAGCAAGGCCAGGGCGCACACGGCGCCCGATCCGAAGATCATCCAGCCGCCGCCAACACGAGGCGTCAGCCAGGCCGCCAACAGCGCGCTGGCGAGAAACCCCGCCTGCCCCGCCGCGGTGATGGTGCCGACGTAAGCGATATCGAAACCCAGGCTGGCGCGCATGTCCGGCACCAGTTGGGCGAAGAGGTAGATCCCGAAACCGTAGGTGGCCGCCACGAGCCCCGTGAGTAACAGCACAATCAGTGCATTGGCACGCATCATCGGCATCCTTGCTGAGGTCCGTCGCCGGCGCGGCGGCAGGGGTCGACCCGGATAATCAGTGCCGGATCAATCCACAGGCTAGCGTAAAACCGGCGCATTACTGACAGGGAAACGCGTTTTTCAACGCCGCGACCACCAACACTGATTCATTCAGATGCAAGCTCTCGGGATGGGCCTGCAAGGACTGCACAATAATGCGCATCGACTGGATCATCGGAATGCCACCTTCGGGCACGCACACCAGCCGGGGCAATCCGCCCGCCTCGTGGAACAGATCCAGAGTGTCCATCGTCGCTTGCAGCACCCCGACACAATGCCCGACGCCCACGCCGTTCTGCGCCACGCCGCCGCTCATGCTGTTGATCCCGTCCTGGCATTCGAGCAGCAACTTGTTGCCGTCCGCCAGAGCGCCAGCGCTCACGCAGAGCGCGAATAACGCCGACACGCCCGCGATTGATTTACCCATCAGCGTAGCCACAATTCCTTCACCGAATGGTCCGACGCCTTACGCACCACGAGACTGGCGCGCTCACGGGTCGGCAGGATGTTTTCCAGCAGATTGGGCCGGTTGATGTCGTGCCAGATTTTGCGCGCCGCGTCCGGGGATTTCTCCGGCGGCAGATCTGCCAGTTCGCGGAAGTAGGCGCCTCGCGCGCGAAACGCGGTGCGTTGCAGCATCAGAAAGCGCTCGACGTACCAGCGCTCGATGTCGCCCTCTTCGGCGTCCAGATAGATTGAAAAGTCGAAGAAATCCGAGACGATGCTGCCCGGTTTCTGCCCGTCATTGCCCGCGGTCTGCAATACGTTCAACCCTTCGAAAATCAGGATGTCGGGCTGGCTGACCTTGAAGAACTGGTCCGGGACGATGTCGTAGCTGATGTGGGAATAGACCGGGGCGGTGATTTCCGGCGTGCCGGCCTTCAGGTCAGAGAGAAACTTGACCATGCGCTTGCGATCGTAGCTTTCCGGAAAGCCCTTGCGGTGCATGATGCCGTCGGCGACAAGCCGGGCATTGGGGTGCAAAAAGCCGTCGGTGGTGATCAGATCGACCCGGGGATGATCCGGCCAGCGCGCCATCAGCGCCTGCAACACCCGGGCGAAGGTGCTCTTGCCGACCGCGACGCTGCCTGCCACCGCGACGACATAGGTCTGTCGCTTGGCAGGGCGTCCGAGAAAGGTGTCCTTGATGCTGTCGAGATTGCGCGCGGCACTGACGTGCAGATTGATCAGGCGCGATAACGGCAGGTAGATGTTGGCAACATCCTCCAGCGAGATGTCCTCGTTCACGCCCCGCAATGCGGCAAGGTCCTCTTCGGACAACGTCAATGGCGTACTGGCGCGCAGCCCCGCCCACTCCGCGCTGCTCATTACCAGATAGTCATCAGGGGCCATCAATCGCGTTCCAGTCAGGTGTCCGTATCAACAATGGTGCGAAGACTATCGTATTGGTCCAAATGGAGGGCAGATTTATTTGAATCTGCCGGGGCGACTGGCTTACCTCGCTGACGGCATCTCTGCCAGATCCGCAGCCAGGGTTTCCAGCGTCGGCCGCATGATCAGAGGCGCCGGCGCACCTTCGGGCGCAGACAGGCCAAGACGGTTATGCCAAATCGTCGGCAGTCCCACCTTGGCCGTGCCGAACAGATCGTACGCCGAACCCGCGACGAACACAGCATGGCTGGCATCCACACCCACGGTGTCCAGCGCCAGACGATAAGGCGCGGGGTCGGGCTTATAAAAGCCGGCTTTCTCCGAGGTAATGACCACGTCGAACGGGATACCCAGCACCTCCGCCGCGATGTGGCCCAGGCGCTCCGAACAGTTGGTGACGATACCTAGCTTGTAATGAGGCTTCAGGGATTCGAGGACCGACTGGGCTTCCGCCCAGGGCTGCAACTCCCCGAAGCGCCGATCGAGTTCTGCGGCGGCATGCTTGCCCAGGCCGACTTCCATCGCCGCCTCCTCGACCAGCGTGTCATAGGGGCGATAGCGGCCGCAGCCGTAGGTCGCCTTCAGATAGGCCATGCGCCAGGTCCGGCCCAGCTCCTCGGAACCGGCGACTGAATTCCACAGGGTCCAGGAGTCCAGCAAAGCGGTGAGCAGGTCGAAAAGTACGAGTTGAATGGGGGGTGTTGGACGGAGGGGTGATGGGGTGTCGGTTGTCATTATTGTTATTCCTGAGCGGAGGGGTGGCGTGCGGAGGATGCCCGGCCAGTCAGCGTGATGGGCCTGTGGGTTTCTTCGCGATGGACTCCATTCTAGGCGGCGCATACGGCGATGAACCGCATGAGGCCTAACACTATGGTTCAGCGTTGGTTAAGGATCATTCCCTCAAGGTCGGGTTCCGACGAGCCACGCGATCAGAGATAACAACGTTGAGACACGCAGCCATTTGCCAACAAGACAGGGATGAAAAATTTGAGAGAGTGGAAGGGATCGAGGCCGCCAGGGATGCGGATCATCAATACTCGTCATGGCGACGAGAGTGCGTTATGGAGGCAACCCCACCAGCCACACCCCGGCACACAATGTTCCCGCTGTGGCTGCTGCCTTCCGGCTCTGACCAGGTTCACGGGTAATCGTTGCGGGGGGACCGATGGGGTCACCATAACGACGCTCGCCAGTGGCGAGCCGCGCCATTGTACCGGTCTCGCGAGAAGTTACAACCTCTTGTTTCAGATTAAGATTTTGAGCGTCGTCAGCCCTTCGCCGCCTGCCCAATGCAGCGCCTGAGGCGCTGAATGCGGCACAATGGCGCCTGCCTTTTCACCTCCCACACGCAAGTGGCTGGCCCCTGCCCGGCCCCGCCAGGGCGCAAGACACAGGAACCACCGATGCATTTCGCGCTCACCCGCCATGAATCCCTCTCCCCCATCCAACAGCGCCAGTTGCTGGAGATCGAGCTGCTCCCCGAGCAGATCCGCCACGTCGGCGACATTCATGGCGGTCTGCACACGCTGACCGCACGTCCCATCGCCGACCGACAGGGCTTCGTACTGCTGGTGGACGACATCCCCCGGGGCTTTTTCGTGCTCAAGCGCAGGTCGCTGTTGCCGGAGTGGGCGCGTGAGCACGCGAAGGTGACCACCACGCTGCACGCGTTGATGGTCGATAAACGCTTTCAAGGCGGTGGTCTCGGCAAGCAATGCCTGCGCGCGCTGCCGGCGTTGGCGCGGGATTTATGGCCAGACACTGCACAGTTGATGCTGGCGGTGGAGGCCGGCAATCACCCGGCGCGCCAGCTGTACCTGGCGCTGGGTTGGCAGGCGTTGCCCGAGCGCGATCCGGACCACGTCAGTGTCGAGCGGCTGATGCTGCTCGCACTGTAATCATTCAATGGGCCAGTGATCGCAACTGCCAGACTTTGCTGCAGCACTCGACGTTCATCCAGTGCTCGAGCGCGGTGACGGTCATGGGCCGCGCGACCAGGAAGCCCTGCACTTCGTGGCAACCCAGCTCGCAGAGGATTTCGTAGACGCCTTCGGTTTCGGCGCCTTCTGCAACGACGCGATAGCCCAGGCGCATCGCCAGATCAACGATGGCTTCCACCAGGCCGCGATCCTTGTCATTGCTGTCGATGTTTTCCACCAGCGATTTGTCCAGCTTGACCGTGGTGGCGGGCAATTGCCGCAGGTAGGTCCAGTTGCTGTAGCCGGTGCCGAAGTCATCGATGGCGATGTCGATGTTCAATGCGCGCAAGCGCTCCAGCTGCAGCCGGGTGACTTCAGGGTTGTCGCACAGGGCGCTTTCGGTGAATTCAAGCTCGAAACCACTCGGGTCGAGACCGCTGACCGTCAATTGCTCGAACAGCGCATCGCTGAATGACGCGTTGGCCAGATCGATTGCCGACACGTTCATCGCGACTTTGAAGGCATAGCCCTGCGCCTGCCAGAGCGCCGCCTGCGCAACGGCCTTTCTCAACACCCAAAGGCTGAGCGAGCGAATCAGGGCGGTCTTTTCCGCCAACGGGATAAATTCCGCCGGGCTGATCGGGCCCAGCACCGGGTGCTGCCAGCGCAACAGCGCTTCGACGGTCACGATACGGCCGGTGGCCACTTCAAGCCTTGGCTGATACACCAGCGACAGTTGATCCGGGCTGCGCACGGCTTCGGCCAGCGCCGCCAGCAGCAGAAAGGCCCGTTGCTGGGCGAAGTCCAGGTGCGGCTCGTACCAGCGCCAACCCGTCGACTTGCCGCGGGCTTCGTCCGCCGCGCTGACCACCAGCCGAATCCAGTCGTGCTCATCACAGCGGTCCAGGCCCAACGGCAGCACGCCGATGCCGACGTCCATTTGAATGGGGATGTTGCGGCAGATCAGCGGCCGCCGAAAATGCTCGAGCAACTGCCGAAACAGCAGCTCGGCCTGCTCCGGCCGGGCGTTGCGGGTGATCAGCGCGATGCGCGTGGGGCTGACCTTGTACAACGCGGTGTCGTCAGGCAACTGGCTGCGGCAGTTTTCGATCATGCGGCGCACCAGTTCCTGGGCGAAGCTGTAGCCCAGCGCTTTGACGATGCTGTCGAGAAACGCTGGCGCGACCATGTCCAGCGCAACCAGCGCATATTTGCGCCGATCCGCCAAAGCGGCGAGGTCTTCTTGCAGGCGCAGACGGTTGAACAGACCGGTGGGCTGATCGACGTAGCTGGCATGGCGCAGGTTGTTGAGCCGCTTCATGACCAGCTGGCCATACATCTCCAGCATCGCCACGTCACGCGGGTCGAGTGGCGGCCGAGGCGTGCTGTCGATGATGCACAGCGTGCCCAGGGCCAGGCCGTCGGCGGTCACCAGCGGCACGCCGGCGTAGAAGCGGATGTGAGGCTCGCCAGTCACCAGCGGATTGTCGCTGAAGCGCGGATCGAGCATCGCGTCAGGGACCTGAAAGATTTCGGGGCTGAGGATGGTGTATGCGCAGAAGGCGATTTCGCGGGGCGTCTCGCGCTCGTCCAGGCCTGCCCGCGCGCGAAACCATTGGCGGTGCTCGCTGACGATGGAAACAAGGGCAATGGGGACCTCGAAATAGTGGGTCACCATCAAAATGATGTGGTCGAGCACGTCGTCCGCCGTCGCATCGATTAAACCCATGTGGGTAATGCGCGAAACCCGGGAACGCTCGTTTTGGGGAAATGGAGCACCAGTGGCCATAACTGAAGTCCCTTTAAGACCGCTTTGCCAATCGCCTTGCCAGTAGTGTCAAAACGATATGTACCGGGAAAATAGCACCCCTTTTTCCCCGTTGCAGGCATCGCGGACAAGCGGCGAAGTCCTTTCACCGCTTCGTACCCGTGCTTTTTAGCCCTCACTCACCTGAGTGAATCACTGCACCTGCAGCACCTCATCAGCCTTACCGCCAGCACCCTGTATGACCAGATGGATGAAATGCAGCTTGGTGATGACCGCCGGAGGCAACACGAACGGATAGAAATCCGCCTGACCCATGGCGCGGGACAATTCGTTGAGCATGCCCGCCAGCTCGATCCACGCATTGACGAACGAGAGAAACGCCGGACCGCCCGGATGCTGAGGGTCGTACAGGGTTTCCAGCGGGAACGGCTGGTAGTCGAGATCCATGTCACGGGCACTCATGCCCAGGCTCAGCGCGGTGTCGACAGCGTCCATCATGTGCAGGTAATGCGCCCAGGTTTCGGCCCAGTCTTCCCACGGGTGCATGGTCGCGTAGGCGCTGACAAAGCTCTGCTGCCAGTCGGCCGGCGCGCCATGCTGGTAGTGATGGTCAAGGGCGTCGGCGTAGCTGGCGCGGTCGTCGCCAAACAGGTTGCGGAAACCGTCCTGCCAGTAGGTGTCGGCGATCAGGCGATCCCAGTAGTAATGCCCCACTTCGTGACGGAAATGCCCGAGTAGCGTGCGGTAGGGTTCGTGCATCTGCACGCGAACCTTCTCACGAATGGCGTCGTCGGCTTCTTCGACGTTAAGGGTGATCAAGCCACTGGCATGGCCGGTGGTGGGCAGGTTGCCTTCCAGGTCGACGCCGAGGAATTCGAAGGCCAGGCCGCGTTCTTCGTCGACGCTTTTGGGGACGACGTGAAGGCCGAGGGTGATCAACTGTGCAACCAGCCGGCGCTTGGCGGTCTCGATCTTGCCCCAGCGCTCAGGGTTTTCCGGCACGGACAGGTCGGGGATGGTCTTATTGAGGCTGCAAGCGATGCAGAAGTCGCCGGCGTTCAGCGCCGGAAACATCCAATTGCAGGCGGCTGCCGTGTCGAGGTTGGCGCAACGGCGGTAGAGCCCGGCCTGGGGCTCGTCGGTGAGACGCCAGGTCTGCGCCTCGGGGCCCGGTTCCAGCGCGGCAATCTTGCTTTGCTCGGGGAGATAACCCAACGCCGCCGAGCAGGCCAGGCACTGGCTGTTGCGGAAAAACACCGACTGTCCGCAATGGCATTGCCAGACTTTGCTGTTGCGTTTGTTCTCACCGGCGAACGGCGCCGCGATCCGTGTGCTGAGTTGCTCGAAGAACTGGAACATGGCGATATCCTGATGGGGCTGCTAGCACTAGATCGTCAAGGGTGGCGGGGGTTCCGTGGGATTTTCTTACTCTTGGGTCCCGCTTATCGGCGGGACTACTTCACTCAGGTCCAGATCCGGGGACCCGCCTAACGGCGGGCATTTCGCCTTCGGCGAGTTACTTGGAAAAGTCGAAAGTCGCACCATCCCCAAGTAACCAAGGGTGCCTGCTCCTGGTTTGGCCCTTCGTTCCTCAGGGTTCCCTCACTCCGACGACGCTCCGTGGGCCCGCGCCGAACGGACATCCATGTCCTGACGGCGCTCTCGCGGCATCCATGCCGCTCGGCCCACTCCGCGTCGTCTGCGTTCGGCCTGCACCCAAGTCGCGATTGGCGGTGTCTGGGCTGGCTGTGTATGAAGATCAAGATCAAGTGCAGATCAAAGGCTTCCCGGCTGAAGCCGGTCCTATGTATGGACTCGCCCCCACATTCAACCTGCTTTTCGAACACTGCTACCCGGTTGCATCTATGTATAAGGCCTGTTCGAGGAAGCATCATCAGCTTCTGGCCAACATTGGGTGAGCTCGCGGTATGCCGATTACGATAAGGCCTCAAAGGGCCAGTAGGACCGCAGGCATCTGTCCGCGACGGTCTGACCAAGGGTCAATGTTCTTCAGCAGCGGTTGAGGTGACTCAGCACCCCGGTGGCAGAACTCGGTTGATTAATGATTCATCGCCGCCTCCTGGCAATCTGCTGGCTGGCGACGATAGGTTTGATCGTTTTGCAGCAAGACCCAGACGATACGCAGGTTTCGGTTGGCCAGCCTGACGGCCGCCCCTTTTTGACCGTGCCGACTTAGCCAGCGTCGCAACCGGCGATCATCCGGATGCTCCGAATCAGGCCGCACCTGTCTTAACACGGCGTGCGCTCCCTGAATCGACAGGCTGCGAATATAGCCATCACCACGTTTGCAAATTTTACCCAGTCGGGTTTTCTGTCCGCTGCTGTTTTGTTCAGGAACCGTGCCGAAGTAGGCGGCGAACATTCGTGCGTTGGCGAAGCGCTCAGGTTCAGTCTGTTTGGCCAGCAAGGCCGTGGCGATGACAGGGCCGATGCCGCGTACCGTCATCAGACGCTTTGCCGTCTCGTCTTGGCGTGCTGCTGCTTCCAGACGCCCCGTCAGCACATCGATGCGTTCACCCAGCTGACTCCATTCGCCCAGCAGTTCGTCGATCAGCTCGCGCAACATATCTGGCAACGGCTGGGTGGCGTCTTCCAGTATCCGTGGGACATTTCGACTTAGGGCTACCGCCCCTTGCGCCATCGCAATGCCCTGTTCCAGCAACAACCCGCGTATCTGATTACCCATCGCGGTAAGCCGCTTTACATACCCTTGTCGAATCCGATGCAAGGCCTGCATGGCCAATTGAGCGGTGCTTTTGACGGGTACTGAAGCAATGTTTACATCTCGTCCCGAGCGCAATATCGCCAGCGCATCGTTGCGGTCATTCTTGGCGCCGCTGCGATGATTGGCGACATGTTGCGCCGGTAAAATTCGCACCGGGTTGCCTTGCGCCTGCAACAGCCGCGCCCATGACTGTGCGCCAGGGCCGGTTTCCATCAGCACCGTTACACCTGGCGGCAGGGTTTTTAAAAATGCCACAAAGGCTTCGCGTGACTTGATGCGGCTTTCGTAAATGACCTCACCAAAGGCGTCCTCTCCGGCTATCTGGAACACGTTTTTGGCAAGATCCACAGCCACTGTCGAACAAGCCGATACATCGGCTGAAGACAAGGCGTTACTTTTGATCGTATGCTTTTTCATGGGCTCGCCCTCGCTGTCGTTGGCTTCTTAAGAATGCCACCGTGGCGCTACTGACGCCTCGGCTTGGGCGAGTCCATCCAATTACGGGTGCGCGTTGTTTCTGCTGATCGTTGATCGTTCCCACGCTCCGCGTGGTAACGCCGCCTCGGACGCTCCGCGTCCCTGCATGACGCGGAGCGTCTTGGGATGCATGCCCACGCGGAGCGTGGGAACGATCAGTTGCCGAACTGCGAAATTGATGGTGACTCAACCGGCCTCTTCCCGGCTAAAGCCGGTCCCACTAAAGGCAGCGCGTGCATTCTGCGAGAGTCGCGGCAGACCTCGACTGTAGGACCGGCTTTAGCCGGGAAGCTTTTGATCTGCTTTAAAAGCGCTTTTGATCTTCCTGCACAAAAAGCCCAAACACCGCAGAACGCGACTTGGGTGCAGGCTGAACGCAGGTCTCGCGCAGTGGGCCGAGCCGCAGGGATGCGGCGAGAGCGCCGTCAGGACATGGATGTCCGTTCGGCGCGGGCCCACGGAGCGAGACCGGAGTGAAGGAACCCGACGAAGTCGGGCCCAACCAAGAGCACAAGCCCTTGGTTACTTGGGGCTTTATCAAGTAACTCGCCGAAGGCGAAACAGTCTGCCCCCAGGCAGACGCTCTTGATCTTAAGGACCTTGATCTTGATCTTGATCTAGCCGACCTCAACGCCTTGTTGCTTCAGAAACCCCACAAACGCCTCTTCGTCGAGCACCTTCAGCCCCAGCTCGTTGGCCTTGGTCAACTTCGAGCCCGCCCCCGGCCCGGCCACCACCGTGTGGGTCTTCGCCGAGACCGAACCCGACACCTTCGCCCCCAGCCCCTCCAGCTTCTCCTTCGCCACATCCCGGCTCATCAACTCCAGCGAACCGGTCAAGACCCACGTCTGCCCGGCCAGCGGCAAACCCTCCACCACCTTTTTCTCGCTCTGCCAGTGCATGCCGAAACCCTTCAGCTGCTGCTCGATCGCCAACGCCCGCTGCGCATGCTCCGGGACATCGAAAAACGCCCGCACCGCCTGCGCCTGCTTCTCCGGCAGCGTCTGCCGCATATCCAGCCAGTCCGCCGAAACCACCGCCTCAAGGGTGCCGAACTTGTCCGCCAGTTTCTGCGCCGCACCCGGCCCTACCGACGGAATATTCAGCTTGTCCAGCATCCCGCCCAAGGTCGCACTGGCTGCGAACTCAGCGCCCAAGTCGCCCGTGTCCTGAAGCTCCATCTGGCATTCGCCGAGCAAGGCCCCGATCACGTTCTGGTTGTGCTCGTCTTCGAAAAAACTGTGGATCTCATGGGCGACTTCCAGGCCCACGTCCGGCAGATACGTCAGCACCTCCGGCAGCGCGACAATCACCCGATCCAGCGAACCCAACGAGCGCGCCAGCACCTTGGCCGTCTCCTCACCCACGTCCGGAATGCCCAGCGCATAGATGAAGCGCGCCAGCGTCGGCTGCTTGCTGTCATCGATGGCCTTGAGCAGCTTCTTGCTGGAGATCTCGGCAAAACCCTCCAGATCGATGATCTGCTCGTACTTCAGCTTGTACAGATCGGCGGGCGAACCGATGAGCTTCTCGTCCACCAACTGCTCGATGGTCTTGTCGCCCAGGCCTTCGATGTCCATCGCCCGACGGGACACGTAATGGATGATCGCCTGCTTGAGCTGCGCGCCGCAGGCCAGACGGCCGACGCAGCGATACACCGCGCCTTCGCTAATGGTTTCCTTGCCCTTGCTGCGCTTGATCAACTGCGTGCGCTCGACCTGGGAGCCGCACACCGGGCAGGTCTGCGGGATCTCGACGGCGCGGGCGTCTGTCGGGCGTCGTTCTTGCACGACCTGCACCACCTGGGGAATCACGTCCCCGGCGCGGCGGATGATCACCGTGTCGCCGATCATCAGGCCCAGACGCGCCACTTCGTCCATGTTGTGCAGCGTCGCGTTGGCGACCGTCACACCGGCGACTTTCACCGGCTTCAAACGCGCCACCGGCGTGACGGCGCCGGTGCGGCCGACCTGGAATTCCACGTCGATCAGCTCGGTGAGTTCTTCCATGGCCGGGAATTTGTGGGCGATGGCCCAGCGTGGTTCACGGGCGCGGAAACCCAGCTCGCGCTGGGCGGCAACGCTGTTCACCTTGAACACCACGCCGTCGATTTCGTACGGGAGCGTGAGACGTTTCTCGCCGATGTCGTGGTAGTACGTCAGACAGTCTTCGATGCCGTGGGCAACTTTCATCTCGCGGCTGATCGGCATGCCCCACTCTTTCAGCTGCTGGAGGTTGCCGGTGTGGGTGTCGGCGATGTCGTGGGACACCTGGCCGATGCCATAGCAGCAAAATTCCAGCGGGCGGTTGGCGGTGATTTTCGAATCCAGCTGGCGCAGGCTGCCGGCCGCCGCGTTGCGCGGATTAGCGAAGGTCTTGCCACCCACTTCAAGCTGACTGGCGTTCAGGCGCTCGAAGCCGGCCTTGGACATGAAGACTTCGCCGCGCACTTCGAGGATGTCCGGCCAGCCCTTGCCGTGCAGCTTCAGCGGGATATTGCGCACGGTGCGCACGTTGACGCTGATGTCTTCGCCGGTGGTGCCGTCGCCGCGGGTGGCACCACGCACCAGCGCGCCGTTCTGGTACAGCAGGCTGACCGCCAGGCCGTCGAGTTTCGGCTCGCAGCTGTATTCCACCTTCTTCGAAGCAGCCGGCAGGTCCAGCCCTTCGTTGACCCGACGATCGAACTCGAGCATGTCGGTTTCTTCGAAGGCGTTGCCGAGGCTCAGCATGGGGATTTCGTGGCGCACCTGGGTGAACGCCGACAGTGCCGCACTGCCCACCCGCTGGGTCGGCGAGTCAGGGGTCACCAGATGCGGGTTCTCCGCCTCCAGCGCCTTCAGCTCGTGGAACAGCCGGTCGTACTCGACGTCCGGGATGCTTGGCTCGTCGAGCACGTGATAGCGGTAATTGTGCTGATCCAGCTCAGCGCGCAGTTCAAGGATGCGGGTTTCGGCGGCTTTCATAAAAATAATCTCGAAATGCAAAAGAGCAGCCGAAGCTGCTCAATTGGTGATGCTTGAATCTGTGGGAGCGCCAATCAACGGCGCTGGGTCAGGGCGCGGCGTTCGAACTCGACGATGCGCTGACGGTAATGCTCGATGGTTTGCGCGGTCATGACGCTGCGCTGGTCATCTTTCAATTCACCGTTGAGCTCGTGGGCCAGCTTGCGAGCGGCGGCGACCATGACATCAAACGCCTGCTTCGGATGACGCGGCCCTGGTAGACCGAGGAAGAAGCTGACGGCGCGGGTGCTGAAGTGGTCGATATCGTCCAGATCGAACACGCCCGGCTTGACCGCATTGGCCATCGAGAACAGCACCTCGCCGTTGCCGGCCATGCTTTCGTGACGGTGGAAAATGTCCATTTCGCCAAAGCGCAGGCCGCTTTCCAGAATGTTCTGCAACAGCGCCGGACCTTTGAAGCCGCTTTCGTCCCGGGAGATCACGCTGATCACCAGCACTTCTTCCACCGGTGGCAGGTCCTTGTCTTCGGTGATGCGCTGGTTCGGCTTGTCGTCCGGGAAGTCGTCGTCGCGGGCACTGAACAGGTCAGGACCGGCGCTCAGGTTGAGGTCGCCCTGATGCGGCTCGTCCTTGCGCTTGCCCCGTCGCGGTTCACGTTCGGCGCGCTCCCGGGGCGCTGCACTCATCGTCGGCAGGTCATGCTCGTCGAGTTTCGGTTCTTTATGGGTGTCGAGGACGCGCGCAGGGCCCAGCACTTCGGCGGACGTTGGTTCGTCGTCGTCCGGCAGGTTGGATAAGTTGCGGTCCAGCCTGAATTTCAATTTGCCCTTGCCGCCGCGCATACGGCGCCAGCCGTCAAACAGAATACCGGCAATCACAATAATGCCGATGACGATCAGCCACTCTCGCAGACCGATTTCCATGTAGTCCCGTGCCTCTAATGAAATTCTGAAAATTAAGGGCGCAAACCCCTTTAAAACGTGGAGCCAACTCTATGTTCTGAATGGCCTTTTACCCACGCGAAATGGAAAAGTGGACATTAAGCTAGCACGACCAAAGGCAACTTTACACCGTCTGTTACATCTGGCAGGTCACAAGCATCTGTCACGCTGCGGCGGTGGTTCCTGTACTGGACGTCCGTGCGCCACTTTTCCCTGCAAATCTTCATGATCGCCACGCGATCAACTGCGCATCCTGCTATGACTCCACCAGCGCCATCGCCTCCTCTACGTCCACCGCCACCAGCCTTGAACAACCCGGTTCGTGCATGGTGACGCCCATCAACTGGTCAGCCATTTCCATGGCGATCTTGTTGTGGGTGATGTAGATGAACTGCACCGTCTGGGACATCTCTTTGACCAACCGGGCGTAGCGCCCCACGTTTGCGTCGTCCAGCGGCGCATCGACTTCGTCGAGCATGCAGAACGGCGCCGGGTTGAGTTTGAAGATGGCAAAAACCAGCGCCAGCGCGGTCAGGGCTTTCTCACCCCCGGACAGCAAATGGATCGTGCTGTTTTTCTTGCCGGGAGGACGCGCCATGATCGTCACCCCTGTATCGAGTAAATCTTCGCCCGTCAGTTCCAAGTAAGCGCTGCCGCCACCGAAAACTTTTGGAAAAAGTGCCTGAATTCCGCTGTTTATCTGATCAAAGGTCTCTTTGAAGCGGTTGCGGGTTTCCTTGTCGATTTTGCGAATCACGCTTTCCAGCGTGTCCAGCGCTTCGACCAGATCGGCGTCCTGGGCGTCCAGATAGCGTTTGCGTTCGGACTGCTGCTGATACTCGTCGATGGCTGCAAGGTTGATGGCGCCCAGACGCTGAATCCGTGCGGCGATGCGCTCCAGTTCTTCTTCGGCGGCCTTCTCGTTGGCGTCGGCGGTCAGGGTCGCCAGCACGCCATCCAGGTCGTAGCCGTCTTCGTGCAGTTGCTCCTGAAGCGCCTTGCGCCTTACGGTCAGGGTCTGCCATTCCAGGCGCTGTTGCTCTAGTTGCCCACGCAACAGCGCCGATTGCTGCTCGGCCTGGTTGCGACGTTTCTCGGCTTCCCGCAGTTCGCGGTCGGCGTCTTCCAGAGCGTTCTTGGCGGTGCGCATCTCTTCGTCGACGACCATGCGCTTTTCCAGCAGCTCTTCGAGCTTCATGCGCAATTCTTCCAGCGGCGCGGCGCCCTCCTCCAGATTCAGGCTCAACTGCTCGCGCTTCTCGGTCAGGCGCTCGGACTGCATCTCCAGCCGCTCCAGGGCCTGACGGGTGGAATCATGCTGCGCGCGCAGCGAACCCAGGCGCACGGCCAACTGGTTGGCGTGATCCTTATGCTGCCGGGCTTCCTGACGCACCCGGTCCAGGCGCTCGCGCAGGCTGTCGCGCTGGGCCAGCAGCAGCTCGCGCTGTTCGGTGTCCAGCGCCATGCTGTCGAGGGCGTCCTGCAACTGCAGGCGGGATTCGCCGAGGGTTTCCTGCTCCATGGCCCGCTGTTCAGCGAGCTCGGCCAATTCTTCATCGAGCCGCGTCCGGCGCAGGGTCAGTTGCTCGACCTTGGCTTTGGCAGCGGACAACTGCGCCTTGAGCTCGCTCTGCTGACGGGCTTCGTCCTGCAGGCGACGGCGCAATTGCTCGCGGTTGTCTTCCTGGGTGCGTTGCTGCTCGCGCTGAGTTAGCAATTGTTCATCTAGCGCGGCCAGGGTCGCCTCACGTTCGTCGCGCTCGGCTTCAAGGCGCTGCAATTCCTGACCCCGCGCCAGCACGCCGCTTTCGGCCTCGCTGGCGCGGCGCACGCGGAGAAAGTCCCTACCGACCCAATAGCCGTCGCGGCTGATCAGGCTTTCACCGGCGCCCAGTTGGCCGCGAAGCGCCAAGGCATCGTCGAGGGTTTCCACGGGTTTGACTTGGCCCAGCCAGTGGGCCAGATCGACCTGCGTATCGACTTTGTCCAGCAAACTGCCAGGTATGCGCGTGACATCAGCGCCGGGACTCACCAGGCGCAGGTCGCCCTGACTGAATCCGGCCAGATCGAGCCCGGCGAAATCATCCACCAGCACCGCATTCAGGTCGGCGCCCAGCACGGTTTCCACGGCCATTTCCCAGCCCGCCTCGACCCGCAGCCCTTCGGCCAGACGCGGACAGTCGCTGAGCTGATGATCGCGCAGCCATTCGGCTGTGCCGGTGCCGGGATCGAGTGCCGCCTGTTGCAAGGCTTCCAGCGAAGCGAGGCGACCGTTCAAGCGTTGCAGATCGCCCTGGGCCTGTTGCTGCGCCTGGGTGGCCTGTTGCAGATCGACGCGCAGTTGCTCAAGGCGCTCGATCAGGTGTTCTTCTTCAGCGGTCAGTTCTTCGAAAGCCATTTCCCGCGCGGCGAGGTCTTCGCTGAGTTCGAGAATCGCGGCGTCTTCGGGGTCAGCCGCGAGCAATTGGCGCTCTTCACCCAAACGCCGCTGACGCTCGGCCAGGCGCTCCAGGCTGGTTTCCAGCTGCTGAATGCGCGACTGCTGCACTTCCGCCTGCCGCCGGGGTTCGGCGGAGGTGAGGTTGAAGGCGTCCCACTGCTCCTGCCAGCCGTGCATGGCGGTTTCGGCGTCTTCCAGCGCGGCGGCGGACTCTTCGGCGGCGGCGAGGGTGATTTCCTGCTCCGGCTCGAGCATTTCCAGCTCTTCGCCAAGGGTCGCCAGCAGTGTGCGGTCGTGGCCCAGGTGGGATTCGGTTTCCAGGCGCGCGCGCTCGGCTTCGCGCAGGTCGTCTTGCAACTGACGCAAGCGTTGCTGACCGTGCTGGATGCTCTGCTCGACCCGGGCGATGTCGCCGCCCACGGAATAGAAGCGCCCCTGCACGAGGTTGAATCGCTCGGACAGGTCGTGATGGCCATCGCGCAGGCGCTCGATGGCCGCGTCGGCGCTGCGCTGGTCGGCGACCAATGACTCGAAGCCGACCTCCTGATTGCCGATCACCGATTCGCGCTGGGCCACTTGCTCGTTCAGCGCCTGCCAGCGCAACGCCGACAGCTGCGCCTTGAGCTGACGCTCTTCGGCTTTGTATTCCTGATACTTCTCGGCCGCCTGGGCCTGACGCTGCAGGCGCTCCAGCTGCCGACCCAGTTCTTCGCGCAAATCGGTCAGGCGCGCGAGGTTTTCGTGGGTGCGGCGAATGCGGTTTTCGGTGTCGCGGCGGCGCTCCTTGTACTTGGAGATGCCGGCAGCTTCTTCGATGAAATTGCGCAGGTCTTCGGGCTTGGCTTCGATCAGCTTGGAGATCATGCCCTGCTCGATGATCGAGTAGCTGCGCGGGCCCAGGCCGGTACCGAGGAAGATGTCGGTGATGTCGCGGCGACGGCATTTGGTGCCGTTGAGGTAATAGCTGTTCTGGCTGTCGCGGGTGACTTTGCGGCGAATGGAGATTTCCGCGTAGCTGGCGTATTCGCCGACCAGGGTGCCGTCGGAGTTATCGAAAACCAGCTCGATGCTCGCCTGACTCACCGGCTTGCGGCTGGTGGAGCCGTTGAAGATGACATCGGTCATCGACTCGCCGCGCAGGTTCTTGGCCGAGCTTTCGCCCATGACCCAGCGCACCGCGTCGATGATGTTGGATTTGCCGCATCCATTGGGACCGACCACGGCCGCCATGTTGCTGGGGAAGTTCACCGTCGTCGGGTCGACGAACGATTTGAACCCGGCCAGTCTGATGCACTTGAGGCGCATGAATCAGCTGGCCGCCAGGGCAGACAAAACCGATTGGCAGCTGCGCTCGGCGTAGCAGGTCAGCACGTCGCGGATGCGCGCCAGATCCCGCGCCACCACCGCTTCGAGCAACTGGCCGAACAGAGTCAGGTATTCGCTCATTTCCGCCTCGCGTTGATCCAGGGCGAGGAAATAGAAGCGGCTCATGGAGGGCTGCAGGTTCTCGACGGTCTCTTCCAGGTACGGGTTGTTGGCGAACGGATAGGCCGCGCGCATCACGTTGAAGCTCTCTTCGACGAAGCCTTTCACGTCCTGGCGCTCGCAACTGGCCATGAGCCGCTGCTGAATCTGCTGGAACGGCGCCAGATCGACCGGCTCCTTCCAGCTGCGCGCCACGGCCAGACCGAGCAGGATATACATCTCGCTCATCAAGGCGCAGAGGCTGGTGATGTTGTGCGGGGTCAGGACCGACACCTGCGCGCCACGACGGGGCAGGATCACGATCAGGTGGCGGCGTTCGAGAATCAGCAACGCCTCTCGCACCGAGCCCCGGCTCACGTTCAGCGCGGCCGTGACCTTCTGCTCCTGAATCCGCTCCCCTGGCTTGAGCTCGCCGCGGATGATGCGCTCGGCAAGGTGGTGAGCGATCTGCTCGGCGAGGCTGTCAGGTGCCTTGAACGTCATTTCTTACCTTCAACTTCTTGGGTCGCAAACAAGCGGCGGAGTGTATCGCACTGCAGGTCTGTGGCGCAGGGCCATACTGTGGAAACTGGCACGAATTAAGCAGAAACACGGATATGTTCTGCTCACGCGCACCCAGTCTTTAAACATCATGTTCACCTGAGTTATCGGCCATATTTCGAAATAATGAATTTCTTGACCTTTGAGTCAGAAATTAATTGACCCGATAGTCAGAGCTGATAGATTCATCGACATGTTCGATGACCCCTCCGCCGGCAGCTGTGACCAGTGCTTTTAAATGACAAGAACGAGGCGCGACCCGTGATCCAGTTTCTCCTGAACCAAGAGCTGAAAACCGAACAGGCTCTGGACCCCAATGTGACGGTGCTCAACTATCTGCGCGAGCATCTGCACAAGTCCGGCACCAAAGAAGGCTGCGCCAGCGGCGATTGCGGCGCGTGCACCGTGGTCGTTGGCGAGCTGACCACCGATGCGGCGGGCCGGGAGCAACTGAGTTATCGCAGCCTCAATTCCTGTCTGACCTTCGTGGCCTCGCTGCACGGCAAGCAACTGATCAGCGTTGAAGACCTCAAGCATCAGGGACGCTTGCATAGCGTTCAGCAGGCGATGGTCGACTGCCACGGCTCCCAGTGCGGTTTCTGCACGCCGGGCTTTGTCATGTCGCTGTTCGCGCTGCAAAAGAACAGCGCCGAATCCGCCTCCTCCGACACCAGGCACGCCCAGGCCCACGAAGCCTTGGCCGGAAACCTATGCCGTTGCACCGGCTATCGACCGATCCTCGCGGCGGCCGAGCAAAGCTGCAGCCAACCGCAGGCTGACCAGTTCGATGCCCTGAAAGCTCAGACCATCGCCCGCCTCAAGGCCATTGCGCCGACGCAAACCGGCGAGCTGAACAGCGGCGACAAGCGCTGCCTGGTGCCGCTGACCGTGGCGGATCTGGCCGAACTCTACGAGGCCAATCCCCAGGCCCGGCTCTTGGCCGGCGGCACCGACCTGGCCCTTGAAGTGACGCAATTCCATCGCCCGCTGCCGGTGATGATCTACGTCGGCAACGTCGCGGCGATGAAGAAGATCGAGCATTTCGAAGACCGCATCGAGATCGGCGCGGCCACGGCGCTCACCGATTGCTACGAAGCACTGAGCCGCGAGTACCCGGATTTCGGTGAATTGCTGCACCGTTTTGCATCGCTGCAGATCCGCAATCAGGGCACCCTCGGCGGCAACATCGGCAACGCGTCCCCGATTGGCGACTCGCCGCCCCTGCTCATCGCCCTGGGCGCGAAGATCGTGCTGCGCAAAGGCGAGCAGACCCGCACCCTGGCGCTGGAGGATTACTTCATCGATTACCGGGTGACGGTACGTCAGGAAAGCGAGTTCATCGAGCGCATCATCGTGCCCCGCGCCAACGCCCGACAGACGTTTCGCGCGTACAAGGTTTCCAAGCGGCTGGACGACGACATCTCGGCGGTCTGCGCAGCGTTCCGCGTGCACGTCGAGAACGGTGCCATCGTCGACGCCCGCGCGGCGTTTGGCGGCATGGCGGCGATCCCCAAACGCGCCGCCCATTGCGAAAAGGCACTGATCGGCCAGCCGTGGACGTCGGCCACCATCGAGCGTGCCTGCGCCGCACTGGCCGAAGATTTCACGCCGCTGACGGATTTCCGCGCGAGCAAGGAATACCGCCTGCTCAGCGCACAGAACCTGCTGCGTAAGTACTTCATCGAAGTGCAAACGCCCCACATCCAGACGCGGGTGACAGCTTATGTCTAACCATCATTCAGCCAAGTCCCAGGAAGAAATGGTCGCCCTGTTCCAACAGGACCTGACCACCGGCGTGGGCCGCAGCGTCAAGCACGACAGCGCCGACAAGCACGTCTCCGGCGAAGCGATCTACATCGACGACCGCCTCGAATTCCCCAATCAGCTGCACGTGTATGCACGGCTGTCCGACCGTGCCCACGCGCGCATCGTCCGCGTCGACGTGTCGCCCTGCTACGCCTTCGACGGCGTGCGCATCGCCATCACCCATGAAGACATTCCGGGGCTCAAGGACATCGGCCCGCTGCTGCCCGGCGACCCGTTGCTGGCCATCGACACGGTCGAGTTCGTCGGTCAGCCGGTCATTGCCGTGGCCGCCCGGGATCTGGAAACCGCACGCAAGGCGGCCATGGCCGCGATCATCGAATACGAAGACTTGGAGCCGGTGCTCGACGTCGTCCAGGCCTACCGCAACAAGCACTTCGTGCTCGACAGCCACACCCACCAGCGCGGTGATTCAGCGACGGCGCTGGCGTCCGCCACCCACCGCATTCAGGGCACGCTGCACATCGGCGGTCAGGAACACTTCTACCTGGAGACGCAGATTTCGTCGGTGATGCCCACGGAAGACGGCGGCATGATCGTCTATTGCTCGACGCAGAACCCGACCGAGGTGCAGAAGCTCGTCGCCGAAGTGCTGGACGTGTCGATGAACAAGATCGTCGTCGACATGCGCCGTATGGGCGGCGGCTTCGGCGGTAAGGAAACCCAGGCCGCGAGCCCCGCGTGCCTGTGCGCGGTGGTTGCGCGTCTGACCGGTCAGCCGACCAAGATGCGCCTTCCCCGCGTGGAAGACATGATGATGACCGGCAAGCGGCACCCGTTTTACGTCGAGTACGACGTGGGGTTCGACGACGACGGACGCTTGCACGGGATTCAGCTGGAGCTGGCGGGCAACTGCGGTTATTCGCCGGACCTGTCGGCGTCCATCGTCGACCGCGCGATGTTTCACGCCGACAATTCGTATTACCTGGGCGACGCCACGATCAACGGCCATCGCTGCAAGACCAACACCGCGTCGAATACCGCTTATCGTGGCTTCGGCGGCCCCCAGGGGATGGTCGCTATCGAGGAAGTCATGGACGTCATCGCCCGGCATCTGGGCAAGGACCCGCTGGCGGTGCGCAAGGCCAACTATTACGGCAAGACCGAGCGCAACGTGACCCATTACTACCAGACGGTCGAGCACAACATGCTCGAGGAAATGACCGCCGAACTGGAAGAAAGCAGTGACTACGTCGAGCGACGCAAAGCGATCACGGCCTACAACGCCCACAGCCCGATTCTGAAGAAAGGCCTGGCCCTGATTCCGGTGAAATTCGGCATTTCCTTCACTGCCAGCTTTCTCAACCAGGCCGGCGCGCTGATCCACATTTACACCGACGGCAGTATCCACCTGAACCACGGCGGCACCGAGATGGGCCAGGGTCTGAACGTCAAGGTGGCGCAGGTGGTGGCCGAGGTGTTCCAGGTCGACATCGACCGTGTGCAGATCACCGCGACGAATACCGACAAGGTGCCGAATACATCGCCGACGGCCGCCTCCAGCGGCGCTGACTTGAACGGCAAGGCCGCGCAGAACGCTGCGGAAATCCTCAAGCAGCGGCTGGTGGAATTCGCAGCCAGGCATTATCAGTGCGATGAGTCGCGGGTCGAGTTTCGCAACGGTCATGTGCGCGTCGGCGAGCAGGTCATCAGCTTCGACACCCTCGCCCAGCAGGCGTGGATGGGCCAGGTGTCGCTGTCGAGCACGGGCTATTACAAGACGCCGAAGATCTTCTACGACCGCAGCCAGGCGCGCGGCCGGCCCTTCTATTACTTTGCCTTCGGCGCGGCTTGCACCGAGGTGCTGGTCGACACCCTGACCGGCGAATACAAAATGCTGCGCACGGACATCCTTCATGACGTCGGCGCCTCGCTGAACCCGGCCATCGACATCGGCCAGGTCGAGGGCGGCTATATTCAGGGGATGGGCTGGCTGACCACCGAGGAACTGGTCTGGAACGACAAGGGCAAACTGATGACCAACGGCCCGGCGGGCTACAAGATTCCGGCCGTGGCCGACATGCCGGCGGACCTGCGGGTGAAGCTGGTGGAGAACCGCAAGAACCCCGAAGACACGGTGTTCCATTCCAAAGCCGTGGGTGAGCCGCCGTTCATGCTGGGCATCGCCGCGTGGTGCGCGATCAAGGACGCGGTGGCGAGCCTGGGCGATTACCGGCATCAACCGAAGATCGACGCGCCGGCGACCCCGGAACGGGTGTTGTGGGGGTGTGAGCAGATGCGCGCGTTGCGGGTTGCGGCGCCGGAAGCGGAAGGTGTCGCCCATGAGCTGGCGGGTTCGCCAGTTTGAACAGTGGTGGCTTGAGCCAACGCCTTCGCGAGCAAGGTGGAGCGCCACCCCGGTCGTTCCTACAGTCCAAATGCGAGCCTGTAGGAGTGAGCTTGCTCGCGATGAGGCCAGCACGGGCAATGACGATGTTTGATCTGCCAACCCGCCGATCAGGAGAAATCACATGAATAACTGGATCAGCGCTCTCGCCGATTTGCAGCAGCAGGGCGAGGCCTGCGTGCTGGTGACCATCATCGAGGAGCGGGGCTCGACGCCGCGCAATGCCGGCTCGAAAATGGTCGTCAGCGCCGGGCGGATCTTCGACACCATCGGCGGCGGGCATCTGGAATACAAGGCCATGGAAATTGCCCGGGAGATGCTCGCCAGCGGTAGCCAGCACACCCGCCTGGAGCGCTTCAGCCTTGGCGCCAGCCTGGGTCAGTGCTGCGGCGGCGTTAACGTGTTGCTGTTCGAACCCATGGGCCAGCCCCAGGCGCACATTGCCGTTTTCGGCGCCGGCCACGTGGGTCGGGCGCTGGTGCCGCTGCTGGCCAGCCTGCCCTGCCGCGTGCGCTGGATCGATTCCCGCGAGGCCGAATTTCCCGCGCACCTGCCAGACGGCGTGACGCAGATCCTAAGCGAGGACGTCATCGAAGAAGTCGATAACCTCCCCGCTGGCAGCTATTGCATCGTCATGACCCACAATCATCAGCTGGACCTAGAACTCGCCGCTGCGATTCTCAAGCGTGGCGACTTCAGCTATTTCGGCCTGATCGGCTCGAAAACCAAGCGCGTGAAGTTCGAGCATCGCCTGCGGGATCGCGGCTTCGATGCTGCGGTGCTGCAGCGGATGCGGTGCCCGATGGGCCTGACCGAGGTCAAAGGCAAGCTGCCTATGGAAATCGCCGTGTCCATCGCCGGCGAAGTGATCGCCACCTACAACGCTCATTTCGGCGAGCAAAGCACCACCGCCGAACCTGTCGCCAAGCTGCTGCCGGTGTCCCGCCGCAGCCAGGCCCAATGAATCCCGGAAGAACGATCAACTGACATGACCACAGATATCAGCACCGCCCAAAAAGCCTACCGCGCCGCCATCATTCACAGCATCGCCGACCCTGCCGACGTAGCGGTGGAAGCGTCGTACGAATATTTCGAAGACGGCCTGATGGTGGTCGACAACGGCAAGATCATCGCCCTCGGCAATGCCGAAGACCTGTTGAAGACCCTCGCCGACGACGTCGAAATCGTCAGCTATCAGGACGCGCTGATCACCGCCGGTTTCATCGACACCCATATCCATTTGCCGCAGACCGGCATGGTGGGGTCCTACGGCGAGCAGTTACTCGACTGGCTGAACACTTACGTCTTTCCCTGCGAGAAGCAGTTCGAAGACCCCGAGCATTCGGCGCAGGTGGCTGACATCTTTCTCAAGGAACTGCTGCGCAACGGCACCACCACGGCTCTGGTGTTCGGCAGTCGTCACAAGGAGTCGGTGGAGGCGCTGTTCAGTGCCGCCGAGAAGCTCAATCTGCGCCTGATTGCCGGCAAGGTGATGATGGACCGCAACGCGCCGGATTATCTGGTGGACACCGCTGAATCCAGCTACGTCGACAGCAAGGCGCTGATCGAGCGCTGGCATGGCAAGGGCCGTCTGCATTACGCCGTCACCCCGCGCTTCGCCCCGACCAGCACGCCCGAGCAATTGACCCTGGCCGGCCAGTTGCTGACCGAATACCCCGACCTGTACATGCAGACCCACATCAGTGAAAACCTGAAGGAAGTCGAGTGGGTCAAGGCGCTGTTCCCGGAGCGCAAGAACTACCTGGATGTGTACGACCATTTCAACCTGCTCGGAGAGCGCTCGATGTTCGCCCATGGCGTGCACCTGTGCGACCAAGAGTGTGAACGCCTGGCAGAAACCGGGTCAGCCATTGCCTTCTGCCCGACCTCCAACCTGTTCCTCGGCAGTGGGCTGTTCAACTTGCCGATGGCGGAAAAGCACAAGGTCAATGTAGGACTCGGGACTGACGTCGGCGCCGGGACGAGCTTCTCGCTGCTGCACACGCTGAACGAGGCGTACAAAGTCATGCAGCTGCAAGGCGCCAAACTGAGCCCGTTCAAATCGCTGTATCTGGCGACACTGGGCGGCGCACGGGCACTGCGGCTGGAAGACAAGATCGGCAATCTGCAGCCGGGCAGCGAAGCGGACTTCGTGGTGCTGGACTTCAACGCCACACCGCTGCTGGCCTACCGCATGAGTCAGGCGACCAGCATCGAAGAGCGGTTGTTTGTGCTGATGACCCTGGGGGATGACCGGACCGTGAGCGAAACGTATTCGGCGGGGGCGTTGGTGCATAGGCGTTGAGGCGATTCCGCAAACGGTAGGAGCGCTAGCCCGCGAATGCAGTGTGTCAGCCGACGTTGATTTCGCAGGCCCGACGCTTCGCGACCGTCGTAACCTCCGATTGCTCCTACAGGAGATCTGCGCTCGACGCGGATTTGGATGACAGCTGGAAACTGTAGGAGTGAGCTTGCTCGCGAAGGCGTTTTGTCAGTCAGCCTGGATGAGGCTGACCCACCGCATTCGTGAGCAAGGTGGAGCGCCACCCCGGTCACTGTCACATTCAGACTGCGGTGCTGCGCCCTGCTTTTTTCTTCGGCAGCATCAGGTGGGAGAACACGGCGTGGAGGTCGTCGGAGGCGCTGTCTTCGTCGAGGTTGAGCTTGCTGTCGATGTGATCCATGTGGTGCATCATCAGGTTCACCGCCAGGGTCGCGTCGCGGGCTTCGATGGCGTCGATCAGTTGGGTGTGTTCATCGTATGAGCAGTGCGAGCGGTTGCCGCTTTCGTACTGCGCGATGATCAGCGAGGTCTGCGAGACCAGACTTCGCTGGAAGCTGATGAGCGGAGCGTTTTTCGCCGCTTCCGCCAGCTTCAGATGGAATTCCCCCGACAGACGAATGCCTGCTCCGCGATCCCCTTTGGAAAAACTGTCGCGCTCGTCGCTGACCATCTGGCGCAGCTCGCTGAGCTGTTCCGCGGTGGCGTGCTCGACCGCCAGTTCAGTGATCGCCTTCTCCACCAGACGCCGGGCGAAGAACACCTGTCGTGCCTCTTCGACGCTCGGGCTGGCCACCACCGCCCCACGGTTAGGGCGCAACAACACCACCCCCTCGTGGGCCAGTCGCGAGAGTGCGCGACGAATGATGGTGCGGCTGACGCCGAAGATTTCACCCAGGGCTTCTTCACTCAGTTTGGTGCCGGGCGCCAGGCGCTGTTCGAGAATCGCCTCGAAAATGTGCGCGTAGACGATGTCGTCCTGGGTGCCGGTACGGCCGGATTTGGCCGTGCGTGAGTGTTTCTTGAGGGGTTGCAGCTGATCGTTCATGGGCACTCGTGGTAACAGAATCCGGCGCGGGGCCTTGCCGTGATCAGAGCGGGTACGACCACTGTTGGAGCAACCAATAGCAGATATCCCGGCAAACTCACAGTAAAAGTAATGGCGCATTGTACACAGCCGGCAACGTCTGCACAGGCCCCGAACCGACGGTGCGTTATGCACACAATCCGCCAAATATCCCGAACAATATCGAAAACATTATTTGCATTATTTGTATACAAAAGCATAATCCCTCGTGCTTGTTGCTGACCTCTCAGTCAACAAATCGGCCTGACAGGTCCACCGCCTCCCGGAGCCCGCAACCGGCTTTGTCATAACAACAAAAACGTCCCGAGGATTTCACTGTGGAAAGTCGCAAAACCGAAGCCACGCCGCTGGATCTCACGCTGCCGCGCAAAGGCCTGCTTGAACGCCTCTTCAAACTGAGCCTGCACGGCACGACCGTCCGGACCGAGCTGCTGGCGGGGCTCACGACCTTCATCACCATGGCCTACATCATCTTCGTCAACCCCAACATCATGGCCGACGCCGGCATCGATCATGGCGCGGCGTTCGTCGCGACCTGCATCGCCGCGGCGCTGGGTTGCCTGCTGATGGGGCTGTACGCCAACTGGCCGGTGGGCCTGGCGCCGGGGATGGGCCTGAATGCGTTCTTCACCTACACCGTTGTCGGCACCATGGGTTACAGCTGGGAAACGGCCTTGGGCGCGGTGTTCGTCTCGGGCGTGATCTTCATGTTCCTGACGCTGTCGCGGATCCGCGAATGGCTGCTCAACAGCATCCCGGTCAGCCTGCGCTACGCCATGGGCGCCGGGGTCGGCCTGTTTCTCGGGCTGATCGGCCTGAAGACCGCCGGCATCGTGGTCGACAGCCCGGCGACGCTGATCAAGCTCGGCTCGTTGCGCGAACCCGGTCCGCTGCTCGCCGCCATCTGCTTTCTGATGATCGCCGTGCTCAGTTACCACCGGGTCTTCGGCGCGATCCTCATCAGCATCATCGCGGTGACGCTGGCCGGCTGGGGCCTGGGGCTGGTGCATTACAACGGCATCTTCTCCACCCCGCCGAGCCTGGCGCCGACCTGGATGGCCATGGACCTGGCGGGCGTGTTCAACGTCAGCATGATCAGCGTAGTGCTGGCGTTTCTGTTCGTGCACATGTTCGACACGGCCGGCACGCTCATGGGTGTGGCACAGCGCGCCGGTCTGGTGCGCGAAGACGGTCGCATCGAGAACCTCTCACGGGCCTTGAAGGCAGACAGCGCCTCCAGCGTGTTCGGCGCAATGGTCGGTGTGCCGCCAGTGACCAGCTACGTGGAGAGCGCCTCGGGCGTGGCGGCCGGGGGGCGGACGGGGCTGACCGCCGTGACCGTGGGCGTGCTGTTCGTGGCGGCGATGTTCTTCGCCCCGCTGGCTGGCATGATTCCCGCCTACGCGACGGCAGGGGCATTGATTTATGTGGCGATGTTGATGATGGGCGGCATGGCGCACATCGACTGGGACGAAGCCACCGACAGCATCCCGGCGATCGTCACGGCGATCATGATGCCGCTGACGTTCTCAGTCGCCGACGGCATCGCGCTGGGCTTTATCACTTACGTAGTGCTCAAAGCCGGCACCGGCAAACACAGGGAGATTTCGGTCAGCCTGTGGGCGCTCTGCGCGATCTTCATCGCCAAGTTTGTGTTTCTGTAAATCAATAGCCGGCGGCGGCGCCATTGCCACGCGGATCGAAAGCGCCTTCAAAGCTGCCATTGACCAACCGCACCGCAGCCCCGGCATGCCCCATGGTTTCAGTGAAGGCCGCAAGCAACTCGACCTCGTGGCCACGGCGCTTGAGTTCATCGACAACGGACGCCGGGAAACGCGACTCCAGTTTCAGGGTGTCCGACGTATCACCCCAGGTCCGCCCCAGTAACCAGCGCGGCGCCGTCACCGCCTGCTGCAATGGCTGACCAAACACCGCGTAGCGGCTGAACACCGCCGCCTGCGTCTGCGGCTGACCGTCTCCACCCATGGTACCGTAGACCATGGTGCGGCCATCCTTCAAGCGGGCCGCCGCAGGGTTGAGCGTGTGGAACGGCTTCTTGCCCGGCTTCAAGACCAACAGGTGCTCAGGATCGAGACTGAACGAGGCGCCGCGGTTCTGCCAGTTCAAGCCCGAGCCCTGCAACACCACGCCGCTGCCGAATTCGTGGTAAATGCTCTGAATGAACGAAACCGCCAGCCCGTCGTTATCGATCACACCCATCCAGATCGTGTCGCCCGGCCCCTTGCCTTCACCCCACGGCGCGGCTTGCTGCGGATCAATGCGCGCGGCCAGCGCTTGCAGATTGTCCGGCGCCAGGCAGCTCTGTGGATCGATAGTCATGTGCTCGGGGTCCGTTATGTGACCATCGCGCAGCGCGAATGCGAGCTTGGTCGCCTCCACCAGGGTATGAATATGGTCTGCCTCGTCCGCGGCATGTGAGGCCAAACCTGCGTGATCGGAAATCCCCAGGATCAGCTGCGAAACCAGCCCCTGGCTAGGGGGTGTCAGGTTGTAAACCGTGCCTGCGCTGTGGGTCAGCTCAAGGGGGCGCACACGCCTGGCCCGGTAGCCGGCCAGATCGGCGCGGGTCACCGGCGCGCCCAGAGCTTCCAGATCATGGGCAATGGAATCGGCAAGCGCCCCGCGATAGAAACTGTCGAGACCGTCGTCGGCCAAGGCTTGCAGCGTGTCCGCCAGACGCGGTTGCCGGAACAGACTGCCAGCTTGCGGTGCTGCGCCGTTCGGCAAAAATGTCTCTGCAAAACCCGGCACATGCTGCAGCTCAGCCTGCTTGGCAGAAGTGGCGACGTGTTGCGAGACGGTGGTGGGGATTCCAGACCGTGCATAGTGGATCGCGTCTTCGAGCAGGCGCGGCAAAGGAGTATGGCCACCCCGTTGCGCCGAAACGGCCAAGGCCTCCTGCCAGCCGCCTACGGTTCCCGCCACGGTCAGCGCCGCATCGACGCCACGGGTCGGGATCTTGCTCATGCCTTCGTAGCGGCTCAGGGTGGCCAGACTGCCAGCCGGACCGCTGGCGTCAATCGCCACCGGCTCGCCCTGAGCAGGCATGATGAGCCAGAAACCGTCGCCGCCCAGGCTGTTCATGTGTGGGTACACAACGGCGATCGTGGCGGCTGCCGCGACCATGGCCTCGATCGCGTTACCGCCCTCGCGCAATACTGCCAGCGCCGATTGGGCAGCGAGGCTGTGAGGTGCAACGGCAATGCCCCGAGCGGCCAGTGTGGTGTTCAACATGCGCAGATTCCTTGTTGTAAAAATTACAGAGCGTGTGCGGCAAGCCAGTTCATACGCATGCGTTTGAGCACGAAGAAGGCCAGCAGAGCGGTGACGATGTCAAAGCTGATGGCCACTGCGAATACCGGGTACCAGCTACTTGTGTACTGGTGCAGCAGCGCTGCAACCGGACCGCCAAACACCGCACCAATCCCCTGCGCCATGTACAGAAAACCGTAGTTGGTGGTGGCGTGGCGGGTGCCGAAGGTGTCGGTCAGGGTCGAAGGAAACAGCGAGAAGATTTCGCCCCAGCCCAAGAACACGACACCCGACAACAGCACGAACAGGACCGGATTATCACTGGTCAGCAACCACAGCGTCATGGCTACACCTTCAAACAGGAACGCGAACGCCATGGTGTTTTCACGGCCGAAACGGTCGGAAATCCAGCCGAACAATGGCCGGGTCAGGCCATTGCAGACCCGGTCGATGGTCAGGGCCAGTGGCAAGGCCGCCATGCCCATCACCATGACGGTGGTCATGCCGAAATCCTTGGCGAAGCTGGCCATCTGCGAAGTCACCATCAGACCGGACGTGGACATCATGGTGAACATGGCAAACATCAGCCAGAAGACGGGAGTCTTGAGCATCTCGCGGGGCGCGACATCAGAAACGGTCTGGGGCGTTTGCGCCACCGCCGCATCACGCAACAGTGCCGGTGGTTGACGCAAAAACCGCGACGCGGCAAGCCCGACCACCCCCAGCACCAGGCCGAACGTCATCATGGTCTGTTCCATGCCAGCACTTTGCAGACTGTTGCTGATAGGAAACGTGGTGAGCATTGCGCCCATTCCATAGCCTGCCGCCACAGCGCCTGCCGCAAAACCGCGACGGTCCGGGAACCAGCGCACCATCAGACCGACAATTCCCACGTAGACAATCCCGGTACCCAGGCCACCCACCACGCCATAACTCAAGTACAGCATGCTCAGAGAGGAAGCCTGACTGGCCAGCACCCAACTAAGGCCGGACAACGTGCAACCCAGACCGACCAGCAGGCGAATGCCAAAACGATCGACCAGATAGCCCTGCACGGGGGAAAAGAATGTCTGCAAAATAATCAACAGGGAAAAGGTGATTTGCACTTGCGCCAGCGAAACACCAAGTTTATTGGTCAGCGGGCCGGTAAACAGCGTCCAGACATATTGCGGACTGGAAATCGCCATCATGCACACAACACCGATGAAAAGTTGATACCAACGGGCGGTCGCAACAGGCGTACGTGCGCCTTCAATAATGTATTGATCACTGCTCATGGCATTAGGCTCGAAGGTGGGTTTATCGAGTCAAAGCAAAGAGCAAACGGCATGCCAGCTAATTAAATCGTCTCAACTTATCCGCCTATTAAAAACCAAACTTACGCCGGTCAAAACCTTTCGTCCGCGCCTCCGCCTTCCGGCTATTTATCCGAAATTCAATGTATATATAAGTCCAACTAAACAATGAGTGGAAAAGAACGTACGCGCCAAGCGCAGGCTTGTCTATCGCTAAAGGGACGGCGTATATCGCCTAACGGACACGCGCAAAATTCGAGGTCAGCTTATCGCCCGACGTCGGTGCAGCGACGCACGCCGCGCACCAGGCTGACCCGATTTACAACGGCGGCAACGGTATTGCCGGGCATGAGAAGAGCGGTCCGAACCCGGCCGCCCTCTTCATTCATAGCGCGCCGGGAATAGATCCAGCCGCCTTTGCGAGCGCGAACTTCACGCCCGCTCGAATACGATCTCTTGAGCCCCTTCCCATAACGTCTTCACGCCCAGGGCGCGCAAGTTTTCCTTGCCTTGCACGATGGTCAGAAAGTGATTGCCCGCCAGTTGCCCCATTTTGCTGGCAAAGCAGCAAGAGCCGTAGGCCACGAGAATCTCGGTTTCGCTGTAGGGGCCGGGGTAGAAAAGAATGTCACCCACGGAAGGATGACTGGTGTGATTCTCGAAGCCAATGGGCTCCTCGCCCTTCAGAAGTTGATACTCACCCAATGGCACCCAGCATCCCTCGCCACTCCAACGCACGTGAATCAGCTTCTGACGATACGGCAGCAATGCGAGAAACGCCGAGACAGTTTCCGGGGCATCGGGGTGAGTTTCGGCGAGAAACTGATACCCGCCTGCGGTGATTTTAAGAGTGGTCATGCAGCATTGTCTCCTCAATAGGCATGGCGATGATCCGAGGCGCGGCGACCCTAGCTCCCGCGATAGGTCGAATAACTATAAGGCGAGATCAGCAGTGGCACGTGATAGTGGTCCTGCGCCGCATCAATGCCGAAGCGCAGCACGACCACATCAAGAAACGCGGGGTCGGGCAGTTGAACGCCTTTGGCGCGGTAGTAATCACCTGCGTGGAATTGCAACTGGTAGACGCCTGAACGGTAATCATCGCCCTGCAACAATGGCGCGTCGCATCGACCGTCGGCGTTAGTGACGGCGTCGGCGACTTTCTCCAGCCGTTCGCCTTCAACCCGGTAAAGCACGATGTGAATGGAGCTGCCGGGGCAGCCGTGAGCGGCGTCCAATACGTGTGTGGTCAGTCGTCCCATGCTTGTCGGGGCCTCGCTTGAGAAGTGGAAAATCAGGTACGCGCACCAATTGGGTGCTCAGCGGGTGGGGGTGATGAACGATTAAGACACTTCGAGCTTAAATTGTACACAATAGATATCGTTCCATAGCCCGTTTTGCTTGTCGCGTCTGGATAACCCATATTTCAGAGCCGAGTCAGGTAATTATTAGGGTTTTTGTAAAGATCCTGACCAATAAGGCAGGTTTCTTGCAGCGCCAGCCTTCGCAAGAAAAGAAAAAACAGGCTTACAAAAAGCGGACGAGGTTGTATACAATCTTTTCACCGCAACGGCAGTCCACTGCATCGTTCCTGCAATGTCAGACAGCCAACAGCAACAGACAACACGCACAGAAGGAATCTCGCAGTGAGCGCCGACTACCCACGCGACCTGATCGGTTACGGCAGTAAACCGCCCCATCCCCACTGGCCAGGCAACGCCCGTATCGCGCTGTCGTTCGTGCTCAATTACGAAGAAGGCGGCGAGCGCAACATTCTGCATGGCGACAAGGAATCCGAGGCGTTCCTCTCTGAGATGGTCGCCGCGCAACCGCTGCAGGGCCAGCGCAACATGAGCATGGAATCGCTTTACGAATACGGCAGCCGCGCCGGCGTATGGCGCGTGCTCAAGCTGTTCAGGCAATTCGACATCCCGCTGACCATTTTCGCGGTGGCCATGGCCGCCCAGCGTCACCCGGACGTGATCCGCGCCATGGTCGACGCCGGCCATGAGATCTGCAGCCACGGCTATCGCTGGATCGACTACCAGAACATGGACGAGGCCCAGGAACGCGAGCACATGCTCGAAGCCATCCGCATCCTCACCGAACTCACCGGCGAGCGTCCGCTGGGGTGGTACACCGGGCGCACCGGCCCGAACACCCGGCGGCTGGTGATGGAAGAAGGCGGCTTTCTCTACGACTGCGACACCTACGACGACGACCTGCCCTACTGGGAGCCGAACAACTCCACCGGCAAGCCGCATCTGGTGATCCCCTACACCCTGGACACCAACGACATGCGTTTCACCCAGGTGCAGGGTTTCAACAAGGGCGATGACTTTTTCGATTACCTGAAAGACGCCTTCGACGTGCTCTACGCCGAAGGGGTCGAAGCGCCCAAAATGCTTTCGATCGGCCTGCACTGCCGCTTGATTGGCCGCCCGGCCCGGCTGGCCGCGCTGCAGCGTTTTATTGAATACGTCAAAGGCCACGAGCAGGTCTGGTTCGCCCGTCGCGTGGAGATCGCGCGGCACTGGCACCAGGTTCATCCCTTCAACGGAGCTGCCGAATGAGCCGTTTTAAGACCCTGACGCCCTCCTCCCTCAGCCGCGAAGCCTTCGTCCAGACCTTCGCCGACATCTACGAACACTCGCCTTGGGTCGCCGAAAAGGCCTATGACCGGGGCCATCTGCACGAACTCGATGATATCGAGACGCTGCATGCACGCATGAGCGACATCCTGTTGAGCGCCGATCACGCCGCGCAACTGGCGTTGATCAACGCCCACCCGGACCTTGCCGGCAAAGCCGCCGTGCAAGGCCAACTGACCGAAGCCAGCACCTCTGAACAGGCTGGCGCCGGTATCCACCAATGCACGGCCGAAGAGTTTCAGCGCTTCACCGAGCTGAACGACGCCTACAAAGCGACGTTTGCGTTCCCCTTCATCATGGCGGTGAAAGGCAGCAACCGACATCAGATCCTCGCGGCCTTCGAGACGCGCATTCACAACACGGCAGACGCCGAGTTTGCCTGCGCCCTCGCCGAGATCAACAAGATCGCGATGTTCCGCCTGCAAGCCCTCTGACCGACCGTTCCCACGCCCCTTATCAAAGGCACACAAAAAGAATGAAAGCTTACGCCGCACCCTTCGAGAAGTTCGTCAACCTGGCCGATGCGCGTCTGGGGACGAAGATCCTGTCCGTCACCGATGACTGGTTCGCCGACGCCAACCGCCTGTTCCAGCCGACCCCTGCGGTCTGGAAAGAAGGCGTGTTCGACGACAACGGCAAGTGGATGGACGGCTGGGAGTCGCGCCGCAAGCGCTTCGAAGGTTACGACAGTGCAGTGATCCGTCTGGGCGTCGCCGGTTCGATCAAGGGCGTGGACATCGACACCTCGTTCTTCACCGGCAACTATCCGCCATCGGCCTCCCTGGAAGCGTGCTTCCTGGCGTCGGGCGAGCCGGACGAGTACACCGTGTGGACCGAAGTGCTGCCGGCAGTGGAGCTCAAGGGCGACAGCCACCACTACCACGAGATCGCGGACGCCAAGGCCTACAGCCACTTGCGTTTCAATATCTACCCGGACGGCGGCGTGGCGCGTCTGCGGGTGTACGGCGTGCCTCACCGGGACTGGTCGCCAGTGGGCGACAACGAGCAGATCGACCTGGTCGCGGCGCTGAATGGCGGCCGTGCACTGGCCTGCTCCGACGAGCATTTCGGGCGCATGAGCAACATCCTCAACCCGGGCCGTGGCGTGAACATGGGCGACGGCTGGGAAACCGCACGTCGCCGCACCCCTGGCAATGACTGGGTGATCGTGGCGCTGGGGCATGCCGGTGAGGTCGAGCAGATCGTCGTCGACACCCTGCACTTCAAGGGCAACTACCCGGACAGCTGCTCGATTCAGGCGGCGTTCGTCAAAGGCGGCACCGACAGCCAGATCGAAACCCAGAGCCTGTTCTGGCGCGAACTGCTGCCGAGCCAGAAGCTGGAAATGCACGCCGAACACACGTTCGTCGAGCAGATCAGGGCGCTGGGACCGATTACCCATATCCGCCTGAACGTGTTCCCGGATGGCGGTGTGAGCCGGTTGCGGGTGCTGGGCAAAGTCGCGAAATAAACGCTTGGCCCCTGATGACTGATGGTTCCCACGCTCCGCGTGGTAACCCCTTTGCGGACGCTCCGCGTCCAGGGTGACGCAGAGCGTCAGGGGATGCATTCCCACGCGGAGCGTGGGAACGATCAAAGACCACAGTGTTTTCATTTACGAATAACGAGAAAGAAGACCCCGCATGCGCACACTGATCATCGAGCCGTTGACCAAGGCAGCCTTCGCCCCGTTTGGCGATGTCATCGAAACCGACGGCAGCGATCATTTCATGATCAATAACGGCTCGACCATGCGCTTTCACCGTCTGGCCGAGGTTGAAACGGCCACGCCGGACGACAAGGCGATCATCAGCATCTTCCGTGCCGAGGCGCTGGACATGCCGTTGACTATCAGCATGCTGGAGCGCCATCCGCTGGGCAGCCAGGCCTTTATTCCGCTGCTCGGCCATCCTTTTCTGGTCGTGGTCGCGCCACTTGGCGATGCACCTGAACCCGAGTTGACCCGCGCCTTCATCACCAATGGCAGGCAGGGTGTTAATTACCATCGCGGCGTCTGGCACCACCCGGTGCTGACGATCGAAAAGCGGGATGACTTCCTGGTGGTTGATCGCAGTGGCAACGGCAATAACTGCGATGAGCATTTCTTCGAAGAGAGTCAGAAGATGGTTCTCGATCCCCAACTATAAGAAGGGTCTGACCACCCGCCAAGGGGTGGCAGGCAAAGGGTAAGACTGTGGCTGCACATCTGATGGAATGGCTGAATCTGGGCGTGCGCTGGATTCACATGATCGTCGGGATCGCCTGGATCGGCGCGTCCTTTTATTTCGTCTGGCTGGAGAACAACCTCAACCGCGCCAACCCCCGTGAGGGTCTGTCGGGCGACCTCTGGGCGATTCACGGCGGCGGTATCTATCACCTGGAAAAGTACAAACTGGCCCCGCCGACCATGCCGGACGACCTGCACTGGTTCAAATGGGAAGCCTACTGGACCTGGATGTCGGGCGTCGCGCTGCTGTGCATCGTGTTCTATTCCAACCCCACCCTTTACCTGCTGGCACCCGGCAGCACGCTGAGCGGCGGCGCAGGCATCGCCATCGGCGTCGGCTCATTGATCGCCAGCTGGACGATCTACGACATCCTCTGCGATTCACCGCTGGGCAAGCGCCCTGTCCTGCTGGGCCTGGTGCTGTTCGTGCTGGTCATCGCGGCCTGCTTCGGCTTCAGCCAGGTGTTCAGCGGGCGAGCAGCTTACCTGCACACGGGTGCGATCATCGGCACGATCATGGTCGGCAACGTGCTGCGCATTATCATGCCGGCCCAGCGCGCGCTGGTCGCCGCCATCGCCGAGAACCGCACGCCGGACCCGTCGCTGCCCGCCAAAGGCCTGCTGCGTTCACGGCACAACAACTACTTCACCCTGCCGGTGCTGTTCATCATGATCAGCAACCACTTCCCGAGCACCTACGGCAGTCAGTACAACTGGCTGATCCTGGCCGGGATCGCGGTGTGTGCGGTGCTGGTCCGTCACTTTTTCAACACCCGCCACAACAGCCACAAATATGCCTGGGCCCTCCCGGTCGGCGCGTTGGGGATGATGTGTCTGGCGTACGTCACCGGCCCGGCGCAAACATTTCGCAGCCCGGACGTGGCGGCGAACATCCAGTACCAGCCGCTGCCGGGCACGGCCATTGGCGGTCATCGCGCCGACGAGCCGAAGCCCGAGGTCGCGCCAGCGCCCGTCGCCGCTGCGCCTGAAACTGCAACTGCGCCTGCGCCCGCTGCCACTGCCCCCGCTGCCGCGAAACCCGCGCAGGCCAGCAGCGGCGGTGTGGATTTCGAGAAAGTCCACAGCGTGATTCAGGAACGGTGCACCGTCTGTCACTCCGCCAAACCCACCAGCCCGCTGTTCAGCAGCGCGCCGGCCGGAATCATGTTCGACACGCCGCAACAGATCCAGCAACTCGCCCCGCGCATCCAGGCCCAGGCCGTGACCGCGCAGATCATGCCGCTGGGCAACATCACCCAGATGACCCAACAGGAACGTGACCTGCTGGGGCAATGGATCGATAAGGGGGCGCAGACGAACTAAGCAGCTGCAAGCTTCAAGCGGCAAGCCACAAGTCAGAAGCAGTACGCGATCGGCTTTAGCTTGAGGCTTGAAGCTTGTCGCCTCCACCGATTCAAAGCTTCAACCCTAAAATAAAAACAATGAGGTGTTGCATGTCCGAGTCAACTCACGCGCGCATCCCTGCCGCGCCGCCACGACAGCCCCTGCCCTTGCTGCAACTGATTCTGGTGGGCCTGCAACACGTCCTGTTGATGTACGGCGGTGCCGTTGCAGTGCCGCTGATCATCGGCCAGGCCGCCGGGCTTTCCCGGGAAGACATTGCCTTTCTGATCAACGCCGACCTGCTGGTCGCCGGCATTGCCACGGTGGTGCAATCGCTCGGCATCGGTCCGCTGGGGATTCGCATGCCGATCATGATGGGCGCCAGTTTCGCCGCTGTCGGCAGCATGGTGGCGATGGCCGGGATGAGCGGCGTCGGCCTGCCGGGGATCTTCGGCGCGACCATCGCGGCGGGCTTCTTCGGCATGCTGATCGCGCCGTTCATGTCGAAAATCGTGCGCTTCTTCCCGCCGCTGGTGACCGGCACCGTGATCACCTCCATCGGCCTGTCGCTGTTCCCGGTGGCGGTCAACTGGGCCGGCGGCGGCAGCAAGGCGGTGAGCTTCGGCGCCCCGGTGTACCTCGGCGTCGCCGCGCTGGTGTTGCTGACGATTCTGCTGATCAACCGCTTCATGCGCGGGTTCTGGGTGAACATCTCGGTGCTGATCGGCATGGGCCTGGGCTACATCCTCTCCGGCTTCATCGGCATGGTCGACCTCAGTGGACTGGGTCAGGCCGAATGGCTGAAAGTGGTCACGCCCCTGCACTTCGGCATGCCGCAATTCAGCCTCGCGCCGATCCTGTCGATGTGCCTGGTGGTGGTGATCATCTTTGTCGAATCCACGGGGATGTTCCTCGCCCTGGGCAAGATCACCGACCGCGACGTCACGCCCGGCATGCTGCGCCGGGGCCTGCTGTGCGATGCGGCCGCCTCTTTTCTTGCGGGCTTTCTCAACACCTTCACCCACTCCTCGTTTGCGCAGAACATCGGCCTGGTGCAGATGACCGGCGTACGCTGCCGCTCGGTGACCATTGTCGCGGGCGGGTTTCTCATCGTGCTCAGCCTGCTGCCGAAAGCGGCCTATCTGGTCGCCTCGATTCCGCCTGCCGTACTCGGCGGCGCGGCCATCGCGATGTTCGGCATGGTCGCCGCCACCGGGATCAAGATCCTCCAGGAAGCGGACATCTCCGATCGGCGCAACCAACTGCTGGTCGCGGTGAGCATCGGCATGGGCCTGATCCCGGTGGTGCGGCCGGAGTTCTTCAGCCAGCTGCCGCAGTGGATGGGCCCGATTACCCACAGCGGCATCGCCATGGCGACGCTGAGTGCCGTGCTATTGAACCTGCTGTTTAACGTGCTCGGCGGTGCCGATCGTGCGGTGATGGCCGGGCCGCTGCATCCACACTGAGGGGTTGCCCTGTTTTCGACGAGAGTGCGCTGTGACAGAGCACTTGAGCACCGCTGCGCGAGTCAGTATCCTCCGCCGCCGCTCGAATTCACTCCAATAACAACACCGCAACTGACCTGACTGGCCGGACAACTCTCCGATCAGCCCGTGCCTCTTCCAAACGGCATCGATAAAACGACCCATCGACTGTTCTTTAAACAGCCGGCGGGGCTTTTTCGTCTTTTTTCAAGGTGTTGGCTCAGCTCTTGCTATCAACTCGAAGCTGACCAAACAGACAACTTAGTAGATTAAAACCAAGGCGCCATAACAGAGCGTCAGTTCGCAAAAAACCACGACGTCAATCCAAGGGAGTATTTACATGAACCGCACGCTTTCCAGCCTGATGGCCGCCAGCAGCCTGCTTGCCGCGGCGCCGGCCATGTCGGGTGATCTGCTGCAGTGGCAGAGCAACAGCCTGACTTATCTCTACGGCAAGAACTTCGCCGTGAACCCTGAGAACCAGCAGACGTTCACCTACGAACATGCCGATGGCTGGAAATACGGCGATAACTTCGTCTTCCTCGATTACATCAACTACAACGGCAAAAAAGACGGCAGCCTGGGCAACGCCTCGACGTACGGGGAGATCTCCCCTCGCCTGTCCATGGGCAAGATCTTCGATCAGAAGTTTCAGCTGGGGCCGATCACTGACGTGTTGTTGGCGACGACGTACGAGTTTGGCGAAGGGGATGTCGAGTCGTACCTGATCGGCCCGGGTTTTGACTTGAAAGTGCCTGGCTTTGATTACTTCCAGCTGAACTTCTACAAGCGTTACACCGACGGCCACCGCGCCGGTTACGGTGCCTGGCAGATTACCCCGGTCTGGTCCTACACGATCCCGGTGGGCAAGTCCGACATTCTCATCGACGGTTTCATGGACTGGGTCGTGGACAACAAACAGTCCAACAGCAAAGGTGATTACCACTCCAACCTGCACTTCAACCCGCAGATCAAATACGACCTGGGCAAGGCGCTCAATCTTCCGGACCGGCAGTTGTATGTGGGCGTCGAGTACGACTACTGGAGCAACAAGTACGGCATCAACGACACGCGCTCTTTCGACACCGATCAGAACACCGCCAGTTTGCTGGTAAAAGTATTCTTCTAACGAAGCGTTGATCTGCTGCCGATCAATGGTCGACCGGCAAGATCCTTGTCGACCTGAGGCGCAGCGGATCAGACACCAAAGGTCTCTGATCCGCCACTTTCAGCCGCTCCAGCCCTGCTGACAGCACCCGCTCAGGAGTGCCCTTCCCACGGCAGCGGCTTGCCCGCTCGCACCCTCGCGTTGAGTGAGCGCAACAGGTCGAGGGGATCACGGTCCTTCATCGCATGACTCTGCTCGTCGACCCAGGTCATGACCTGCTGCCGGTCGAGCGTTGGCCGGCGGTGCAGGATTTCCACCAGCTGTCGCTCGCAATGCTGGGCATACGCAACGACGCTGGAAAACAATGGGCTGTTCATGCTGCCGACACCTCGCCACCGAATACGCGTTCAGCCTTGATAAGGCGCCCGTTCTGTTACTGCCCTTCTGCTACTGCTCCCGATGCAACCCGCCACACAATACCACCGGCACGCCGTCGCGCCAGTGACAAAGCCGGTGGACAAAGGGGTTGTTGTTGCACAGCAGTGGCAATGTTGAGCCTGCTGCGAGGCCGGTGCTAACATTCGCCACCGCCGAGCAGGCAAGGACATACCGGTTTATGAGCAGCATCCGCGAGCGCAACAAAGAACTGATCCTGCGCGCAGCCAGTGAAGAATTTGCCGACAAAGGATTCGCCGCCAGCAAGACCAGCGACATCGCCGCCAAGGCGGGTGTGCCCAAGCCCAACGTCTATTACTACTTCAAATCGAAGGACAACCTGTACCGAGAGGTGCTCGAAAGCATCATCGAGCCGATCATGCAGGCGTCGACGCCATTCAATCGTGAGGGGGTGCCGGCTGAAGTGCTGACAAGCTACATCCGCTCGAAGATCCGCATCTCCCGCGACCTGCCTTTCGCTTCCAAAGTGTTCGCCAGCGAGATCATGCACGGCGCGCCGCACCTGACCCCCGAGCAGGTTGACCAGTTGAATGGTCAGGCCAGGCACAATATAGAGTGCATCCAGGGCTGGATCGATGACGGCCTGATCGCACCGATCGACCCCCATCATCTGATGTTCAGCATCTGGGCGGCGACCCAGACCTACGCCGATTTCGACTGGCAGATCTCAACAGTGACGGGCAAAGCGACCCTGGACGACGCTGATTACGAAGCGGCCGCCCAGACCATCATCCGGCTGGTGCTCAAAGGGTGTGAGCCGGACCGCTGAGGGTCACAGGCTTTCGTGCTTGTCGTAGCCCAAGGCCTTGTTAACGCCTTGTAAAAGCTGGCCGAAACTCCAGGGCTTGCGAATGAACACGACCGGGTGCACGACGCCAGAACTCTCGGGGGTCTCGTGACCTGACATGATCAGGATCGGGATGTGCGGATACTTGTTGCCCGACAGGTTCGCCAGATCGGCACCGTTCAACTGACCCGGCATGAGGATATCGGTGAGAAGGAGCGCCACGTCGTCGGAGTTGCTCTCGAGGTACATCGCGGCCTCGTCGGCAGTCTCCAGCGCATAGGTCATAAAATCTTCGTCCTGGAGGATTTCGCAAACAAACTCGCGAATGATTTGCTCGTCCTCAACCACCAGAATGAGTCTCTTGTTCGGTACGTCTGCTGCCATTTGCGCCACATCCACAATAATTATTTCCCATGCCTGCCCGGCCGGCCCTGTCCTGGACTCGGGTGTAGTCCGTACTGTGAGCGGCGCGAGCGCAGGAAATTCCATCGGGAAGCAACATTTGGTCGAAACGCTGTACAGATTCGGTAAATGAATGGGTACAAAAGGGCGTTCGCCAAATCGCGGGCAATAAAAAACCCGCCGAAGCGGGTTTGTGCAACACCGTCCAACTTCCTGTTGGCCGCCAATGCCTGGCAACGGTCGATCATCCTTGATCCTGCAGCGGTCCGTTGCTGCAGTTGATGGATCCAATGTACCGCGCCGAAGTGTTTCAACCTAGAGCCAAGTTCCTCAGGGCGTGTAAGCCTTTCGCTATACCTGTATCGGATCTGACGTCAGGCGAAGGCATTTCTTACAGCTTATTTGGCTTTGATAACTACCATTGCAGATATATCCCTGCACCGCTCTCACGTTTGTCACAAACAAGCCGAGACGCTTAATGACACCGCGTCCTCTGTCTGTCGTTTGACGGTCATCGATCCGCTGTCCCGCAACCAGTTTGACTGGCGCGCTGCCCAAGACGCCAGACCCAATAAAAAGAACAAAGAAACGGAGTGACGATCATGAACATGCGCAATCTTTCCATCAGCCGGCGCCTGTGGTTGATTCTCATCGTCGCGGTGGTGATGTTGTTTACGCTGGCAGCGGCGATGCTCAAGCAGATCCATGACGATCTGTACGAAGCCAAAGCCGTCAAGACCATGCACGTGGTGCAGACCGCCAGTGGGCTGCTTGATTACTACCATGGCCTGGAAACCGCCGGCAGCCTGACCCGCGAGCAGGCGCAGCAGCAGGCCATGGATGCCATTCGCGGGCTGCGCTATAACCAGACCGACTACTTCTGGATCAATGACCTGCGCCCGGTGATGATCATGCACCCGGCCAATCCCAAGCTGGTGGGCCAGGACCTGTCCGGAATCAAAGACCCGGACGGCTTCCAGGTCTTCAACGAGATGGTCACCCTGGCCAAGGCCAAAGGCGCGGGCATGGTCAACTATCGCTGGCCCAAGCCCGGCGCCACTGACGCGGTCGGCAAGACCTCCTACATCTCGTTGTTCGCGCCGTGGGGCTGGATCATCGGCTCAGGCGTTTACATCGATGACGTGCAGGGCGAGTTCTACAAGCAGGTGGTCAAGGCACTGTCGATCAGTGCCGGCATTTTTCTGGTCATGGCGCTGCTGTTGATTCTGATCGCACGCAGCATCGCCGGCCCGCTCAAGGCCACGGTCGAAGCGATGGCCAATATCGCCAGCGGCGAAAGCGACCTGACCCGCACCCTGGAAACCCAGGGCAACGACGAAGTCACGCAGCTGGCCCGGCACTTCAATGCGTTCACCGCCAAACTGCGGCGGGTGGTCAGCGAGCTGCAGTCGTCTGCGGTCGGTCTCGGCCAGGCATCCAGTGAGCTGGGCAGCAATGCCATCCAGGCCCAGGAGCGCAGCCAGCAGCAGTCGCTGCAGATGGAGCAGGTGGCGACGGCGGTCAATGAGGTCACGTACGGCGTACAGGACGTGGCGAAGAATGCCGAGCACGCCGCCAGCGAGATGCGCAATGCAGAGTCCCAGGCGCAGCAGGGTCAGGCCAACATCGACAGCAGCCTGAAGCAGATCGGGCACCTGTCCGGCACCATCGATCAGGCCGTGGAGGTCATTCGGACACTGGCCAGCGAAAGCACGCAGATCGGCGGGGTGCTGGAGGTGATCAGTTCGATCGCCGAGCAAACCAACCTGCTGGCGCTCAACGCCGCCATCGAAGCCGCCCGCGCCGGTGATCAGGGCCGAGGCTTCGCCGTGGTCGCAGACGAAGTCCGCCTGCTGGCCCAGCGCACGCAGAAATCCACGGCGGAAATCCAGGCGATGATCGAGCGCCTGCAAGCCCATTCGGACGCTGCAGTGAAAGTGATCGCTGACAGCAGTCGTTCGTCGCAGCTGACCATCGAACAGGCCAACCTGGCCGGCCAGAGCCTGACATCGATCAGCCAGGCACTGCGCAACCTCAACGGCCTCAACGCCTCGATCGCCAGCGCCACCCTTGAGCAATCCCACGTGGTGGAAGACATCAACCAGAACGTCACCCAGGCCGCACAACTCTCCCAGAGCACGGCGGTGGCGGCGGAACAGTCCAGCGCGGCGAGCAATCAGCTCAAGGGGTTGAGTGAGCAGTTGAATGGGTTGTTGAAGCAGTTTCGGGTTTAAGCGACTGACGCCTTCCAGGCTGAAGCCGGTCCTACAGGGGTCGTAGTAGCCAGTTCCATCGGATGTACGCAATGCTCTGCGTTGGACTGGCTTTAGCCGGGAAGAGGCCCGTTTTGACGCCATCAGATGTGCGGTGCGGCGCCTCACAGGTTGCGCTCCTGAGCGCTTTGTCCCACGCTCTGCCGACCTTGCACGCGGAACGACCCCATGGACAGCAACATCAGCTGGCGCGAACAGCTACGCATCATCGTTTTTCAAAGTGACACCAAACCCGGCCGACGCTTCGACAAGATTCTGCTGGTGCTCATCCTCTGCAGCCTGCTCGTGGCGATCATCGACAGCATCGAGGCCGTGCACCGCAATTACGCCGCGCCATTGGCCTGGGTCGAGTGGACCTTCACCTTCATCTTCGCGGTCGAGTACCTGGTGCGCCTGTACTGCTCGCCCAAACCCCTCAAATACGCGTTCAGCTTCTACGGCCTGATCGACCTGCTGGCGATCGTGCCGGGCATTCTGGCGATCTATTACAGCGACGCGCAGTACCTGCTGATCGTGCGCGTGGTGCGGATGCTGCGGATCTTCCGCGTGCTCAAGCTCAGCCCTTATCTGAAACAAGCCAACTACCTGCTCGCCGCCCTGCGTGGCAGCAAACAGAAGATCATCGTGTTTCTCGCCACCGTGTCGACGCTGGTGACGGTATTCGGCACCTTGATGTACGTCGTCGAAGGCCCGGAGCACGGCTTCACCAGTATTCCCAAGGGCATCTACTGGGCGATCGTCACGCTGACCACGGTGGGCTTTGGCGACATCGTGCCGAGAACACCGATCGGGCAGATCCTCTCGTCGCTGGTGATGATCACCGGTTACTCGATCATCGCCGTGCCCACCGGGATTTTCACCGCCGAACTGGCCAATGCCATGCGCGGCGATCAACTGCAGCACGACTGCCCGGTCTGCGCCAAGAATGCCCATGAACCCCAAGCGGCGTTCTGTTCGCGCTGCGGCAATGCGCTGTTCCCCAAGCTCGGCGCGATCGCTGGACCGGCCAATGCAGAACCCGACATAAGCACATGAGTTTTTGATCTATTGGGGGGCTGGCGACTTTGGTTATAGTCGCCAGCCATTGGCCCTCTCGTCTGGTTATGACAACGGCTCAGTCAAGAGCGAATCAATAAACGCCTCATGCTCAACGCCACAAGGAATCCACAGTGAAAAAGATCTTCGCCGCTTCCCTGCTCGCCGCAGGACTGGCGCTGGGCAGCGCTGCACAGGCCGCCGCGCCATCGCTGCTCAACGTGTCGTATGACGTGATGCGCGATTTCTACAAGGACTACAACGCCGCGTTCGAGAAGCACTGGAATGCAGAGCACCAAGAGACCCCGACGATTCAGATGTCCTTTGGCGGGTCGAGCAAACAGGCGCGTTCGGTGATCGACGGCCTGCCGGCCGATGTCATCACCATGAACATGGCCACTGACATCAACGCGCTGGCCGATAACGGCGAGCTCGTGCCCAAGGACTGGGTCACTCGCCTCCCGAACAACAGCGCGCCGTTTACCTCGGCCACGGTGTTCATCGTGCGCAAGGGCAACCCGAAGGCGTTGAAGGACTGGCCGGACCTGGTCAAGGAGGGCGTTGAAGTCGTGGTGCCCAACCCGAAAACCTCCGGCAACGGCCGCTACACCTACCTGTCGGCGTGGGGCTATACGCTGAAGAAGGGTGGCGATGAAACGGCGGCCAAGAAGTTCGTCGGCGAGTTGTTCAGCCATGTGCCCGTCCTCGACACCGGTGGCCGTGGCGCGACCACCACGTTCATGACCAACCACATCGGCGACGTGCTGGTGACCTTCGAAAACGAAGCGGAGATGATCGCCCGCGAATTTGGTCGCGATCAGTTCGAAGTGGTCTACCCGAGCGTCTCCGCTGAAGCTGAGCCGCCTGTGAGCGTGGTGGACAAGGTGGTCGACAAGAAAGGCACCCGCGCGGTGGCCGAGGAATACCTGAAGTACCTGTGGTCGCCAGAAGGCCAGGAAATCGCGGCCAACAATTACCTGCGCCCACGGGACCCGGCAGTGCTGGCCAAATACACCGACCGCTTCCCGAAAGTGGATTTCCTGTCAGTGGAAAAAACCTTCGGCGACTGGCGCACCGTGCAGAAGACCCACTTCAACGATGGTGGGGTGTTTGATCAGATTTATCCGGCGAAATAAAGCCCCCGGCTTAGTACGCCAAGATCAAGAGCGTCTGCCTAGGGGCAGACCGTTTCGCCTTCGGCGAGTTACTTGATAAAGCCCCAAGTAACCAAGGGCTTTTGCTCCTGGTTGGGCCCCTCGTTCCTCGGGGTTCCTTCACTCCGGTCTTGCTCCGTGGGCCCGCGCCGAACGGGCATCCATGCCCTGACGGCGCTCTCGCGGCATCCATGCCGCTCGGCCCACTGCGCAAAACCTGCGTTCAGCCTGCACCCAAGTCGCGATGGGTGTCGTCTGGACGTCTTGCGTATGAAGATCAAGATCAAGATCAAGATCAACATGAAGATCAAGATCAAGATCAAGATCTAAAGCAAATCAACAGCTTCCCGGCTGAAGCCGGTCCTACGGGGGTAAGCGCTGCTCTTAGTGGGACCGGCTTTAGCCGGGAAAGCGTCAGCAGGCACGCCGCGAAATTGATGATCGTTGATCGTTCCCCCGCTCCGCGTGGGAATGCATCCCGTGACGCTCCGCGTCACCTCTCCAGGCCTAAATGCGGGTCGTCTGAGGGACGCGGAGCGTCCGGGGCGGCGTTACCACGCAGAGCGTGGGAACAATCAGAATTGATGGTGAGCAACCCGGCCTCTTCCCGGCTGAAGCCGGTCCCACTAACAGACCTCGCACGTCCGTAGGAGCGGCTTCAGCCAGGAAGCTTTTGATCTGCTTTTGATCTTCATACGCAAAAGGCTCAAACACCGCCAAACGCGACTTTGGTGCAGGCCGAGCGCAGACGACGCGCAGTGGGCCGAGCCGCATGGATGCGGCGAGAGCGCCGTCAGGACATGGATGTCCGTTCGGCGCGGGCCCAAGGAGCGTCGTCGGAGTGAGGGTACCCTGACGAAGGAAGGGCCCAACCGAGAGCAGGCACCCTTGGTTACTTGGGGTGCTTTTCCAAGTAACTCGCCGAAGGCGAAACAGTCTGCCCCCAGGCAGACGCTCTTGATCTTGACCTCGCCGAACCAGGCCTTAATTCCCGAATTGCTTGCTCAACCCCGGCGGCACGCCACTGGGATCGGTCTCCTGCCAAGGCCCGCTGGGCGAAGTCGACCAGGTCCAGCCATCATTCCAGCGGTAGTACGTGCGCTGGCGATAGAACGTGTTCGGCACGTTATCCAGCACATGCACACCCAGACGCGCATCCCAGTGGCTGTTACCACCCGGCGGCGGCGCGAAGTGCGAAGACGTTTTCGGGCCGGGCGCAGGGATCGGCGTCGACGGCGGTGTGTGCGGCGCAGTGCGCGGGGTGCCGGGCTGCGGCGTCGGCGACGGACCGGGAACGGTCGGGATCGGTTCGGAACTCTGCGGCCCTGGATGCTGCACCGCACAGGCTGCGGTCAATCCCACCACCAGACTCAACAAGGCAAAACGGGCGACGCGATACATAAGGGTTCTCTACTCGCTGCGTTAACGGAGGTTACTGATCAGGGCTGTCGATGGTCAGGGTCTGCAGCGCCGTCACATTGCTCGGCAACGGCTGGCTGCGGCCGATCCATTCGCCCGCCGTGGGTTGACCGGCGCGGGACACCCGGGCCACGAGTTGGACTTCGGCAAAGTTCGACAGTTTCAGCTGCGGCATCATAGCGTCGGCGTCGCTCAGCTCGACCTCCACCGGCAAGTCGGCCACGGTCACGCGCTTGACCGCCAGCGGCGCCGGCGGGCCTGACACCGCGCGGGCGAACACAAACACCGTGTCGCCCGGCTGGACCTTGGCTTTCAACGCCGCAGACAGCGTGACACGCACCTTCATGCGTGCGGCCTGCACCGCCAACGGCTGGGTGTCTTCCAGCTTGCCGCCGCTTTGCACGAGTTTGTCTTTGGCACGTTTGATCCCGCCTTCCAGCGCCCCACGGGAGGGATCGTCCGGCGGCAACACGGCCAGCAAACGCGTCCAGTAACTGACTGCCTGATCAAACTGCTGGCTTTCAAACGCGTTGATGCCCATCAAGCCCAGGCTGGTGACTTCCTTGGGATTGAGCTTCAGCGCTTCTTCGGCAATCCCCTGAATCTGCGGGCTCCAGGCCTTGTTGCCAGCGAAATACAGCGCCTGAGCCCATTGCCCCAGCAGTTCGGGCTGACGGCCGGCCAGCTTGGACGCGCGCTCGAACATCCGCGCGGCATCGGCCGGGCGATCCTGGGCCATGTAGGTCCGCGCGAGGAAGTACGCGCTCTCGGCGGAATCCGGTTGCGCCTTGACCGCGCGCTCTAGCCGCTCGGTCATCTGCGCCAGCGAACCCGGCGGCTGGGAGAACTCTCGGGTCAGCTCGACCTTGTCCGATGCGCCGAAATGCAGATACAGGCCCAACGCCAATACCGGGACCAGAATCGCGGCGAGCAGCGGCAGCGGCTTGCCCAGGCGCGAAACCCGCTCGCCCTCCACGCCTTCGGTGTCGGCGAGCAATTCACGGGCAGCCTCGGCACGACCGCCGTCCAGTTGCGCCACCGAGAGCACGCCCTCCTCCTGCTGCGCTTGCAGCTCGGCGATGCGCTCCTGATACAAGGCGACGTTGAGGGCGGTGCGATCTTCTTCAGTTTGTGCGCGACGGCCGCGCACCACAGGGATCAGCAGAAAACTCAGGGCCACCAGCAACAGCAGGCCGGCGGCCATCCAGAAATCGATCATTCGCGGTTTTTATCCAGCAAGTGGGCGAGGCGCTGACGCTCCTCGTCGGAAAGCACATCGGCGTCTTCGCGGCCTGAGCGACGGCGGCGCACGACGATCACACCAATCAACACCGCGCCAACCGCCAGCAGCCCGGCCGGGCCGAACCAGAGGAGCCAGGTGTGGGCATTGAGCTCGGGCTTGTAGCGCACAAACTCGCCGTAGCGATCGACCATGAAATCGATGATCTGCTGATTGCTCTGGCCTTCGCCGAGCATGCGGTAGATCTCTTTGCGCAGGTCTGCGGCGATGGGCGCATTGGAATCGGCGATGTCCTGATTCTGGCATTTCGGGCAGCGCAGCTCGCGAGTCAGCTCGGTATAGCGGGCACGCTCGGCGTCGTCCTTGAAGGTATAAGCGTCAATGGCCGCCTGAGCAACACCTGCAAAACCCAGCGCCAACACCGCAGCAGCAGCCCATCGCCGCACTCCCTTGAGGAGCAAGCCAGCAGACACACCGCCGAACCCCTGTGGGAGCGAGCTTGCTCGCGAAGAGGCCCGACCAGCCGGCACATCATCGCGCCTGATCATGGCTTGCCCTCATCCACCAGCGCCTGATACTGGCCCGCCAGCTTCTCGCGCCAGACCGTCTCGTCGATCACGCCGACATGCTTGTAGCGAATGACACCCTTGGCATCGATCAAAAAGGTCTCCGGCGCGCCATAGACACCCAGATTCAAACCCAGGCTGCCGGCCTCATCATTGATGTTCAGCTGATAGGGATCGTGAAAATCCTTAAGCCACTTCTGCGCCTCGACGTTCACGTCCTTGTAGTTGACGCCGTAGATCACCACGCCCTGTTGCGCCAGCTTGGTCAGCACCGGGTGCTCGACGCGGCAGGCCACGCACCAGGTGCCCCAGACGTTAACCAGTGCCGGTTTGCCAAGCAGGTCGGCGCGGGTCAGCGGCTTGCCGTCCTGCACCGCGGGCAAGCTGAACTCAGGGAAGGGTTTGCCGATCAGCGCCGACGGCAATTCCGATGGATCCAGATACAAACCCCGGTACAGCAACCCCGCCATGCCGAGGAACAACACCAGCGGCGCCAGCAACATCCAGCGCTTCATACCGCCGCTCCCGTCATGCCCAGCGCGTCGCGCACTTTCGCGCGGACTTTGACGCGATATCGTTTATCCAGCGCCGCCAGCACCCCGCCCAGCGCGGTGATCAACCCACCAAACCAGATCCAGCGCACGAACGGCTTGACGTGGACACGCACCGCCCACGCGCCGTTTTCCAGCGGTTCGCCCAGCGCCACGTACAGATCGCGGGTGAAACCGGCGTCGATGCCGGCCTCGGTCATCATCGAACGCTGCACGGTGTACAGGCGTTTTTCCGGGTGCAGCACGGTGATTTCCTTGCCGTCTTCCAGCACGCGAAGGGTGCCGCGATCGGAGGTGAAATTCGGGCCCTGATAATGCTGAGCGCCCTCGAACACAAACGTGTAGCCGCCCAGGTCCACCGATTCTCCGGGGGCCATGCGCAGGTCGCGTTCGGCGCTGTTCTGGCTGGACAGCACCACGCCCAGCGCCAGCACCGCGATGCCGAGGTGCGCCACTTGCATGCCCCAGTAACTGCGGGTCAGCGAACGCATGCCTTTGAGCAGGCCTTTGTGCCGCGTCTTGTCGAACAGGTCGCGCACGCCGGCCAGCAGCACCCAGGCCGCGAGCAAACAGGTGGCAAGCACGGCCCAGTGGAAGTCGGCCATGGCGAAACCGGCGATCACCGCCAGCACCGCGCTGCCCACCAACACCGGCGCGAGCATGCCCATCAGCCACTTGACCGGCGTGTCCTTCCAGCGCACCAGCACGCCCACCGCCATGACCGCCATGAGCAACCCCATCAGCGGCACGAACAACGCGTTGAAATACGGCGGGCCGACCGACATCTTCGCCCCGCTCAGGGCATCCAGCACCAGCGGGTACAGGGTGCCGAGCAGAATCATGGACGCGGCCACCACCAGCACCAGGTTATTGCCCAGCAGCAAGGTTTCCCGCGACCACAGGCCAAAACCGACGTGGCTCTTCACCACTGGCGCGCGGAGAGCGAACAGGGTCAGTGAGCCGCCGACCACCATCAGCAGAAAGATCAGGATGAACACGCCACGGGCCGGGTCGGAGGCGAAGGCATGGACCGACGTCAGCACGCCGGAGCGCACCAGGAAGGTGCCCAGCAGGCTCAACGAAAACGCCGCAATGGCCAGGAGCACGGTCCAGCTTTTGAACACGCCGCGCTTTTCGGTGACCGCCAGGGAGTGAATCAGCGCCGTGCCCACCAGCCATGGCATGAACGAGGCGTTTTCAACCGGGTCCCAGAACCACCAGCCGCCCCAGCCGAGTTCGTAATAGGCCCACCACGAACCCAGGGTGATGCCAACGCCGAGGAAGGCCCAGGCGACGATGGTCCACGGCCGCGACCACCGCGCCCACGCTGCATCAAGACGACCGCCAAGCAACGCGGCGATGGCGAAGGCAAACGCCACGGAAAAACCGACATAACCCATGTACAGCATCGGCGGGTGAACGATCAGGCCAATGTCTTGCAGCAACGGGTTGAGGTCGCGCCCGTCCTGGGGAATCTGCGGCAGGATGCGGCTGAACGGGTTGGAGGTGAGGATCAGAAACAGCAGAAAGCCGACGCTGATCATGCCCATCACGGCCAGGACACGGGCGAGCATGACCTGGGGCAATTGCCGGGAAAAGATCGATACGGCGAAGGTCCAGCCACCGAGGATCAGCGCCCAGAGCAGCAACGAGCCTTCGTGCGCCCCCCACACGGCGCTGAACTTGTAGTACCAGGGCAGCGCGCTGTTGGAGTTTTCGGCGACGTAGGCCACGGAAAAGTCATCAACCATGAACGCGTGGGTCAGGCAGCCAAAGGCAAACACCAGAAAGGCAAACTGCCCCCATGCGGCGGGCTGGGCGAGGCTCATCCACAGGCGGTCGCCGCGCCAGGCGCCCATCAGCGGCACGACGGCCTGCACGATGGCGAAGCACAGGGCCAAAATCATGGCCAAGTGGCCGAGTTCGGGAATCATCGTTTACCCCTGTTTGTCCGGGAGAGCGGCGGGCGTGGCGGCGGGTGCGGGCTGGCCGCTGTCTTTCAGCGCTTTCGCGACTTCCGGCGGCATGTATTTCTCGTCGTGTTTGGCCAGCACTTCATCGGCAACGACCACGCCGTCGGCATTGAGCTTGCCGAGGGCGACGATCCCCTGCCCTTCACGGAACAGGTCCGGCAGGATGCCGCGATAGGTGATGGGTACCGACTTGTTGAAATCGGTGACGGCAAACGTCACGTCCAGGGAATCCGGCGAGCGCTGCAGCGAGCCCTGGACCACCATGCCGCCGGCGCGAATCCGCGTGTCACGGGGCGCTTCGCCGCTGGCGATCTGGGTCGGGGTGTAAAACAGATTGATGTTTTCCTTCAGCGCGCTGAGTGCAAGGCTGACCGCGATGCCGACCCCGGCGAGGATCGCCAGGATGATCAACAGGCGCTTTTTTCGCAGCGGATTCACGTAATGCTCTCCCGGCGCAGACGGCGCGCCTCTTGTTGCAGGTAACGCCGACGCGCGAAAACCGGTGCCAGTACATTGATCGCCAGCACGGTGAAACAGATGCCATAGGCCGACCAGACATACAGCCCGTGCTTGCCCATGGCGAGAAAATCACTGAAAGACTCGAAGCTCATCGTTCGGCTCCGTGGCGAGGGGACGTGGTGTGGCCAAGGTGCTTCGCTACTGCCTCTTTGACCCAACCGGCGCGGGCCTCGCGCTTGAGCACGTCCAGGCGCATGCGCATCAGCAGCACCGCCCCGAAGAAGCAGTAAAACCCCAGCACGGTGAACAGCAGGGGCAGCCACATTTCAGCGGGCATGGCAGGCTTTTCCGTCAGGCTGAAGGTCGCGCCCTGGTGCAGGGTGCTCCACCACTCCACCGAGTACTTGATGATCGGAATGTTGATCACGCCGACAATCGCCAGCACGGCGCAGGCTTTGGCGGCGCTGTCGCGGTTGGTGATCGCGTTGCCCAGCGCGATCAGGCCGAAATACAGAAACAGCAGAATCAGCATCGACGTCAGCCGCGCGTCCCAGACCCACCACGAACCCCACGTCGGCTTGCCCCAGATCGCGCCGGTCACCAGCGCCAGGGCAGTCATCCACGCACCGATGGTCGCCGCGCATTGCAGGGCGACGTCGGCCATTTTCATCTTCCAGACCAGCCCGACCACGCCGCACACCGCCATCATCACGTAGCAGGACTGGGCCAGCATCGCCGCCGGCACGTGGATATAGATGATGCGAAAACTGTTGCCTTGCTGATAGTCCGGGGGCGCGAACGCCAGGCCCCAGACCACGCCAATGCCGATCAACAGCGCCGCAGCGATGCTCAGCCACGGCAGCAGACGGCCGCTGATGCCGTAAAACCATTTGGGCGAACCGAGTTTGTGGAACCAGGCCCAACTCATGCCGCCTTTAGCCTTGGCGCTTGTGTTCATCACGCTGCCTTTTCATCACGGTGCTCTTCATAACGGTGCGTCTCAGCACGAGTTGCTATCAGGGCAAGGCGCTTCTTATGGCTGAAGCGTCCGTGACCTGCCGACGGAAAAACTGTCCGCTCGGTCAGGGTGCGATTATTCGCCAACGCTGATCTTCAAACCAGCGGCAATTGCAAAGGGCGTCAGGGTTACCGCCAGTGCGGTGAGGCTGCCAAGCCAAAGCAGATAACCGGTCGCGGGCATGCCCTCAAGGGCAGCCTGCAAGGCGCCGCTGCCGAGAATCAGCACCGGGATGTACAGCGGCAAAATCAACAGCGCCAACAGCAGACCGCCGCGCTTGAGCCCTACGGTCAAGGCCGCGCCCACCGCGCCAAGCAGGCTCAACACCGGCGTGCCCAGCAACAGCGACAGCAGCAGCACCGGCAAACATGCGGTGGGCAGGCCGAGCATCAGCGCCAGCAGCGGAGACAGCAAGACCAGCGCCAGCCCGGAAAACACCCAGTGCGCCAGCACTTTGGCAAGCACCAGCAATGCCAGCGGTTGCGACGACAGCACCCATTGTTCGAGGGAGCCGTCTTCGAAATCACTGCGGAACAGGCCGTCCAGTGACAGCAGCACGGACAACAGCGCGGCCACCCACACCAACCCCGGCGACAGCCGCTGCAGCAGTTGCGTGTCAGGGCCGACGGCCAGGGGAAACAGGGCGATGACGATGGCGAAGAACACCAGCGGGTTGAGCAGTTCGGCCGGGCGCCGAAACAGCAGGCGCGCTTCGCGGGCGATCAACAGGGTGAACACGTGACTCATGCCGCCCACTGCCCCAGGTCCAGCTCGCGATAACCCGAGGGGGTGCGACTCAGCGTGTGGTGGGTGGTCAGGACCACGGCGCCGCCCTTTTCACAGTGAGCGGCCAGGTGCGCTTCCAGTTGGGCGACACCCTGCTTGTCCAGCGCCGTGAAGGGCTCGTCAAGCATCCACAGGCCGGGGCCCGGCAAATACAGGCGGGCCAGTGCCACCCGACGGCGCTGGCCGGCCGACAAGGTATGGCACGGCACGTCTTCAAACCCGCGCAGTCCGACCGCTTCGAGGGCACGCCAGATCTCGGCGGCCGCCACGGGGGTGTGCAGCGCGCAGAGCCAGGCGAGGTTCTCCAGGGGTGTGAGCACGTCTTTGATGCCGGCGGCGTGGCCGATCCACAGCAGGTGGCGGGTCAGTTCGCTACGCTGGCTGGCAAGGGGCTTGCCGTCGAGGAGCACATCGCCGGCGGTGGGCTGCATCAGTCCGCACAACAGGCGCAGCAGGCTGGTCTTGCCGCTGCCGTTGGGGCCGCTGATCTGCACCATGTCGCCTGCGCTCAGCCGCAATTCGAGATGCTCGAACAGCAGGCGCCAGTCACGCTCGCAAGTCAGCGCCACGGCTTCAAGAACGGGGATCGGCATCGGGACCTTCTTTTCGGTAGCAGCGGCACGGCGGTTCAAGTCGGGATCATGACGGCCGTTATACTGGTGCAGCTTAACGGTGGACCGCCGACGCAGTCGGTGCCGGATTATACATACCCGGGCCCGCCACCCAGAGCGCAAATTCACCGAGTCGGGATCTGATGACAGGCGATATACCCAATCTTTCTCCAGTAAACGTGGCCACGGCCTTGCTGCGCGCAGGTGTGCCGGCGGGCGAAGTGCTCAAGCTGATGGAGCCGCGCGAAGGGCTGTTGTCCTCAGGTCAGGTGGCCAGCGCTGAAGTGGTGAGCCTCAAGCAACTGGGGCAGGACTTTCAGCTCTTGCTCAAACTGACCATGGTCAACGGCCGGCAAACCACCCTGCCCGTCAGCAGTTCGCTGCCGCTGACGCCGGGCACCAGCGTCAACGTCGCCCAGGGCTCGGCCGACACCCTGACCATCAGCGTGCAGGACCTGCAGAAAGCCGCCACCAACAGCCTGACCAGCATCGACACGCGACAACTGCCCGCTGGCACGCTGCTGCAAGGCAAAGTGCTGACCACGCAAGTCGCGGCGCAGAATGTCGCGCAGTTGGCGGGGCAATCCCCCGTGCAATCGTCGGGCGGGGCGCAGCCGGCGAATTACCGCTCCATCGTCATCCTGCTCAACACGGCCCTGGCCGGCACCAGCCTGACCGTCGACAGCCCGCAGCCGTTGCGGGTCGGCAGTCTGCTCAGCGCCCAGGTGCAGAACAGTCAGGCGCTGAATTTCGTCGCCCTGCCCAATCGTCTGGATGAACTGGCCCTGGCGCAGCAGTTGTCGACACAACAAAGCCGGCAGGGCTCGCTGCAGGGCCTGATCACCGCCCTGCAGAACCTGCCGCCACCGGCCGATGGCGACAACCTTTCGCCGTCACTGCGGGCCAGCATCGAGCAACTGTTGGCCGATCTGCCGGACGTCCCACAGATGACCACTGCCAAGGGCGTGGCCCAGGCGCTGAATGCCAGCGGCCTGTTCATGGAACCGCGTTTGCTGGCCGGGCAGAACCCGACGCTGGTGCCGGACATGAAAGCCAACCTGCTGCGCCTGATCACGCAAATTCTGCCGGGCCTGCCGGACAGCGTCAGTTACAGCGCTGCCGCCGCCGGCAATACCCTGGCGCGGGCGATGCCCAGCGTGTTGCGCAGCGCCTTTGGCACTTTGGGGCTGGTGGCGCCGCCGAGCGAAACGATCAACTTCCCATTACCACCGCGCACCCTCGGCCATCCGGAAAGCAAAGACGATCTGGAGATGCTGTTGAAACTGGCGGCGGGGGCGATATCGCGGCTGCAGAGCCATCAGTTGGGTGGCCTGGAGCAAACCCGAACCCATGCCGACGGCACCCAGGTGACCACCTGGCAGCTGGAGATCCCGATGCGCAACGCCCACGACATCGTGCCGTTGCAGGTCAAGGTTCAGCGCGAGGAGACGCCCGAGCGCGACGAGCATGCCGATACGCCGGCGCAGGAAGCCAGGGAGCGAGAAAAACTCTGGCGGCTGGAGTTGGCGTTCGATCTGGAACCTCTCGGCCCGTTGCACGTGCAGGCGCAACTGATTGCCGGCAGCATCGCCAGCCAGTTATGGGCTGAACGCGAAGGCAGCGCCGAGCTGATTTCCAGCGAGCTGGGCAATCTGCGTGCGCGCCTGGTGGCATGCGGTCTGAACGTCAAGGAACTGGAATGCAATCGCGGCGTACCGCCCCAGGGGCCACGCGCCGTGCTCGAACAACGCTGGATCGACGAGAACGCCTGATGAGCAGACCCGAGCAGACACCGCGTCAGGCCATTGCCCTCAGCTACGACGGCCACCAGGCCCCGACGCTGACGGCCAAGGGCGACGACACCCTGGCGGAAGCCATTCTGGCGATTGCCAGGGAGTACAAGGTGCCGATCTACGAAAACGCCGAACTGGTGAAAATGCTCGCCCGCCTGGAACTGGGCGACAGCATTCCTCAGGAGCTGTACCTGACCATCGCGGAAATCATCGCGTTTGCCTGGCACTTGAAAGGCAAGTTTCCGGTGGGCTTTGACCCGAATGCAGGGCCGGTGGAGCGGGATATCACCCCTCGGTGAAATATGCACGGCGCCTTGACGGACGCCTTCCCGGCTAAAGCCGGTCCCACTAAAAAACGCGTACCCGGCAGGACCGGCTTCAGCCGGGAAGACATCAGTCGCAGCACCCGGAACTCGCGATTCCCGCCATTCAGGCGCCCCGATTGCCGCCATGCATCTTGGTCATCAGCTGCGCTTCGGCCTGGGTCAGGCCGCAGGATTGGGTGAGCTCGTCGATGCTGGCGCCCATCCCGACCAGGCGGGCGGCCTGGGCGAAGGACAGCGTGGAAGGATCGCGCTGCTCGAGGGCAGTGATCTTGTCCGGCAGCAGCGCGATGATGGAACGCAACTCGTGCAGTTCCTCACCCATTTTCACCGTGCCACCCTGGTAATTTTCCAGGCGCCGGGCCAGCTCACGGATGCGCTGATCACGCAGCGAATCCGCTTCCAGCTGCTGCACGGCCAGCGTGCGCAAGCGTTTGGTGTGGGCCATGAACATCGCGACGCTCGCGACCCACAACACCGCCAGAAAAATGACCGCTACATCAAGAATCAATCAGATGTTCTCCAGCTCGGACCACTCTTCCTCGGACATCATCTTGTCCAGTTCCACGAGGATCAGCAGTTCGCCGTTCTTGTTGCACACGCCCTGGATGAATTTGGCGGATTCGTCGTTGCCCACGTTCGGCGCGGTTTCGACTTCCGACTGACGCAGGTAAACCACTTCAGCCACGCTATCGACCAGGATCCCGACCACTTGCTTGTCGGCCTCGATGATCACGATACGCGTGTTGTCGCTGACTTCAACCGGCGGCAGACCAAAGCGCTGACGGGTGTCGATGACAGTGACGACGTTGCCGCGCAGGTTGATGATCCCCAGCACGTAGCTTGGCGCGCCCGGGACCGGTGCGATCTCGGTGTAGCGCAGCACTTCCTGAACCTGCATCACGTTGATGCCATACGACTCATTGTCCAGGCGGAAGGTGACCCATTGCAGAATCGGATCTTCGGAACCCTGTGCTGACGACTTCTTCATACCCCTAACCCCTTGCGTGTTGTGCCGTGCGGTCGACGATTCGTACGCCGGCCTGTGTTTATGTGATGTGCGTGATGACTGATGCTATTTGCGCGTGTGCATGTGCTTGACCGCGCCACTGGCGATCAGCTCGGCCAGCTCGGAAACGTCCAGCAGCGCACACATGTGCTCGATCACCGTCCCGGCAAGCCAGGGCCGCTGACCACGGTGGGTGCGCCATTTGATTTCATTGGGGTCCAGGCGCAACGAGCGGCTGACCTGGTGCACGGCCAGCCCCCATTCATAGCCCTGAACCGAGATCACGTATTGCAGGCCCTGACGGAAATCGTCGCGGTACCGGTCCGGCATGATCCAGCGCGCGGTGTCCAATACCTTCAGGTTGCCCGCCTGGCTGGGCAGGATCCCGAGGAACCAGTCCGGCTGGCCGAACAGCGGCGTCAGATCATGGCCCGCCAGTGGGTAAATCGAACCCAGACACACCAGCGGCACCGCGAGGGTCAGACCGGCGACGTCGAACAGCAGGCATTCGAACGGCTCGGCAGCCCAGGCCGGGCGCTCATCGCCGGTGGGCGGAGGCGTCGGTGTGCGCTGGGCAGACAGATGCACGTCAACCACCGGCTCGACCAGGGCCACTGGTGGTTCTTCCACCACCCGGGCCTCAAGGGCCGGGCTCTCAACCGCAGGCTCGACCTCCGGCATGATGACCGGCGGCAGAATCACCGGTGGCATCACCACTGGCCGTTCCATCACCCGCGCGGCGGCCGGTTCAGGCTGAGCCGTATAGGCCAGCGACACCGGCGCAGGCCGGCTCATCGGAGCTGGCTGGGACGCCGGCAGCCCAGGGGGCAACGCGGCAGCCACAGCCGCCGCTACCGCGGAACGCATGCGTGCGTCATGGGCCTGCTCTTCGAGCACGGCCGCTTGAAATTCATCGACGGACTCGACGACCTGCAACTCCTCGGTCGCGTCAAACAGCAACGCGTCAAGGTAGTTCTGCAGCGCCAGTTGTGGTCGTGTAGCGATGTCCAGGGGGCGGTTCATACGGGAGCCCGAAAAGTAGTGATGCGATTGCCGCCTGAAACAGATATCGGCTGCATAGCCGATGGACTTGAGCGTGCAGACGCGCCGCTCGACAAATAATGATCAGCGGACACTCAGGCCACCTGCCCGACAAGCTGTTCGGTGAGCATGTGTTTGAGCAACGCGCGGTAGGCCAGCACGCCACGGCTCTTGTTGTCGAACTGCGAAGGCGTCACGCCGGCGCGGCTGGCATCGCGCAACCGCGTGTCCACCGGAATGAACGCATTCCAGACGTGGTCCGGGTAGCTGTCACGCAGCAGCTTGAGGGTGCTCATCGACGCCTGGGTGCGGCGGTCGAACAGCGTCGGGACGATGGTGTACGGCAGCGGCACCTTGCGCGAACGATTAATCATCGCCAGCGTATTGACCATCCGCTCCAGGCCCTTCACCGCCAGGAATTCAGTCTGCACCGGGATCGCCAGTTGCTGGCTCGCCGCCAGAGCGTTGACCATCAACACGCCGAGCAACGGCGGGCTGTCGATGATCGCGTAATCGAAGTCCTGCCACAGCTGCGCCAGACTCTTGGCAATCACCAGCCCCAGGCCGCTCTGCCCCGGCGACTGGCGCTCAAGGGTGGCCAGCGCGGTGCTCGACGGCAGCAGGGAAATACGTTTGTCACTGGTCGGCAGCAGCAACTGGCCAGGCAAGCCTTCAGGCACCACGCCCTTGTTGAGGAACAGGTCGAAGCTGCTGTGTTCCAGCGTATCGGGGTCTTGACCGAAATAGCTGGTCATCGAGCCATGGGGATCGAGATCCACCACGACCACGCGCTTGCCCGCCTCTGCCAGCAAGCCGGCTAAAGCGATGGAGGTGGTGGTCTTGCCGACCCCGCCTTTCTGATTGGCTACTGCCCAGACTCTCATGTACTCGTTTTCCCCCCGACCAAAGCGACGACCGGGTTTAAGGGGCAGATGACGAAGATTTGACGCCTTGCGGCGGCTTGGCCGGGACCGGTGCAGTTTGTGTGCCAGCACGGCGCAGCGCAGCATCCGGTTTTGCATTGGCCGTGGTGCCCGAGCCTGTGAGGCTGCGGCGCACGTCCAGGTTGCGCGAGATCACCAGCACCACGCGGCGGTTGCGCGCGCGGCCGTCAGCGGTGGCGTTGGAGGTCAGCGGCTGAAATTCGCCGTAACCGACCGAGGCCAGCCGCGCCGGGTTGATCCCGTCCATGGCCAGCATGCGCACGATGCTCGATGAACGCGCCGACGACAGCTCCCAGTTGGTCGGGAACTGCCCGGTGTTGATCGGCTGGTTATCGGTGAATCCTTCGACGTGTACAGGGTTGTCGAACGGCTTGATGATTTTCGCGACCTTGTCGATCAGGTCGAACGCCTGATTGCTCGGCATCGCGTCGCCGCTGCCGAACAGCAGGCTGGAATTGAGCTCGATCTCGATCCACAGCTCGTTGCCACGCACGGTCATCTGCTTGGAAGCGATCAGGTCACCGAACGCCGCGTTGACGTCATCGGCAATCGATTTCAGCGGGTCGTCCGCAGCCTGACCCAGGGCGGCGTCGGTCTGGTCGCTGTCCTGAACCAGCGGGTCGGCGGGTCGTACGGTCTGCGGTTTCTGCTCGCCAATGGGGATCGGCCTGACACTGCGCTCAGGCTCATTGAAGACCCCGACCAGCGCCTCGGACAGCACCTTGTATTTGCCTTCGTTCAGCGACGAGATGGAATACATGACCACGAAAAAAGCGAACAGCAAGGTGATGAAGTCCGCGTAGGACACCAGCCAGCGTTCGTGATTTTCGTGCTCTTCGTGGCGACGTCGGCGGGCCATCAGTCCATCACTCCATGAAGCCTTGCAGCTTCAGTTCGATCGAGCGCGGGTTCTCGCCTTCGGCAATCGAGAGCAGGCCTTCGAGGAGCATTTCGCGGTAGCGCGACTGGCGGATCGCCACGGCCTTGAGCTTGTTCGCTACTGGCAGAAGAAACAGGTTTGCGGACGCTACGCCATAAATGGTGGCAATAAACGCGACAGCGATACCGCTGCCCAGTTGATTGGGGTCGGCCAGGTTGCCCATCACATGGATCAGGCCCATGACGGCGCCGATGATGCCTATCGTGGGCGCATAGCCGCCCATGCTTTCGTAGACCTTCGCGGCCTGAATGTCGCGGCTTTCCTGGGTGATGAAGTCCACTTCCAGAATGCCGCGAATGGCCGCCGGTTCAGCGCCGTCGACCAGCAGTTGCAGGCCTTTGCGTGAATAGGCATCGGGCTCCGAGTCCGCCACGGCTTCGAGGCCCAGCAGGCCCTCTTTGCGCGCAGTGAGACTCCAGGACACGACGCGATCAATGCCGCCGGCCAGGTCGATGCGTGGCGGAAACAGAATCCAGATGAAGATCTGCATCGCCCGTTTGAACGCGCTCATAGGCGTCTGCACCAGGCAGGCCGCCAGCGTACCGCCAAGCACGATCAGCGCGGCCGGGCCGTTGAGCAAGGCGCCCAGATGCCCGCCTTCCAGGAAGTTGCCGCCAATGATCGCGACGAACGCCAGGATGATCCCTATTAGCGTCAAGACATCCATCAGCTGCAGGCCTCCACCAGGTGGCGCCCGATGTCGTCGAGGCTGTAAACGGCGTCGGCCAGTTCGGCTTTGACGATCGCCATGGGCATGCCGTAGATCACGCAGCTGGCTTCGTCCTGCGCCCAGATCTGGCTGCCGCTCTGCTTGAGCAGACGCGCGCCTTCACGGCCGTCAGCGCCCATCCCGGTGAGGACGACGGCGAGGACTTTGTCACTGTAGGACTTCGCCGCCGAGCCGAAGGTGATGTCGACGCACGGCTTGTAGTTCAGGCGCTCGTCGCCCGGCAGGATTTTCACCGCGCCGCGACCGTCGACCATCATCTGTTTGCCACCCGGGGCCAGCAGTGCCAGACCGGGACGCAGGATGTCGCCGTCCTCGGCTTCTTTAACGCTGATGCGGCAGAGCTTGTCGAGGCGCTCGGCGAAGGCTTTGGTGAACGCGGCCGGCATGTGCTGGATCAGCACGATGGGCGCCGGGAAATTGGCCGGCAGTTGGGTCAGCACCCGCTGCAAGGCCACCGGGCCACCGGTGGACGTGCCGATCGCGACCAGTTTGTAGGCTTTGCGCTTGGGCGCAGCCGACGTCGGCGCGTGGTGATGGGACGCCGGTGCATGATGCTGCGGCGCTGGCGCGGCTGTACGTGCAGGCGCAGGGGCTGGCGCCGAACGTGACGGGCTCGGTGCGGCCGACGTGCTGCGCGGTGCCGGCGTTGAGGCGGAAGGTACCGCTGCCGGCGTTGCGGCAGGCGTGCTGGTGTAACCACCGAAACGACGGTTGCTGCGGGAAATGCTGTGTACTTTCTCGCACAGCATCTGTTTGACCTTCTCTGGGTTGCGCGAGATGTCTTCGAAGTTTTTCGGCAGGAAATCCACGGCGCCAGCGTCCAGCGCATCGAGGGTGACTCGGGCGCCTTCGTGGGTCAGGGAGGAGAACATCAACACCGGGGTCGGGCAGCGCTGCATGATGTGACGGACCGCGGTAATGCCATCCATCATCGGCATTTCGTAGTCCATGGTGATCACGTCGGGCTTGAGGGCCAGGGCTTGTTCAATGGCTTCCTTGCCATTGGTGGCGGTACCGACCACCTGAATCGTGGGATCTGAAGAGAGAATTTCCGAAACACGACGTCGGAAAAAACCCGAGTCGTCCACGACGAGAACCTTGACTGCCATAAACACTCCAAAGAGCGCGCGCCACCCCTGAGGGTCGGCGCGCCCTGAATCACGTAGCTTGGGTCACATTGGCGATACGGGACAGGCCAGTGAGACCGGTTTTCGCGCTTAAAACAGGACCGGGTCTATTTGTAGGACCGGCTTTAGCCGGGAAAGCGTGAGATGTCACACCGCAAAATCCATGGTGTCCATACCGGCCCTTTCCCTTAGTAGGACCGGCTTCAGCCGGGAACGCGTCGGATGTCACACCGCGCAATCCAGAGTGTCCATACCGGCCCTTTCCCGGCTGAAGCCGGTCCTACACAAGAAGGCGTCGGGTTTCACACCACAAAATCGAGGGTGTTCACCCTGCCCTCTTCCCGGCTGAAGCCGGTCCTACAGAACATCGAAAGCCGCCTGCTTAAGCCGATCCTGCCTAACCAATCCGTCGTGCCGCGTAGCGCTTGAGCATGCTCGGGACATCGAGAATCAGTGCAATGCGACCGTCACCGGTGATGGTGGCGCCCGACATGCCCGGCGTACCTTGCAGCATCTTGCCCAGCGGCTTGATGACCACTTCTTCCTGGCCGACCAACTGATCCACCACGAAGCCGATGCGTTGCGTGCCGACCGACAGGATCACCACGTGACCTTCGCGCTGCTCCTCGTGAGCCGCCGAACTGACCAGCCAGCGCTTGAGGTAGAACAGTGGCAGCGCCTTGTCGCGGACGATGACCACCTCCTGACCGTCGACGACGTTGGTGGTCGACAGGTCCAGGTGGAAGATCTCGTTGACGTTGACCAGCGGGAACGCGAAGGCCTGATTGCCCAGCATGACCATCAGCGTCGGCATGATCGCCAGAGTCAGCGGGACCTTGATGACGATCTTCGAGCCCAGGCCCTTGGTCGAATGGATGTTGATCGAGCCGTTGAGCTGGGAAATCTTGGTTTTCACCACGTCCATGCCCACGCCACGCCCGGACACATCGGAAATCTCGGTCTTGGTCGAGAAGCCCGGTGCGAAGATCAGGTTGTAGCAGTCGGTGTCGCTGAGGCGATCCGCTGCGTCCTTGTCCATCACGCCACGCTTGACCGCGATCGCACGCAGGACCGCAGGGTCCATGCCTTTGCCGTCATCGGAAATCGACAGCAGGATGTGATCGCCTTCCTGTTCGGCCGAGAGAATCACACGACCGTTCCGGGCCTTGCCCGACGCCTCGCGCTCTTCAGGCGACTCGATACCGTGGTCGACCGCGTTGCGCACCAAGTGGACCAGCGGGTCGGCCAGGGCTTCGACGAGGTTTTTGTCCAGGTCGGTTTCTTCACCCACCAGTTCAAGGCTGATTTCTTTCTTCAACTGACGCGCCAGATCGCGAACCAGTCGCGGGAAGCGACCGAACACTTTCTTGATCGGCTGCATGCGGGTCTTCATGACCGCGGTCTGCAGGTCAGCAGTCACCACGTCCAGATTGGACACGGCCTTGGACATGGCTTCATCGGCGCTGTTGGCGCCCAGGCGCACGAGGCGGTTACGCACCAGCACCAGTTCACCGACCATGTTCATGATTTCGTCCAGCCGCGCGGTGTCGACGCGCACGGTGGTTTCGGCTTCAGCCGGCGGTTTTTCGCTGGCCGCCGGAGCAGCAGCACGCGCCGGAGCAGGCGCAGAGGCAGGCGTCGCTTTGGCCGGTGCCGCCGCAGCAGGCGTCGGTTTGGCGGGTTCGGCTTTGGCCACGGGCTCAGGCTTGTTGACCGGTGCAGCAGGCGCAGCCGGTGCCGCGGCGGCCACCGCAGGTTCGAACTTGCCTTTGCCGTGCAACTGGTCCAGCAGGTCTTCGAATTCGTTGTCGGTGATTTCGTCCGAGGCCGCCGCTTTCGACGGGGCCGCAGGTGCAACCGGCGCGGCAGGCGCAGCGGCAGCAGGAGCAGCATGAGCCGCGGCGTCAGGAGCAGCAGTACCAACGGCATCCGGCGAGAACGAGCCTTTGCCATGCAACTGATCCAGCAGCGACTCAAATTCGTCGTCAGTGATTTCGTCACTGGCCGGTGCGGCAGACGGCGTCACGGCCGCCGGCGGTTGCACGGCATCGACGGCGAACTGGCCTTTGCCATGCAACTGATCGAGGAGTGATTCGAATTCAGCGTCGGTGATTTCATCGCTGGCCGCAGCGCCGGCCGGTGCAGCGGGAGCCGCTGCCGCCGGTGCTGCCGCGACAGGTGCGGCTGCCGCAGGGGCAGAGGCAACCGGTGCAGGACCGCCCGCCGCTTGCGCCTTGACGGCGTTCAGCGAATCCAGAAGCTGTTCGAATTCAAGGTCGGTGATGTCTTCGGACGGCGCTTCAGCCACCGGCTCTTCGACCACCGGGGCTGCAGCCACTTCCTCTTGCGAAGCAGGCTCGGCCAGGCGAGCCAGCGCGGCCAGCAATTCAGGTGTGGCGGGGGTAACGCTGGAGCGCTCGCGCACTTGACCGAACATGCTGTTGACGGTGTCGAGTGCTTCAAGGACCACGTCCATGAGCTCCGAGTCGACGCGGCGTTCACCCTTGCGCAGGATGTCGAACACGTTCTCGGCGATGTGACAGCATTCAACCAGCTCGTTGAGCTGGAGGAAGCCGGCGCCCCCTTTTACAGTGTGAAAACCGCGAAAAATTGCATTGAGCAGGTCCGCATCGTCCGGCCGGCTTTCCAGCTCGACCAACTGCTCTGACAACAGCTCGAGAATCTCGCCGGCCTCTACCAGAAAATCCTGAAGGATTTCTTCATCGGCGCCGAAGCTCATTGGGGGGTGCTCCTAAAATTAACCGTCAAACCGATCCGGAGGCTGCACTGACGGCCTGCGCGCATTGCTTTCGTCGAAGCATTGGCGCGCGGGTCCAGCAGCCACTTTCACAGAAAACCTGAAGACCGAGACAGAATGACCGAATCAGAATCCGAGGCTGGATAGCAGATCGTCAACATCATCCTGTCCGGATACAACGTCTTCACGTTTATCGGCATGAATCTGCGGACCTTCACCCTTGGAGTGAAGTTTTTCTTGTTCTTTTTGCTGACGGAACATTTCCTGGTCGTGCTCGATGCCCGCGAAGCGGTCCACCTGGCTCGCCATGAGCACCAGCTTGAGCAGATTGCGCTCGACTTCGGTGACCAGCGTGGTCACGCGCTTGATCACCTGACCGGTGAGGTCCTGGTAATCCTGAGCGAGCAGAATGTCGTTCAGGTGCGCGGAGACTTCGGTGGTCTCTTTCTCGCTGCGGGTCAGGAACACATCGACGCGGCGGGCCAGATCACGGAACTCTTCGGCGCTGATTTCGCGGCGCATGAAGCGTCCCCAATCGGCGCTCAACGCCTTGGCGTCGTCACTGAGCCCGTGCATCAACGGCGTGCTCTGCTCCACCAGGTCCATGGTCCGGTTGGCCGCGTTTTCGGTCAGCCTGACCACGTACGACAGCCGCTCGGTGGCGTCGGTGATCTGGGAGACCTCCTCGGCCTGGGGCATGTTCGGGTCGATCTGGAAGTTGACGATCGCGCTGTGCAGCTCGCGCGTCAGTTTGCCGACTTCCTGATACAGGCCGCGGTCGCGGGTCTGGTTAAGCTCATGGATCAGTTGCACGGCGTCGCCGAACTTGCCTTTTTCAAGGCTCGCGACCAGCTCTTGTGCGTGTTTCTTCAGGGTTGACTCAAAGTCACCCATTGTCGAATCTTTGGAATCCATAGCGCCCTCGCAGCGGACATCAGCTATTGACGCGCTCAAATATTTTTTCGATTTTTTCTTTGAGCACTTGCGCGGTGAACGGCTTCACCACGTAGCCGTTCACACCGGCCTGAGCGGCTTCGATGATCTGCTCGCGCTTGGCTTCGGCAGTCACCATCAGCACCGGCAGACTGCGCAGACGCTCGTCGGCACGCACCTGACGCAACAGGTCGATGCCGGACATGCCCGGCATGTTCCAGTCAGTGACGAGGAAGTCAAAAGCGCCGCTTTGCAGCATGGGCAATGCGGTGAGTCCGTCATCTGCTTCGGCCGTGTTGGTGAACCCAAGGTCACGCAACAGGTTTTTTATGATCCGCCGCATCGTTGAGAAGTCATCAACGATGAGGATTTTCATGTTCTTGTCCAATTCGACCTCCAAGCAGTCTTTAACGCGTTCAGCACCTGAACGCGCGTCCAATCAATACCGGCTGTGCCGAACATGAAAAGGGGTTTCAATCGACCGGAACGAGCGCAGCGAAACCGGATCATTTACGACCCGGTTCGACCGACTCCTGCCGTGTCTCTTTTGCTTCCCGCTCACGTCTTGCACAGCCGGTCTTACAAGCAAAACACGCAGGCCTCATGGCCTGCGCCTGATTCACGAACGTGCGCGCCACTCGCCAAGACGACCGCGCAGCCGCGCCGCGCATTGACTGTGCAGCTGACTGACACGCGATTCGCTGACCCCCAGGACCTCACCGATTTCCTTGAGGTTCAGCTCTTCGTCGTAGTACAGCGACAAGACCAGGCGTTCACGTTCGGGCAAGTTGGCGATCGCCTCGGCCAGCGCGGCCTGGAAACGCTCGTCTTCCAGATCCCGCGACGGTTCGAGGGACTGGCTCGCGCCGTCCTCGTGCAGCCCTTCGTGTTCGCCGTCCTGCAACAGGTCGTCGAAACTGAACAGGCGGCTGCCCAGGGTATCGTTCAAAATCCCGTAGTAATCGTCGAGACTCAATTCAAGTTCGGCAGCAACCTCGTGATCTTTAGCGTCACGGCCGGTTTTTGCTTCGATTGCACGAATCGCGTCGCTGACCATGCGCGTGTTGCGGTGGACCGAGCGCGGTGCCCAGTCCCCCTTGCGCACTTCGTCGAGCATCGCGCCACGGATACGAATACCCGCGTACGTCTCGAAACTGGCCCCTTTGGTGGAGTCGTATTTGGTCGAGACTTCGAGCAAGCCAATCATGCCCGCCTGAATCAAATCCTCGACCTGCACACTGGCCGGCAGACGCGCCAGCAAGTGGTAGGCGATTCGTTTGACCAGCGGTGCATAACGCTCGATCAGCTCATACTGGGAGTCTTTGGACGATTTGCTGTACATGCGATAGCCACTTGCTGTCATGAGACGGGCCCTGCGCTGGTGTGATGCACGAGGCGTTCTACGAAAAATTCCAGGTGACCGCGCGGGTTCGCCGGCAGCGGCCAGGTGTCGACTTTCTGCGCGATGGCCTTGAACGCCAGGGCACATTTGGAACGCGGAAACGCTTCGTACACGGCGCGCTGTTTCTGCACGGCCTTGCGTACGCATTCGTCGTACGGCACGGCGCCTACATACTGCAGGGCCACGTCGAGAAAACGGTCGGTGACTTTCGTCAGCTTGGCGAAGAGGTTGCGCCCTTCCTGCGGACTCTGGGCCATGTTGGCCAGGACGCGGAAGCGGTTCATGCCGTAATCGCGGTTGAGCAGTTTGATCAGGGCGTAGGCGTCGGTGATCGACGTGGGCTCGTCGCACACCACCAGCAGCACTTCCTGGGCGGCGCGGACAAAGCTCACGACCGACTCGCCGATGCCGGCGGCCGTATCAATGACCAGCACATCGAGGTTGTCGCCGATGTCACTGAAAGCCTGAATCAGCCCGGCATGCTGCGCCGGGGTCAGGTGGACCATGCTCTGGGTGCCCGATGCCGCCGGCACGATGCGTACGCCGCCCGGGCCCTGCAGCAGGACATCGCGCAGCTCGCACCGCCCTTCGATGACGTCAGCCAGGGTGCGCTTGGGGGTCAGACCCAACAATACGTCGACGTTGGCCAGACCCAGATCGGCGTCCAGCAGCATGACGCGACGTCCCAGCTCGGCCAGCGCCAGTGAAAGATTCACTGAAACGTTGGTCTTGCCTACGCCACCTTTGCCACCGGTCACCGCGATAACCTGTACGGGATGCATGCTGCCCATGTTAATTGTTTACCTTGTCTTGCTTAGACCTAAGCCACATGTCGGGCTGCACGTTCAGTGCCTGAACAATGCCTGGCAGACCATCGATGCAGGAAAATTCCACTGTCATTTCTCTACCTAGCCCGCACGCTTGCCGGTGCTGTGATAAAGATCCGCAAACATATCCGCCATCGCTTCCTCGCTAGGCTCCTCCTGCATCTGCACACTCACAGCCCGGCTCACCAATTGGTGCCGACGCGGCAAATGCAGATCATCCGGTATCCGTGGGCCATCCGTGAGATAGGCCACAGGCAGTTCGTGTGTCACGGCCAGGCTGAGCACTTCGCCGAGGCTGGCCGTTTCGTCGAGCTTGGTCAGGATGCACCCGGCCAGGCCGCAACGTTTGTAACTGTGATAAGCCGCTGACAACACCTGCTTCTGGCTGGTTGTTGCCAGCACCAGGTAGTTGCGCGCCTTGATGCCACGGCCGGCGAGGGTTTCCAGTTGCAGACGCAGTGCCGGATCGCTGGCTTGCAGGCCGGCGGTGTCGATCAACACCACGCGCTTGCGCAACAGCGGCTCCAGCGCCTGTGCCAGGGACTGGCCCGGGTCGACGTGGGTGACCGGTACATTGAGGATCCGGCCCAGGGTTTTAAGCTGTTCCTGAGCGCCAATGCGGAAACTGTCCATGCTCACCAGCGCGATATTTTGCGCGCCGTATTTCAACACATATCGGGCCGCCAGTTTAGCCAGCGTGGTGGTTTTACCCATGCCGGCAGGGCCGACCATGGCAATCACACCGCCCTCCTCCAGTGGCTCGATGTCCGGCGTGGCAATCATGCGGGCCAGATGGGCCAGCAGCATGCGCCAGGTGTGAGCCTGATCACCGGATTCCGGGACCATCGCCAAGAGATCGCGAGACAGTGGGCCGGAGAGACCAACGCGTTGCAGACGGCGCCACAGGTTGGCCTGCTGCGGACGGCTGCCTTGCAGCTGGTTCCAGGCCAGCGAGCCCAGCTGGACTTCCAGCAGTTCGCGCAGGCCGTTCAATTCGGAGCGCATCGCTTCGTAGGCACGGTCGCCGACGGCAGGCTCGGCGTTGCGTTCGGCACGCTCGGCGGCAACAGCGGCGTGGACCGACGGGCGAAACGGTTCTTCCAGGGTCGGTTCGATCTGCTTGCTGTCATCCATCGCCAGACCGACGAACAACTGGCGATTGGCGACAGTGTCCAGCTCGCTGCGGTGGGTCAGCTCCGCCTGAGCGGTGACGATGCGCGACTGAGTCTTGCGCAGCTCTTCTTCGAGTTCGATGTTCGGCACACGGGGGGCCAGCGCAGACAACTTGTAGTCCAGGGCCGCGGTCAGTTCCACGCCGCCGGCGATCCGCCGGTTCCCGATGATGGCGGCTTCAGCGCCCAGCTCATCGCGAACCAGTTTCATGGCTTGTCGCATATCGGCGGCGAAAAAACGCTTAACTTGCATGACTCACTACCTCAGCCGTTAGGCCCGACAGTCGCTACGATGGTGACTTGCTTATTGTCAGGAATTTCCTGGTAAGCCAAAACATGCATATTCGGTACAGCCAACCGTCCAAAGCGGGACAACATGGCGCGAACCGGACCTGCGACCAACAAAATAACCGGCTGCCCCTGCATCTCCTGACGCTGCGCCGCTTCGATCAACGAGCGCTGAAGTTTCTCAGCCATGCTCGGTTCGAGGAGAACGCCTTCTTCCTGACCCTGACCTGCCTTCTGCAGACTATTTAGCAATATCTGTTCCAACCTTGGCTCGAGGGTGATCACAGGCAGCTCCGGCTCAATGCCGACAATGCTTTGGACGATTGCGCGGGACAATCCGACCCGTACTGCAGCCACCAGCGCGGCGGTATCTTGACTACGCGCAGCGTTGTTGGCGATAGCCTCGGCGATGGAGCGGATGTCGCGAACCGGTACCTGTTCGGCGAGCAGCGCCTGCAGCACCTTCAGCAGGGCCGACAGCGACAGCACACCCGGGACCAGCTCTTCCGCCAGTTTTGGCGATCCCTTGGCCAGCAGGGTCATCAATTGCTGGACTTCCTCGTGGCCGATCAGTTCATGAGAGTGCTTGTAGAGAATCTGGTTCAAGTGGGTCGCCACCACGGTACTGGCGTCCACCACGGTGTAACCGAGGGATTGCGCCTGGGCGCGCTGGCTGATTTCGATCCACACGGCCTCCAGGCCAAACGCCGGGTCTTTGGCAGTGATGCCGTTGAGGCTGCCAAATACCTGGCCGGGGTTGATGGCCAGTTCGCGGTCGGGGTAGATCTCGGCTTCGGCCAGGGTCACGCCCATGAGCGTCAGGCGATAGGCGCTGGGCGCCAGGTCGAGGTTGTCGCGAATGTGCACCGTCGGCATGAGGAAGCCCAGCTCCTGGGAGAGCTTCTTGCGCACGCCCTTGATCCGCGCCAGCAGTTGCCCTCCCTGGTTGCGGTCCACCAGCGGAATCAGCCGGTAACCGACTTCCAGGCCGATCATGTCGATCGGGGTGACGTCGTCCCAGCCCAGTTCCTTGGATTCCTGCGCGCGGGTCGGCGATGGCAGCAGCTCTTGCTGACGCTTGACCTCCTGCACCGCCGCGAGCTTGACCTGGTTCTCTTTCTTCCACAGCAGGTACGCGCCGCCTGCGGCGACCAGGCCGAGGCTGATGAAGGAGAAGTGCGGCATGCCCGGAACCAGGCCCATGACGATCATGATCCCGGCGGAAACCGCGAGTGCCTTGTGGGAGGCGAACATCTGGCGGCCCACCAGCTTGCCCATTTCTTCCGAACCGGACGCACGGGTCACCATGATCGCGGCCGCGGTGGACAGCAGCAGTGATGGCAATTGCGCCACCAAACCGTCACCGATGGTCAGCAGCGCGTAGACCTTGCCGGCGTCGCCGAAGGTCATGCCGTGTTGCAGGATGCCCACCAGCATGCCGCCGATGAGGTTGATGAAGAGGATGAGCAGGCCGGCGATGGCGTCACCGCGGACGAATTTGCTGGCACCGTCCATGGAGCCGTAGAACTCGGCTTCCTGGGCGACTTCGAGGCGACGGCGTTTGGCTTCGGGCTGGTCGATGAGGCCGGCGTTCAGGTCGGCGTCGATGGCCATCTGTTTGCCGGGCATGGCGTCGAGGGTGAAGCGCGCGCTCACTTCGGAGATGCGCCCGGCACCTTTGGTGACGACGACGAAGTTGATGATCATGAGGATGGCGAAGACGACGATACCGACGACGTAGTTGCCGCCGATGACGACTTCACCGAACGCCTGGATGACTTTACCGGCGGCGGCGTGGCCGTCCTGGCCGTGGAGCATGACGACGCGGGTGGAGGCGACGTTGAGGGCCAGTCGCAGCAGGGTGGCGACGAGGAGGATGGTCGGGAATACGGAGAAGTCGAGGGGCCGCAGGGCGTAGATACAGACGAGCAGGACGACGATGGACAGGGCGATGTTGAAGGTGAAGAAGACGTCCAGGAGGAACGGCGGCATGGGCAGCATCATCATGGCGAGCATGACGAGGAGCAGTAGCGGTACGCCAAGTTGTCCACGGCCCAGGCCGATCAATCCGGTTCTGGCGTGGGAGATGAGTTGTGAGCGTTCCACCGATGGGCACCTGCGCGTTAAATCAATCTTTTGACGCCGAAGCGTTGTATCGGGGTTATTGCAAGAAGGGGTCCAACATTTGACAGTGGGTTGAAAATATCAGAGTGCCAGTATTCAGATCCGCGATTTCCGTCGGGTGCCGGATGAGTCAAGATCAAAGGCATCTGCCTAACGGCAGACATTTCGCCTTCGGCGAGTTACTTGGAAAAGCACCCCAAGTAACCAAAGGTGCTTGCTCCTGGTTGGGCCCCTCCTTCGTCGGGGTTCCTTCACTCCGGTCCCGCTCCGTGGGCCCGCCGCCATCCGCCATCCATGGCGGGGGGCGGCTCTCGCCGCATCCATGCGGCTCGGCCCACTCCGCGAGACCTGCGTTCAGCCTGCACCCAAGTCGCGATGGGTGGTGTCTGGACTTTTTGTGCATGAAGATCAGAAGCGCGCTTACGCTTGGTAGAACCGGCTTTAGCCGGGAATAGGCCTGTGTGACCACCACCAATTTCACTGAATGCACGCGCTGCTTTTTGTGGGACCGGCTTTAGCCGGGAAGGCGTCAGGTGGGACACCGCAAGCCTAGCGTCCCGCACCCACGGCTGATCGCCTCGAGGGCGGCTCGAGGGGACTGATTTATTTACAGCGCTTCACCGTAAATTAATCTGTCCCCGCCAAGCGCTTGTCCCCACCAAGCGCTAGATCACTTTCACTGCCCGCCCGATGAATTGAATCGGCCCGGTGGGCTTGCCGGTCGGGGAGCCGTTGGGGTTTTCGAGGGTGAGTTCGAAGAGTTGGTTGGGTTGCAGGGGCGGCAGTTTGTTTACGGAGACGGAGAGGGTCTGGCCGGGTTTGACCAGGCCCAGGGACACGGGGCCCTGCCAGCCGTCGGCTTTTGTCCAGAACTGGAGGGCTTTGTCGGCGGGGACTGGGGTGGCGCCGAGCGGTATCAGCTGGATTTCTTCCGGGTTGCTGGCCTGAATCACCCAGCCGGGGGCCTGATTCTGTGGGGCGACGAGGACGACGAGGTAGGTCGTGGGGTTTACCGGTGCTGTCCGGGTCACCAGCATTGTGGCCAGCAGCAGCGTGGCAAAAAGACCGGCGCCGGCAAGTCCGCGCCACACCGGCAGAAGACCCCACCATGAATGCGGTTTCACGGGAGGCGCTACGTCGGGGGCTCGGCGGTCGTGGCTGCTGACGCTGCGCGCGATTCGATCCCACAGTCGTGGGCTTGGGCTTTGCGGTTCGGCCAGCTCAGTCAAGGCCAGCAGGCGCCCTTCCCACGCGTCCACCGCTGCGCGCAAATCGGTGTCCGTGGCGAGGCGGCTCTGGACGTCGAGTCGTTGCTCGGCCGGCAGTGTGCCTAACACGTACTCGCTGGCCAGTGCGTCCAGCTCATTGGCGCTGTCTTTCGACGGATAACCTGTCATCCCATGCACTCCCGCAATGCCACCAGACTGCGTTTGATCCAGGCTTTCACCGTGCCCAGCGGCGCGCCCACTTTCTGCGAGATCTCCGAGTGCGAATAGCCGTCGACGTACGCATGAAGAATGCAGTTGCGACGCGCCGGTTCCAATTGTTCAAGGCATCCATAGACGCGCCCTGAGCGGGAGCGGTATTCAAAGGTGTCGACATCGGTTGTGACGTCCAATGCGGCGTCCGCCAGCAACGCGCTTTCGCTCTGCTCGCTGACCTGAATGATGTGCGCGTTATCACGCATGAAGTTCAGCGCCAGGTGCCGGGTCACGCTGAAGATCCAGCCACGGGCCGTGCCTCGCGCCGGGTCGAAACTGCCGGCGCGGGTCCAGATTTTGAGGAAGGCGTCGTGCACGATGTCCTCGGCCAGCGCGTCGCTGCGGACGATCCGCTTGGCGATGCCGAGCAGGCGTGCGCTTTCTTGCGTGTAGAGCTTGTGCAAGGCCTGCTGCTCACCTCGGGCGCAGGCCGCCAGACAGGCTTCGTAGTCAAAACAGTCTTCAGGTAAGGACAAAATGCTCAACCGCCAACGAAAAGAAATACCCCGACCCAGGGGCCGGGGTTGCGTCGGTGCAGCGTAGATGACTTTGTGCGCCAGCGACGCTGCATGACGTGGGACGTTGGTCTACTTGGCAGCCCAGAAAATATAGTCCGCCTGGTATTTCACGATTTCTTGCTTGCCCTTGGTCGCCATCGAGCACTCCATCTTCGGCGCGACACCGCCTTTGGTCGCCACTCGCTGGATGTAACTGACCTTGCTCATCGCGCCCTTGCCTTCTGCAGGGTTGGCTTTCACCAACTGATACGGAATGTCGCCCGTGCCGGCGGGGGCGACAGCGAGTTGCGTGCCGGTGATCTTCGAACCGTCAGCGGCCTGCCAGGTCGCCGGTGGCCCGAAGTACGTGCCGACCTGCTTGCCGCTGCGATCATTCAACACCGCTTTCGGGCCGACGAACGTCCATTCGGTCTGGCCGGCAGCGTTGGGCTTGTCGCGGCACTCATAGGTGATCTCGCCCACGCCCACCGTCTCCATCGCAATCTTGTGACCGTCCGGAACCTTCACCGCGTCCGGCAACGCCATCTGTGCGTACGCCGCCGGCGCCGTGGCCAGCAGGCAAGTGGCTGCCAATGAAACACCGAACGAACCCAGTAATTTTTTAGCGTTCATGCCATCTCTCCATTAGATAAACAGGTCAGCAGCCATCGCTACTTCTTGTACTACCCGGGGGAGAACGAACTGGATGCAGGGATTTGAAAAAAAATCTGCGCGGGGATCAGCGGGAGTACGGAGGAATGAGCAAAAGGGCATTGAGTCGATCAACATGGCGCCCGTCGCAAGGCCAGACCATGGACCCGGCGGACGGAACGAGAGTCCGCCGGGTACTGCAACGATCAGTTCAGCGGCTACGGCATCAGCACCGAGTCGACCACGTGAATGACGCCGTTGGACTGCATCACGTCAGCGATGCTGACCGCGCTTTTCCCGCCTTTGGCGTCCATCACCCACAGCTTGCCGTCATGGGGCATGACGGTGAGGGATTCGCCTTGTACGGTTTTCAGCACCACCTTGCCGCCGTTCATTTTGGCGTCCGCCATCAATTGTTTGGCGGTGTGGGTACCGGCGACAACGTGGTACGTCAGAATTTTGGTCAGGTCCGCTTTGTTCTCAGGTTTGACCAGCGTCTCCACCGCGCCTGCGGGCAGTTTGGCAAAGGCTTCATTGGTGGGGGCGAAGACGGTGAACGGGCCTTTGCTGTTGAGGGTGTCTACAAGACCTGCAGCTTTGACCGCCGTCACCAGGGTCGTGTGGTCCTTGGAGTTGACCGCATTTTCGACGATGGTCTTGCTCGGGTACATGGCGGCGCCACCGACCATGACGGTGTCGGCAGCAAAGACGGGCGATGCAGCGAGGCAGAGAGCGGCAAAGGAGGCAGCGGCAACGCGTTTGGCAAGGGTCAACATGGTAGTTCTCCCAGATTTTCAGGTCCTTCGGATGAAGGTGAGAGAGATACGAAGCCGGTGCCGAAACGGATGCATCACAGTGAAGATATTTTTCCCTGGGCGACGACCGGTCCGGTTGGCAGCCCGCTCGGTGACCCGTTCAACGGCTCCAGGGTGACGGCGAGCACCGCGCCACTGGCGAGCAGGTCTGCCAGTTGCGGCGGCACGCTCAATGTCGCGGAGGCATTGGCCGGCAGCACGCCCAGCGACCGAGGCTTGCCATCGGAGGCGATTACCCAGGCCTCAGCACTTTTGCCAGGCCAGTCGGCGTGGCCCGTGCTGACGAATAGCACGCCTCGCCGGTCGGGGTTGATCGCGGCGGCAAACAGCGTATTGCCGTCGCTCTGATCCAGACGCGCCAGCAGTGCCGGGCCCGGTGTGGGTTGAGGTCCGGAGACAGGTTGCTGAAGGATCAGTACCGATGCCAGCAACCCGGCAGCCAGCGCGGCTGTCGTCCAACGCCAGAGCCCGAGGTTGTTCCACCAGCCCGACGCCCGTGACGGCGGACGACTGGCACTCCCAAACAGCTGCTGCTCAATCGCGCGCCAGGCGCCAATGGGAGTACTGGATGCCGGCAACTGGCTGAGCCACTCGGCGAAATGCGCCTGCCATTTCGCCATTGTGCGCTCATGGCGCGGGTCCAGCGCAATCATCGCCTCCACCCGCTCACGCCCTTCGCGGCCGAGCACGCCAAGCACGTACTCCGCGATCAGCAAGTCCGGGGTTTCGTCAGGGGGCACGGGATGCTCGTTCATAGGCCAAGGCACAAGCGCAGTCGAAGCAGCCCGCGACGAATCCAGCTTTTCATTGTTCCCAGCGCAATGCCGTGGCGCTCGGCCAGCTCGGCGTAAGAGCAGCCCTCAAAGAACGCGACGCGAATGTAGCGTTGCTGGGCTTCTTCGAGGGTGTCTAGACAGCGGTCCAGTTGACTGCCTTGTTGTTCGCGCTCAAGGGCCTCCGGGATGGCGTCGTGGGTGGACGATTCCGGAATGGTTTCAAGTGGGTCGTGAGGGCGATGGGCCCTGCGCCGGTCAATCGCCTTGTTGCGCGCCATCGTCCCAAGCCAGGTCATGGCGCTGGCGAGTTGCGGATCGAAGCGAGAGGCCTTCAGCCACGCCATGATGTACACCTCCTGAAGCACCTCTTCGGCCTCGGCCCGATTGCCGGCATAGTGCAGGCAGATGCCGAACAGTTTTGCCGATGTCGCGTGATACATCGCCTCGAACGCCAACCGATTGCCCCTGCCGCACGCCTGCATCAGAACATTCAAAGCCTCGGCGCTGGATTGAGCGTCAGTGAAATGCGCTGCATTCGGTCGAATGGTCAAGTGGAGAGGCCTTGAAAGGGACTGCGGTCACTCTAGACGGTTTTTGTTGGGGCTGTAATCCCCCGACTACGCGAGCGACCCTTAAGTACGGAGATCAAGAGCAGATCGAGGGCAGATCAGTCGCCAAGGACTTGTGGGAGTGAGCTTGCTCACGAAGGGGCTGGTACATCCACCGAATTTCTGGTGTTTGAAATGCAGCATTCGCGAGCAAGCTCGCTCCCACAGGGAGGGCGTCTGGTCAGCAAAATCGCCAGCGCCCCGACCGGCCCCTTCCCGGCTAAAGCCGGTCCCACTAAAAAGCAGAGCGTGCAATCAGCGGGATTGGCGATGACTGTAGGACCGGCTTCAGCCGGGAAGCTTGTGATGTGCTTTTGATCTTCATACACAAAAGGTTCAGTCACCGCCAATCGCGACTTGGGTGCAGGCTGAACGCAGGTCTCGCGCAGTGGGCCGAGCCGCATGGATGCGGCGAGAGCGCCGTCAGGACATGGATGTCCGTTCGGCGCGGGCCCACGGAGCGAGACCGGAGTGAAGGAACCCTGAGGAACGAAGGGCCCAACCAGGAGCAAGCACCCTTGGTTACTTGGGGTGCCTTTCCAAGTAACTCGCCGAAGGCGAAATGTCTGCCGTTAGGCAGACCTCTCCCCGCCGCCCCGCGCAATCGGGGACAGATTAATTTACGGTGAAGCGCTGTAAATAAATCAGTCCCCTTTACGCTCTTGACGATCCTGAAGAAGCCCTACGAATCACGCCTCAAATCCGGCGGAATCGGCAAATTCTCCCTCAACGGATCAGGCCGCTTGCCACGCCCCGCCCGATACTGCCGAATCTGATACACATACGCCAACACCTGCGCCACCGCCAGATACAACCCCGCCGGAATCTCCTGATCCAACTCCGTGCTGTAATAAATCGACCGCGCCAGCGCCGGCGACTGCAACAACAAAATCTCATGCTGCGCCGCAATCTCCCGAATCTTCAGCGCCATGAAATCACTGCCCTTGGCCAACAGAATCGGCGCCCCGCCCCGCTCAGCGTCATATTTGAGCGCCACCGCATAATGCGTCGGGTTCGTGATAATCACATCCGCCTCCGGAATCGCCGCCATCATCCGCCGCTGCGACATATCCCGCTGCAACTGACGAATCCGCTGCTTGACCTCCGGCCGCCCCTCACTGTCCTTGTGCTCATCGCGCACCTCCTGCTTGGTCATCAGCAGCTTCTTGTGCGACTCCCACAACTGCACCGGCACATCGATCGCCGCGATGATCAACAGGCCCATCGCCATCCACAGCGTGCTCCAGCCCACCAGCTGCAAACTGTGCACCACCGCCATCTCCACTGGCTCCTTGGAGATGGACACCAGGTCGGCCTTGTCCTTCATCAGCACCACCAGCGCCACCGCCAGCACAATCAAAAACTTCGCAAACGACTTCAACAGCTCAATCAGCGCCTTGGGCGAGAACATCCGCTTGATGCCGGCGGCCGGGTTCATGCGGCTGAACTTGGGTGCCAGGGAGCCGGCGGCAAACAGCCAGCCGCCGAGGGAAATGGGGCCGATGAAGGCCGCCACGGTCAACGCCAGCAGAATCGGCTGCACCGACAGCAACGCGGCTTTGCCCGAAGCCATCAGCATGATCGCCATGCTGCGCTCGTCGAGAATCGCCTCGCGGGTGATGGTGAAGTTGTCGCGCATCAGCTGCATCATCATTTCCGCCATGGAGCCGCCAAACGCCAGCAGCCCCGCCGCGCCCACAATCATCACCACAACCGTGTTCAGCTCCTTGGAGCGGGCGATCTCGCCCTTCTCCCGGGCGTCGCGTTTGCGTTTGTCCGTGGGGTCTTCTGTTTTGTCCTGACCACTCTCGCTTTCGGCCATGTCAGCGCGCCTTGACCAGGTCTCTGAGCAACTGCAGGGCGTCGACCGCCAGCGGTTGGTATTGATTGAGAATGTCGCCGAGGGTGATCCACAGAATCACCATGCCCAGCACCAGCGTCAGCGGAAAACCGATCGAAAAGATATTCAGCTGTGGCGCCGCGCGGGTCATCACGCCCATGGCGATGTTCACCACCAACAGCGCCGCGATGGCCGGCAGCACCAGCACCAGTGCCGCGCCGAGCACCCAGCCCAGACGCATCACCAGCAGCCAGATGTCCGAGGTACTGATGCCCTGCCCCACCGGCAAGGTGGTGAAGCTCTCGATGAGGATTTCGAACACCACCAGGTGGGCATTCATGGCCAGGAACAACAGGGTCACGAGCATGGTGAGGAACTGCCCGATGGTCGCCACCGACACGCCGTTGACCGGGTCGACCATGGACGCGAAGCCCATGCCCATCTGAATCCCGATGATCTGCCCGGCGATGACGAATGCCTGGAAAAACAGCTGCAGCGACAGGCCCATGCCGGCGCCGATGAGGATCTGCTGCGCGATCAGCAGCAGCCCACTGAGGTCGAGGGCGTGCACGGCGGGCATGGGCGGCAGGCTCGGCGCGACAACGACCGTGATCGCCAGCGCGAAATACAGCCGAACCCGCTTGGGCACCAGCGTGGTACCGATGATCGGCATGGTCATCAGCAGCGCGCCGATGCGAAACAGCGGCAGCATGAACGCCGCCACCCAGGTGCTGATCTGGGTGTCGGTCAACGCCAGCACAGGTTCCATCGAGGGGTCAGCCGATCACTTGGGGAATGCTGGTGTACAGATTGGTGATGTACTCCATGAAGGTGCGCACCATCCACGGGCCGACCACGATCAGCGTGACCAGCATGACCAACAGGCGTGGCAGGAAGCTCAAGGTCTGTTCGTTGATCTGCGTCGCGGCCTGGAACATCGAGACGATCAGGCCCACGATCAGGCTCGGCACCACCAGAATGGCGACCATGGTCGTGGTCAGCCACAGCGCTTCGCGAAACAGGTCGACAGCTACTTCCGGGGTCATGCTGCGCACTCCACGTCAGACGAATTCATACACCACCAAAGCTGCCGGCCAGGGTGCCGATGATCAGCGCCCAGCCATCCACCAGCACGAACAGCATGATTTTGAACGGCAGGGAAATGATCAGCGGCGACAGCATCATCATGCCCATGGCCATCAGGATGCTCGCCACCACCAGATCGATGATCAGGAACGGGATGAAAATCATGAAGCCGATCTGGAACGCGGTTTTCAATTCCGAGGTGACGAACGCCGGCACCAGAATCGTCAGCGGCGCCGCATCAGGGGTCGCAATGTCGGTGCGCTTGGACAGGCGCATGAACAGCTCCAGGTCGCTGGAGCGGGTCTGCGCCAGCATGAAATCCTTGATCGGCACTTCGGCCTTGGCCACGGCGTCCTGGGCGGTGAGTTTTTCCGCCAGGTACGGCTGCAGGGCATCGTTGTTCACCCGGTCGAACACCGGCGCCATGATGAACAGGGTCAGGAACAGCGCCATGCCGGTGAGGATCTGGTTGGACGGCGTCTGTTGCAGGCCGAGGGCCTGCCGCAGGATCGAGAAGACGATGATGATCCGCGTGAAGCTGGTCATCAGCATGACGAACGCCGGGATGAAGCTCAGCGCGGTCATGATCAGCAGGATCTGCAGGCTGACCGAATATTCCTGCTGGCCGTTGGCGCCGGTGCCCAGCGTGATGGCGGGGATCGACAACGGATCGGCGCCGAACGCCAGCGGCGCTGCAAGCAACAGCAGCAGCGTCAAAACAATGCGCATCAGTTCGTGTCCTTCTGATCCGTAGTACGTGTCGCGCCCGTCGTGCCTGGCGTACCTGCTTTCTTACCTGCGCCACCGAAAATATTCTTGCCTTTGCGTTGCCCCGCTCCGCCCTTGTTGCCCAGCGCTTCCAGCAGACGCTTTGCGAATTCCGGCTGGACGCTTTGTGGGTCAGGCACGTCAACCGGCTCGTTCATCACGTGCAACGCAGTGATGCTCCCGGGGGAGACGCCAAGCAGAACCTGTTCGTTGCCGACCTGCACCAGCACCAGCCGATCGCGAGTCCCCAGGGCGCGGGAGCCCACCAGTTTGATCACCTGATTGCCCGCCGGCCCCGCGCGCTGCACCCGGCGCATCAGCCAGGCCAGTACGAAGATCAGCCCGATTATCAGCAGCAGACCCAGCACCAGCTGCAGCAGCTGCCCGCCGATCCCGCCGTTCAGGGTTCCGGCCACCGGCGCGGCAACCGCTGGCGTGGTGGTCGCCGCCGTCGTCGCTGTCGTCGCTGCAGGCGCGGCCGGCGTCGCCGGATCGGCCGCCATCACCGCCCAGGACAATGCCAGCAGCGGCAGGCTCGACAGGGTTCTGAACAGGCCGCGCACTTAACGCAGCTTCTTGATACGTTCGCTCGGGCTGATCACGTCGGTCAGACGGATGCCGAACTTTTCGTTCACCACAACCACTTCGCCATGGGCGATCAGGGTGCCGTTGACCAGCACGTCCAGCGGCTCGCCAGCCAGACGGTCCAGCTCGATCACCGAGCCCTGGTTGAGCTGCAGCAGGTTGCGGATGTTGATGTCGGTGCTGCCCACTTCCATGGAAATCGACACCGGGATATCAAGGATCACGTCCAGGTTCGGGCCGTCCAGGCTGACCGCGCCGTTGCTTTTCGGCAGGCCGCCAAACTCTTCCATCGTCATGCGATTGGCATTGTTGCCGGCGTCGGCCGCCAGCAGCGCGTCGATGTCCGCTTGCCCGTCCCCGGCCTCACCCAGTGCAGCCGCCCACTCGTCGGCAAGAGCCTGGTCGTCAGCGGAATTCATTTCGTTGTCATTAGCCATGGTTGTCCTCGGGGAACTGTGATTCGTTTACGCAGCGCATTCGTTTTGCCGGCGACGAAGGGTCACCGGCGTTCTATGGGTTCGACGACTTGCAGGGCGAGGTTGCCCTTGTGCGAACCCAGTTTGACCTTGAAGGAAGGCACGCCGTTGGCGCGCATGACCAGGTGTTCCGGGAGATCGACAGGAATCACGTCGCCCGGCTGCATGTGCAGGATGTCGCGCAGTTTGAGCTGACGCGTGGCGACTGCGACGCGCAACGGCACCGACACGTCGAGCACGTCCTGCTTGAGCGCGTTGACCCAGCGTTCGTCCTGATCGTCGACATCCGACTGGAAACCGGCATCGAGCATTTCGCGCACCGGCTCGATCATCGAATACGGCATGGTCACGTGAAGATCGCCGCCACCGCCGTCCAGTTCGATATGGAACGTGGACACCACGATGGCTTCGCTCGGGCCGACGATGTTGGCCATGGCCGGGTTCACTTCCGAGTTGATGTACTCGAAGTTGACTTCCATGATCGCCTGCCATGCTTCCTTCAAATCAATGAAGGCCTGATCCAGCACGATGCGCACCACGCGCAGCTCGGTGGGGGTGAATTCACGCCCTTCGATCTTGGCGTGACGGCCGTCGCCGCCAAAGAAGTTGTCCACCAGCTTGAACACCAGTTTGGCGTCGAGGATGAACAGCGCGGTGCCGCGCAGGGGTTTGATCTTGACCAGATTGAGACTGGTTGGCACGTACAGCGAGTGCACGTATTCGCCGAACTTCATCACCTGCACGCCCCCCACGGCCACATCGGCCGAGCGACGCAGCAGGTTGAACATGCTGATGCGGGTGTAACGGGCGAAACGCTCGTTGATCATTTCCAGGGTCGGCATGCGCCCGCGGACGATGCGATCCTGACTGGTCAGGTCGTAACTCTTTACGCTGCCGGGGTCAGCAACACTATCGGTCTGTACCAGACCGTCGTCGACGCCATGCAACAGCGCGTCGATCTCATCCTGGGACAGCAGGTCTTGCACGGCCATGTCGTGGTCCTACTGCAGTACGTAGTTAGTGAAAAGTACCTGTTCGATCACGCTCTTGTTCAGCTCTTTCTGGCCCACTTCCTGGACCACGGCTGCCGCCTTCTGGCGCAGCATTTCCATGCCCACCGGCGTTGCGATGGTATCGAATGGCTGACCGGAGAACATCATCACCAGGTTATTACGGATGACCGGCATGTGCGCTTTCAACGCTTCGAGGTCGGCCTTGTCACGGGCCAGCAAGGTGATGCTGACCTGCATGTAGCGCTGACGGCCATTGACGTTGTAGTTGACGACGAAGGGTGGCGTCAGAGGTTCGAAGATCGCCTCTTTTTTGGCATTCGCCGCTTCGGCAATGGCAGCTGCATCCGGCTTGCTCTCGGCCTTGTGCATGATGAACCAGGTCGCGCCTACCGACACACCAACGGCCAGCAGCAGCCCCACCACGATGAGGATGATGACTTTCAACTTGCCCTTTTTTGCAGGGTCCGCCACTGCTGCGTCGTCACTCTTTGCCATGCCAATAATCCGTCACTATCCAAGGGGTTCGGTGTTGCGTGACAGAGGAAGAGCAAGGGTTGTGCCAAATGGGCGGCTTCAAGCTGCAAGTAATGAGCGGCAAGTAACAGCAAAAAGCGGCAGCGCCCGAGAAACCGGGGTCTCCCACGCACTACCGCCTTTGATCTTGCCTTTACTTGCCGCTTGCCGCTAACCACTTGCCGCTACTGACAACGCCCAAGCGTTGGCAGGGCGTTTTCAGGCGTAATAGTCAACCGCGCTGGACCCCACGACAGTCAGCGGTGCGTTGGCAGCGGCCGAAGCGGCATCCACCGGAGCTCCGTCGGCGATGAGGTCGCTGCCGCCGACACCCCTGCTGCGGTCACTGCCGCCGTTGCGTTGCCCGTCACCGCCCGACTGCTGTTGAGCCTGTTGCTGCCAGCCCTGGGACTGGTCGGAGACGTTGACGTTGACCTGACCCATGCCCTGCTGAACGAAGGAATCACGCAGGCGCGACATCTGGCTTTCCAGCGCTTCGCGCACGCCGACATGGGCGCTCATGAACGTGACCTGGGTCTGCTGGTCCGCCGCCATATTGACGCGGATGTCCAGACGGCCCAATTCAGCGGGCTCCAGCTGAATGTCCGCCTGCTTGAGGTTCTGGCTCGACAGGTACATCACGCGGTTGACCACGCCTTCGGTCCATCCCCCCTGATTCATCGCCAGTGGCTGATTGAGCAGTGGCGTGGCCGGGGCCGACGCCGTGGTGTTCTTTACCTGAGCGGCCTGGGACAAGGCCGCCAGTCGATCGGCAAAGTTATCCATCCGCGTATCGCTGGTGGCGCCCTTCACGTCTTTCAGGCCGTCAGCCAGCAGGCCGCTGAATGCTTTGTCGCCGCCGCCTTCGGTGGTGCTCTTGTCCACGGGCTGGTCACCCAGCGCCGCCAGGTTATTGGCCAGCAGCTGCGAAGGATCGGCGTTCGGGTCTTGCTTGCCCCCGCCTTTGCCGTCGCCATGCACGCCGTTATTCTGCGCCGTCTGCTGCGCCTTGTTTTCCAGGGCGACTTGCACGGCGGTCAAGCCTTCCAGCGGATCGGCAGAGGGATCGAAATCGTCGCCGGCTGCGTCGGTCGCGTCGGTCGTCGCTTGCACCGCAGGAGGCGGCATCACGGGCAGCGCGGAGGCGAGAAGCGCCGGATCCACCACGGGCTCAACGGCAGGCGCGACGGCCACAGGCTCTTGAACCGCCGGCGTCACGGCCAGTGTCGGGTCAAGCACGGGATCGACCGAAGGCGCATCCGCCACCGTCGGATCCTGGCCGGTGTCGGAGGCGTCGTCCTTATCGTCGGCGTGGCCCTTGCCCGCGCCGGGCTCATCGTCCGCTTTGCCGTTCACCGGCTTGGCAGGCAACCCATTGCCGTTATCGGCAACGGTCTTGTCATCGGCGGCAGACGTATGGCTGACGGCGGGCTTGTCGTCCGCTGCCGAACTCTTGGCGCTTGCCGCTTTTGCCGTCGCGTTGTCCGCGCTGTGGGACTTGACCGGCGCCTGCTTGGCGAACACGTCAGAGAAGCTGGAAGTGTTGTGCTTGACGGGGTCCGGCGCCTTTGCCGCCGAGGTATTCCCGGCTTTCTGGACTTTGGCCGCTGTCAAAGCCGTCAGTAATGGGTTGTTGGCGAGGGCCATGTGAATCTCCGCAAGAGCGCAATTACACAGAGACAAAGCAAATGCCGGGCCAAGTGCGCCGACTGGCTGGATCAAAGGTGGGTCAGAGGTTGAAAGCCGGGTTGGGGATACCCGGCTCAGTGGCTGGCATGGCAGAGCTGCAGTTCGTCTTCGAAAATCTTCCTGACGGCGCAGAATTCCTCCTTGATCTCGGACACCAGCCGCCTTATCCGGGCGTCGTCCGCGGCCACCAACCCGCGCCCCTGTTCTTCCAGTTGCAGGCAGAGTTCGGACAAGTGCGTAGCGCCCATGTTGCCGGTGCTGCCTTTGAAGCTGTGGGCCATGAGGCCGAGGCGTTGCAGCGAGGCGGTGGAGGCGGCAGTGAAGGAAGGGTCACGCAACAGCAGGGTCATGTCGTTGACCCGATTGACGGAATCGGAAATGAACACCTGCAGCAGCGCCGGGTATTCCGCTTCCATCACGTCACGCAGCGTGCTGAGCACGTTGAAGTCCACAGGATTATTCGACACTTGTTCACTCCTTGATCAAGACGCGCGGATTATGCCAGACCCTCCCACGCAAATTCCACGCTGGCCGTCCGCCCCTCATCGGACCACTGGCAGCGGTCGCTGAGTTGCCGGACCAGCGCAAGGCCGCGCCCGGACAATTGGGTGACCGCAGGCGGCAGCGCCAGCACCCGATCGGAATCGAAACCCGCACCGCTGTCCTGCACCCGCACTGTCAGGCGACCGCCCTCGCCGTCCGGGACGATCTGGAAATCGATGCGGATAAAACCCTCCACCAGACAATCCAGGCGTTCGGCGCGCTGCTGGTAGTAAAGCCCAAAACCTGCGGCGTCGCGCTTCAACGCCGAGTCGAGCCCGAGCACGCCGTGTTCCAGCGCATTGCTGTACAGCTCCGACAGCACGATATACAGCTCGCTGCTCTGCATGCGCAAGCCATGGACTTCCTGCAGCAGTTGCAGCAGATAAGGCAGGGGATTGAAGCGCTTGAGCGTTGCCGCGCGGTACTCGAACGAAGCGCACCAATCCAGCGGACTGGAATCGCCGCTGTCGGTATAAATAACCGAGGGCGGGCCGAGCAAGTCAGGCTCGGTGAATGCCACCTCGACCATGCTCACGTCGTCCCGCGCCTGGCCGCGAAACCGCGCCAGGGCCCACTGCACTTCTTCGATCAGCAGCGCCGGGTTGCGATTGCTCACCAGCACATTTTGCAGACGCCGGGCGCCGAACAGCTCGCCGTCCTGACCGGTGCTGTCGACAACGCCGTCGGACAGCAGAAACACCCGATCCCCCGGCCCGAAGGGATACACCTGGGTGTTGTCGTCGAAACTGCCGGCGCTCAACACACCGAGGGGCACGTTCGCCGAAATCAGCGGCGTGTGCGGCCGGCCATCGCCATGCAGCAGGTAACCATCCGGCAGGCCGCCGTTCCACACCTCGACCAGTTGCTGCTTGAAGTTCAGGCACAGCAGCGCGGCGCAGCAGAACATGTCGACCGGCAGGATGCGTTTGAGCTTGGCGTTCATTTCCCGCAGGGTTTCGGGCAAACCGTACCCCTTGGCGGTCATGCCGTAGAACACCTCGGCCAAGGGCATGGCGCCTACTGCGGCGGGCAAGCCATGGCCGGTGAAATCCCCCAGCAGCAGGTGCATGTTGCCGGACGGCGACCACGCGGCCAGCAGCAGGTCGCCGTTGAACAGCGCGTAGGGCGATTGCAGGTAGCGGATGTTGCGCGAGCTCAGGCACCCGGAGTGGGCAATCTGATCAAACACGGCCTTGGCCACGCGCTGCTCGTTGAGCAGGTATTTATGGTGGCGGGTGATCAGGTCGCGCTGGTGCAGCACAGTTTCCTGCAACACGCGGAGGCGGTTCATGGCGTTGATCTTCGCCGCCAGCACCACTTGGTTGTAGGGCTTGGCAACGAAGTCGTCGCCGCCGGCGTCGAGGCATCGGGCGAGGTCTTCGCCTTCGGTCAGCGACGTCAGGAAGATGATCGGCACCAGCGCGTCACCCGCCAGCGTCTTGATCTGGCGCGCCGCTTCGAAACCGTCCATGACCGGCATCATCGCGTCCATCAGCACCAGTTGCGGCCGCCGACGCTCGAACAGCCCGACGGCTTCGGCGCCGTCACTGGCGGTCAGAACGTCATGGCCCTGGCGGCTGACGATGGCGGACAGGAGCATCCGGTCGCTGACGTTGTCATCGGCGATGAGGACCGTCAGGCGATCGGAGGCAGACGAGATCATCAGGCGGTTATGACGATGTTGAAGAGTTTGGAGAAGTTGGAGATGTCGAGGATTTTCTTGACGTCGTTGTTGCAGTTGATCAGTTGGATATCGGCTCGTTCGCCGCCGGCGTGGTCACGCAGCAGCAGGAGCATGCCCAGCGCGGAGCTGTCGAGGTAGTGGGTGTCTTTCAGGTCGACCTTGTAGCGGCTGGCCTGTTTTTCTTTGGGTTCGTAGGCGCTCCGGAATTCCTGGTGCGTCGAAAAATCGAAGCGTCCTTTGATGGTGATGGTCAGTTCTTGGCCATCGGCGGAGCGTTCGGAGGTTACTGACATTGGCAAATTCCTTGTATGAAACAGCGCCAGACGCTTGAGTTTTAGCAGCCCTTGTGAGGCGTTGCAAATCGTTAGCTTTTACTTGGCGTTTAGGATCAAGAGCGTCCGCCTAACGGCAGACATTTCGCCTTCGGCGAGTTACTTGGAAAAGCACCCCAAGTAACCAAGGGTGCTTGCTCTCGGTTGGGTTCCTCCTTCGTCGGAATACCCTCACTCCGACGACGCTCCGTGGGCACGCGCCGAACGGACATCCATGTCCTGACGGCGCTCTCGCGGCATCCATGCCGCTCGACCCACTCCGCGTCGTCTGCGTTCAGCCTGCACCCAAGTCGCGATTGGCGGTGTTTGGGATTTTTGTGTACGAAAATCAAAAGCAGATCAAAAGCAGATCAAAAGCTTCCCGGCTGAAGCCGGTCCTACGGGTGTACGCGGTGTGGGTAGGACCGGCTTCAGCCGGGAAGAGGCCGGTCCTACGGGTGTACGCGGTGTGAGTAGGACCGGCTTTAGCCGGGAAGAGGCCAGTCTGGCCGCCATCAATTTTGCAGCGTGACTCCCGACGCCTTCCCGGCTAAAGCCGGTCCCACTATGTCGTTGTCCTCGCCGTTGCAGTTGCCGTTGCCCTCGCTTTTGCTCTTCCTACACAAAATGTCCAAACACCACAAAACGCGACTTGGGTGCAGGCCGAGCGCAGGTTTTGCGCAGTGGGCCGAGCCGCATGGATGCGGCGAGAGCGCCGTCAGGACATGGATGTCCGTTCGGCGCGGGCCCACGGAGCAAGACCGGAGCGAGGGAACCCGACGCAGGAGGGCCAAACCAGGAGCAAGCACTTTTGGTTACTTTTAGTGCTTTTTAAAAGTAACTCGCCGAAGGCGAAACAATCTGCCCCCAGGCAGATGCCCTTAAAACTGCTCGGTCCGAGGCAATCTCTGAACCAACTCATCCAGCAACTTCTGCTCGCGTTTATCTTCCAGCGCGCGCGCCTCATCGATATACCGCTGCACCAACTTACGCAGCCCCTCCACCCGCGCATACGCCTTCTGCCACTCTTCGCGCGCCTTGTTCAAATTATTCTGATGCCACGCCAGACTCTGACGCTGCTGCGCCACCGCCGTCTCCAACTGATTGAGAAAGCGCTGATAATTCATCAGCCACTGACCCGACACCCCATGGGCGCCCTTGTCGATCCACTGCTGCTGATAATCAGAACGAAATTTATCCAGCTCACCCAACTTGGTTTCAGCCAGCCGCACCTGCCCCTGAAAATGCCCCAGACGCTGGACGGCAGCCTTCTCGACCTTTTCGGCCATCTCGACCACCGGCGCCAGACGGCCTGCGCGACTCAGAGCCATGGCCAATTAACCGCCGGCCTGAGGATTGAAAATCTTCGCCAACTGCTCCTCACTGCTCTGCATGCTCTCGTTCTCCTGCAAGCCCTGGCGCAAATACTTCACCAACTGCGGCTGCAGCGAAATCGCCAGATCCGTCTCGCGATCGCCGCCGGCCACGTACGCGCCGACACTGATCAAATCGCGGCTCTGCTGATAGCGCGACCACAACTGCTTGAAATACTGCGCCTGCACCATGTGCTGCGGATCGACCACAGACGGCATCACCCGGCTGATCGACGCTTCGATATCGATGGCCGGGTAATGGCCTTCTTCGGCCAGCCGCCGCGACAGCACAATGTGGCCGTCGAGCACGCCCCGGGCCGAGTCAGCGATCGGGTCCTGCTGGTCGTCGCCTTCGGACAAGACGGTGTAGAACGCGGTGATCGAGCCACCGCCCGCCTCGGCGTTACCGGCGCGTTCCACCAGCTTGGGCAGCTTGGCGAACACCGACGGTGGATACCCTTTGGTCGCAGGTGGCTCGCCGATGGCCAGGGCGATTTCCCGCTGGGCCTGGGCGAAACGCGTCAGCGAATCCATCAGCAACAGGACGTTCTTGCCCTTGTCGCGAAAATACTCGGCGATACGCGTGCAGTACATCGCGGCGCGCAGACGCATCAACGGCGCATCATCCGCCGGAGAGGCCACGACGACCGAACGCTTGAGGCCCTCCTCGCCCAGGCTGTGCTCGATGAACTCCTTCACCTCGCGACCCCGTTCGCCGATCAGCCCGACGACGATGATGTCGGCCTCGGTGAAGCGGGTCATCATCCCCAGCAGCACACTCTTGCCCACGCCGGTGCCGGCGAACAGGCCCAGACGCTGGCCGCGCCCGACCGTCAACAAACCGTTGATGCAGCGAATGCCCACGTCAAGCGGCTGGCTGATGGGGTTGCGCTTGAGCGGGTTAATGGTCGGGCCGTCCATCGGCACCCAGTCTTCGGCTTTCATCCCGCCCTTGCCGTCGAGAGGACGACCGGCGCCGTCGAGGACGCGGCCGAGCATGGTCATGCCCATCGGCAGACGGCCGGTGTCCGGCAGCGGCACGACGCGGGCGCCGGGCGCAATGCCGGAGACGCTGCCGACCGGCATCAGGAACACCTTGCTGCCGGCAAAGCCCATGACTTCGGCTTCAACTTCGACCGGATGATGACTGCCGTCATTGATCACCATGCAACGGCTGCCCATGGCAGCGCGCAGGCCCTCGGCTTCAAGGGTCAGGCCGACCATGCGCAGCAGCCGTCCTTCGACGATCGGCTGCGTAGGCAGGGAGATCGCGTCAGGGTACGTGCTCAGGCGCTTGGCGAAACTGGTGCGTTCAAGGCGCATCGACAGCACCCAGTGGGTAAGTGGTTTTCTCGGCGCTCTGGAGCGCCTCTTCCAGTTCGATCGTCACATCGGGCGGCGCCGGGTGCAGGGCCTGCTCGTGCAGCTGGTCGAACATTTTGCCAAGGGCCTGACTGATTCGCGCCTCGACCGTGGCGTCGATGCGGCTGTGCTCACTCTCGACCCGGCAACCACCCGGCTGCAGCGTCTCGTCCTCGAGAATGCGCCAGGTTTCTTCGTGACGCTCGCGCATGGCCTTGACCAACGCGAAGTCCTGCGGATTGACCAGAATGCGCACGTTGGCCGCGCCCATCGGCAGCAGGCGCAAGGCTTCGCGCAGCACCGTGCCGATCTGGCTGGAGTCTGTTTTGAGCTCGCGCTGAATGACCTGGCGTACCACATGCTCGACCAGCGACACCATCGATTTCTCGATCTGCGCATCCTGGTCGGCGATGGGTTCGAACAGATGCCCCATCAGGACTTCCATGCTGTCGAGCTTGGCCGCCAGCGCCACTTCCGCTTCCTGACGAACCTTGAGCTGAGTGCTGTGAAAACCCTCTTTTTCGCCGATGGCAAACCCCTCGTTGTAGGCGTCCTGACGGATGCTTTCCAACTCTTCCAGGGTCATCGGCTGGACTTCTTCCAGCGGTACTTCTTCGCTTTCGGCGAGCTCGGCTTCCTCGATAACCGGTTCCGGCTCGGGTGCTTCCACGTGCGGGTCGAAGCTGGGCAAGGCCCAGACGTCGATCCCGCGCAAATCCTGGGCGCGGATGAGCTCACTGGGTGGTGCTTTATCGGAGCTGGACATCAACGGCACCTACGCTTAAATCATTTCCTCGCCACCTTTGCCGCCAAGAACGATCTCCCCGGCCTCCGCCATACGACGGGCAATGGTGAGAATTTCTTTCTGGGCGCCTTCCACATCGCTGACGCGAACCGGGCCTTTGGCTTCCAGGTCGTCGCGCAGCAGTTCGGCGGCACGTTTGGACATGTTCTTGAAAATCTTTTCTTTGATGGCGTCGTCCGAGCCCTTCAGTGCCAGTACCAGCACATCGGAGGAGACTTCGCGCAGCAAGGCCTGAATCCCGCGGTCGTCGACGTCGGACAGGTTGTTGAAGACAAACATGAGGTCTTCGATCTGCGTCGACAGGTCTTCGTCCACTTCGCGGATCGAATCCATGAGCTGGCCTTCGATCGAGCTGTCGAGGAAGTTCATGATATCCGCCGCACGCTTGATACCGCCCAAGGTAGTACGCGATGTGTTGGCGTTGCCCGAGAACTGCTTCTCGAGGATCTGGTTCAATTCTTTCAGCGCCGCCGGCTGCACGGTGTTCAACGACGACACGCGCAGGATGATGTCCAGGCGCACTTTGTGGTCGAAGTGGCTCAGCACTTCACCGGCCTGATCGGCGTCCAGGTAGGCGACGACGATGGCTTGAATCTGCGGGTGCTCGAAACGGATGACGTCGGCCACCGCGCGCGGTTCCATCCACTTCAGGCTGTCGAGACCGCTGGTGTTGCCGCCCAGCAGAATCCGGTCGATGAGGCCGTTGGCCTTGTCCTCGCCCAGTGCCTGGGTGAGCATCTTGCGGATGTAGCCGTCCGAGCCGATGCCGACACCGGTCTGATCGCCGACCACGTCGACGAACTCGCTCATCACCTGTTCGACCTGCTCGCGGTGCACATTGCGCATCTGCGCCATGGCCACGCCCACCCGTTGAACCTCTTTGGGTCCCATGTGACGCAAGACCTGCGCGGCGTCCGTCTCACCCAGGGTGAGGAGCAGAATCGCGGCCTTGTCCACGCGGGTCAATTTAAGTGCAGCAGCTCTATCACTCATCAGCGTTGATCCACTCTTTGACGACCTGGGCTACACGCGCCGGATCCTCGGCCACAAGGCTCTTGATTGCGTTGAGCTGTGCGTCATAACCCTCGGTAGGGCTCGGCAACAGAATACTTTGCGGACCGCCCAGACTGACGCGGTCGTTTGCCAATTCACCGTCCATCCCGACCATGCCGCCCAGCTCGGAGTCGCCGTCGAGGCGCTTGCCTTGCGGATTGGTGATGCCCTTGAGCACCGGACGGAGCACACCGAACACCAGCACCAGGATGAACAGCACGCCCATGGCCTGTTTGACGATGTCCCAGAACCACGACTGCGAGTAGAACGGAATATCCGGGATCACTTCGCCGCGATCGGTGGAGAACGGCACGTTGATCACGCTGACGCTATCGCCACGGCTGGCATCGAAGCCAACGGCGTCCTGCACCAGACGGGTGAAGCGCGCCAGTTGCTCGGCGGTCCACGGCACCATGGTGGTTTCGCCATTGGCCGGGTTGACCTTAACCTGATCATCGACCACCACGGCGACCGACAGACGATTGACCTTGCCCTGCTGCTGCTTGGTGTGGCTGATGGAACGGTCGAGCTCGAAGTTCTTGGTCGACTGGTTACGCTTGTCCGCCGGGTACGGCGCCAGCATCGGCTGACCGGTGGCCGGGTCCATGATCTGTTGGCCGTTGGCGTCGAGCAGCGGTTGGCCCGGGGCGATGGCGCCCGCGGCTCCGGCAGCACCGGCGGCGGCGTTCTGTGGCGCCGTTGCCGGGCCTGGCGGCTGGTTGCTCAGCGCACCGGGTACGCCCCCTGAACCGCTGCTGCTGGAGCGCTGTTCGTTGACCGTCTGCTCACTGCGCAGCGCAGGCGTGTCCGGGTTGAAGCTTTCGGCGGTGGATTCGACGGCGCTGAAATCAACGTCTGCCGACACTTCTGCCTTGTAGCGGTCATTGCCCAGCACCGGCTGCAGAATGTTCTGCACACGCTGAGTCAGCATGCTTTCCATGCGGCGGGTGTAATCGAATTGCTTGCCGGCCATGGACAGCTCGGAGTTCTCGGCCTGATCGGAGAGCAGATTGCCCTTCTGATCGACGACAGAAATCTGCGACTTGTTCAGTTCCGGGACGCTGGTGGCGACCAGGTTCATGATCGCCAGCACCTGACCCGGCTCCAGCGAACGACCGGCATACAGCTCAACCAGAATCGAAGCGCTGGGCTTGCGATCGTCACGCACGAACACCGAGCTCTTCGGAATCGCCAGGTGAACACGAGCGCCCTTGACGTTGTTGAGGCTGGAGATGGTCCGCGCCAGTTCGCCTTCCAGGCCACGACGGTAACGAGTGGCCTCCATGAACTGGCTGGTCCCCAGGCCTTGATCCTTGTCGAGGATTTCGAAACCGACGTTGCCGTCGGTCTGGGCGATACCGGCACCCGCCAGCTTGATGCGGGCACGGGACAGGTCCTCGGACTTCACCAGCAGCGCGCCGGAATTGGGCTCGACGGTGTAGGGAATGTCGGCCTGGGCCAACGTGTCCATGACCTGCTTGGTGTCGACACCCGACAGGCTGCCATACAGCGGCTTGTAATCGGGCTGCTGCGACCAAAGCACGACGGCAAAACCAATCGCCACGCTGGCAGCCAGACCGACCATGAGGCCGACCTGACGCAGCATGGTCATCTCGGAGAGATTTTGCAGGAAGGCCAGCCCGAACATTGGCGGCTTGCTTCCTGGCGCACCCGTTTTGGCAGGTACGTTATCGACGACGGCTTCGGCCATGACTTAAATCGTCCTCAAACCGGCATTTGCATGATGTCTTGGTACGCCTGAACCAGCTTGTTGCGTACCTGGGTCAGCGCCTGAAACGACACGCTGGCTTTCTGCGAGGAGATCATCACGTCGGTGAGGTCCACGCCGCTCTTGCCCATCTCGAAAGCGGTCGACAGCTGATTCGACGCCTGCTGGGTGTCGTTGACCTTGTTCACCGCCATGCCGAGCATGGCAGCGAAACTGCTCGCACCGGCCTGTTCTGGCGCTGCGATGGCCTTGGGCTGAGCCATGGCGTCCATCTGCATGGAGCGCATGTCCAACATCAAGCGATTAAATTCAACACCTTGGGTCATGACGTTTCTCTCAAAAGGGCCGCAAATTTTTGACACGGATTCAGCGGTTACCTAAGCATTAGCAACAAGGGTGCCAGACCAATAGCGGCGATATGCCACGTTTGATGAAAGTGTTCGGATGAGTATTTAAACGGACACATAAACGCTGAGGCGCTTCACGCATTGACACCGCGCGATGCCCTATCAGACGCAGTCCCTTTGGGAGTGAGCTTGCTCACGAAGACGGCATCACACTCACTGAAAAATCAGCGGGTTGTTGAATGTCTGTCGTCAGCTCCAGTCAGGCAGGCATCCATCTCACCGACACGCGCGCCTGCTCAGGATGCAAACAGAAACCCTTCGACATCCATCCCCGCATCACGCATCTGCGCCAGCTTGTAGCGCAACGTACGCGGGCTGATACCGAGGCGTTCGGCGGCCTCTTTGCGACGGCCACGCTCGGCACGAAGGGTGTCGATGATCATCTGGAACTCACGGCGACGCAGGTCTTCACCCAGGGCGCCCGCCCCTTCCCCGCTGCTCGCCTCGGGCGACGCTTCCATGGCGCCAGTCGCAACTGGCACCACCAGAGGCGTCGGCGCGGCGGCGAAGGTTACCGGGCCGGCCAGGCAGAAATCCTCAGCCTGAATGACACCGCCCTGCTGCAGGATCAGCGCCCGCTGCACGGCGTTATCCAGCTCGCGAACATTGCCAGGCCACGCATAGCTGATCAGACACGCCTGCGCCTCGGCCGACAGCCGCACCGGGGCATGCTTCATTTTATTGACGTGTTTGGCCAACAGACGCTCGGCCAGCGGCAGAATGTCGGCGGGACGCTGGCGCAAGGATTGCCACGCGAGCGGGAACACCGAGAGACGGTAAAACAGGTCTTCGCGAAAGCGCCCTGCGGCCACTTCTCCCGCCAGATCGCGGTTGGTGGTCGCCAGCACGCGGATGTCCAGTTCGATGGGCTTGCGCGCACCGACCCGCTCCACTTCCCGCTCCTGCAACACACGCAACAGCTTGGCCTGCAGGCCCATGGGCATTTCGGAAATCTCGTCGAGCAGAATGGTGCCACCTTCGGCCTGCTCGAACTTGCCGGCCTGGGACGCAATGGCACCGGTAAACGAACCCTTCTCGTGGCCGAACAGCGTGGCTTCGAGCATGTTGTCCGGAATCGCCGCGCAGTTGATCGCGATGAAAGGCTTGCCGGCGCGGGGCGATTGCTCATGAATGAAACGCGCCAGCACTTCTTTACCGGTGCCGGACTCGCCTGAAATCAACACCGTCGAATCACTCTTCGCCACGCGGCTGGCAAGGCTGAGCAACTGCACGCTGGCAGGCTCGACCGCAATCGGACCCTCGCCATCGGCCGGGCCGAGGCGACCCAGTGCATGGCGAGCCACCAACGCCAGCAACGCCTTGGGCTCGAAGGGCTTGACCATGTAATCAGCCGCGCCCTGGCGCATCGCCTCCACGGCGCGGTCCACCGTACCATGGGCCGTCATCAACAGCACCGGCAACTGGGGGTAGCGGCTGCGCAACTGGCTGAGCAATTGGTGGCCGTCCATGCCGGGCATATTGACGTCACTGACCACCAGGCTGAACGGCGAATCGGCAGCGGCAACCAACGCCTCTTCCGCCGACCCGACCGGCTGATAGGCATGGCCGGCCAGCGCCAGGGTTTCGCCCAGCGCTTCACGCAGAGAAGGGTCGTCCTCGACCAGCAGCACCTTGATGCTCATGAGCGCTCACCTGAAGCAATCGTCAACGGACCGGCCTCACTGCCAGTGGACGGCTCATTCCCAGCCCCCGGAACCAGCGGCAGCGACACGATGGCGCAGGTGCCACGACCCGGACGCGAGCGGAATTCGACACGCCCCTGATGCGCCCGCGCCACCGCAGTGACAACGGCCAGCCCCAGGCCGGTGCCGGTGGTTTTGGTGGTGAAGAAGGGCTCGCCGATACGGGCCAGGGCCGCCGGCTCGATGCCGCTGCCACTGTCGCTGATACACAGACGCAGCGTATTGCCGCGGTTGTACGCATGAATCTTGATGCGCCGCCGCCCGTCAAGCTGGCCGGCACTGGCCTGGACGGCATTTTCAATAAGGTTGAGCAGCGCGCCGACCAGCGTGTCGCGGTTGCACAGCAATTCCCCCGCCGGGCTGTCGCACTGCCAGCGCACGGCCACGTCACGCACGTGAGTCTGGGCTGCGGACTCTAGGGCAGCGACCAGCGCAGTCGGCGTCACCCGATCGGTCAGCGGCAGTTCGCCACGGGCAAACACCAGCATGTCGCGGACCTGATGCTCGAGCTCATGCAGGCGCTCCTTGAGCCGGCCGGCGAAGCGCTGTTGGGTCTCGACGTTCAACGCCTGTTCGGCCAGATGGCTGGCGTAAATCATGGCGGCGGACAGCGGCGTGCGGATCTGATGGGCCAGTGATGCGACCATGCGCCCCAGGGACGACAAGCGCTCATGACGCGCCAGCTGACTTTGCAGATGGCGGGTTTCGGTCAGGTCATTAAGCAGCACCAGCTGGCCCGGCTCGGCGTCCAGGGAACGGGTGGCAATGGACAGCCGGCGCCCGTCCTTCAGGGAGATTTCGTGGCCGTCGTCCTCGCGCGGAGCAAAGCAGCGGGCGATGACATGGCGCCAGAGCATGCCGATCAACGGTTCGCCCAGCAGATCCAGCGCGGCAGGATTGGCCTCACGGACCCTGCCGGTGCCGTCGATCACGATGACACCGCCGGGCAGCAGGTCGAGCAGGTTTTGAAGGCGGTTCGCCAGACGCTCTTTCTCAGCAAGCTCCTCCATGCGCTGGGCGCTGACCACCGCCAGCTCGCCCTTGAGCTCGGTGACCCGTGCTTCCAGCAGGCCGTAGGAATCGGTGAGCTGAGTCGACATCTGGCTGAACAGCGCGAAGGCCTGTTCAAGCCCTTGCCTGCTCGCCACTTCCGGGGACTGCTGCACTAACGAACCAATGGATGAACCGGGTTCGGAAGACATCTGAGCGGCCTGGGGCATAGTTGATCTCTCGGGTAGCGAACCGTCAGTAAACGGTATGTTCCCAGAGACATAGCAATCCTCGTGCCGAAAAAAAACCGCTGAGAAATCAGCGGTTTATTTTTGACGCGTCAAACGACAGTCAGTCGTCGACCTGCTCGTCGCCTTCGCGACGGCTCATGCCGTACTTGCGCATTTTCTCCACCAGCGTGGTGCGGCGGATACGCAGACGTTCGGCGGCGCGTGCCACGATCCCGTTGGCATCGTCCAGCGCCTGCTGGATCAAGCCCTGCTCCAGACCGCCGAGGTAGTCCTTCAAGTCCAGACCTTCAGGCGGCAGCAAGGCGCTGCTGGCGAAGTTCGGCGTATGGCCGTTGATGGCCACGCGCTCTTCCAGATCGCTGCGCAGGCTGTCGACCAGTTGCTCGTCTTCGTCGTCGACGTAGCGGAATTTTTTCGGCAGCTCCGAGACACCGATGACACCGTACGGGTGCATGATCGCCATGCGTTCGACGAGGTTGGCAAGCTCACGAACGTTGCCGGGCCAGCCGTGACGACACAGCGACATGATGGCGGCGGAGTTGAAGCGAATCGAACCGCGCTTCTCGTGTTCCATGCGCGAGATCAGCTCGTTCATCAGCAGCGGAATGTCTTCCACACGCTCACGAAGCGGCGCCATTTCGATCGGGAACACGTTGAGGCGGTAGTAGAGATCCTCGCGGAAACTGCCGATCACGATCATGTCTTCAAGATTTTTGTGCGTCGCGGCAATGATGCGCACATCAACGCTCTGGGTCTTGTTGCTGCCCACGCGCTCGAAGGTGCGCTCCTGCAGGACGCGCAGCAGCTTGACCTGCATCGGCAGCGGCATGTCGCCGATTTCATCAAGAAACAGCGTGCCGCCGTTGGCCAGTTCGAAGCGCCCTGCCCGGCTGGTGATGGCGCCGGTGAAAGCACCCTTCTCGTGGCCGAACAGTTCGCTTTCGAGCAACTCGGCCGGAATCGCGCCACAGTTGACGGGCACGAACGGCGCATCGCGGCGCTTGGAATGGTAATGCAGGTTACGGGCGACGACTTCCTTGCCGGTCCCGGACTCACCGAGGATCAGCACGCTGGCGTCGGTGTCGGCGACCTGCTGCATCATCTGGCGGACGTGCTGAATGGCACGGCTGGTGCCGACGAGGCTGCGGAAAAGATTGGGTTCGCGCTGACGCCCACGTTCACGGGCCTGGTCGTACATCTCGCGATAGACCTGGGCACGGTGCAGGGAATCCAGCAGTTTGCTGTAGCTGGGCGGCATCTCGACGGTGGAGAGGACCCGGCGACGCAGATCGTCCGCCAGTTCGGACGAGGAGTTCTCGCCCATCAGCAGGACCGGGAGAAACTCGTCCCACGCGGCCACGGTTTTGAGCAGGCCTTGAAGGCTGCCCGGGGCGTTCACGCTGCCGACCAGCACGCACAGCACTTCTCGGGTAGAGGTCAGCGAACCCACGACTTGCTGCCAGTCTGTGCTGGAGCAGGACAGGTTCTCATCACCCAGAAAATTCAGAATCACCGCCATGTCACGGCGGCGCTGGCTATCGTCATCGATCAGCAGGATTTTGATTTCACGCCACATGCAATAGCAACTTCCCTAGTCAACTCGATGCCCGATCACGGGCAAGCTTTGGCTTTTGTTTCGTCCGTTGAGACGTGTCAATCACCAGAAATTAGTGAACTTCACTAGTTAAGTCAAAAATCCGTACACAGTCAATTTTATGGCGTACATATTTTGGCTACCGACCAAGTGTCAACCGAACAGATGGTAAACCTTTGCCGCGCTTTTCGCTCGCTGGATCTGGGACATTTCGTCGACGATCGCCTGACGTTCGCCCACAGCGACGTCGATAAGCTTGCGATAGACGCCTAGCAGCTCTTCCAGATTTGTTCGCAACTCAGGCTCATCGTTGCTCGCCTGACTGATGACTTCATCGACGCAGGCCCGGCAGGCCATATCGAGCTGGCCGATTGCCTCCCAGTCACGCTGCTCGAGGGCATCGACCAAGGCTTCACGGGTTTCTTCGATTCGCTTGAGTGCAACGCTCATGGGGTTCTCCTTCAGAGCACGGGTTGCTGATCGCCGATCGCATCCCAGCCTTCCTTGACCGTGATCAGCAGGCCGCTGACTTCGTCGAGGATCTTCGGATCGGATTTGATGTTCGCTTCTGCCAGACGCTTCATCAGGTAGACGTAGAGGTTGTCGACGTGGGCCAGGGCTTCAGCCTGTTTTTCCATGTCCAAGCCTTCGCGCAGCCCACCGATGATTTCAATTGCCTTGCCAATCAACAGCCCTTTGGCGGGGATGTCCTTGCGCTCGATGGCGCCTTTGGCCTGGGCGATACGGTCCAGGCCGGCTTCCATCAGCATCTGCACCAGACGGTGTGGCGTGGCCACGGCTGTCTGGGCTTGTGAGTTGACCTTCTGATACTGCCGAAGGGCTGCCATACGGTTCATTGTCTTACCTCGCGCAACGAAGTTTCTATAGTGAGGGTATCGACACGGCCCAGGAAAACTTTAAGGCCAGATGCCAAAAACCCGGCACTGGGAGCCGGGTCTTGATCAAGTCGTCAACGGTCAGCCACTTTTCTGGGCATTGAGCGAGTCGAAGAACGAGGTGATGCTGGTGGAAGAGGCTTTCAGCTGCCCCACCAACAAGTCCATCGCGTTGTATTTGGCGGTCAGAGTGGCGGTCAACGTCGTCACCCGCAGGTCGAGGGCGGCCTGTTGGTTTGTCAGATCGGTCTGCTGCTTGTTGAGGCTGGTGGTGCGCGTGTCGAAAATACCGCCCGTCTGGGTGTAAGGCGTAATGGCAGCCTGCATCCGCGAGAGCAAGCCGTTGGTGCTGTCCGTGCCACTGAACAGTTGCTGCACGTCGCCCGCCAGGCCCTGGTCCATCGCCTTGCTAAACTTGGTGGCATCGAGGCTCAGCGTACCGTCGGATTGACCGGTGGTGATGCCCAGCTGCGAAAGCACGGAAAGGCCACCTGGGGCACCGGTCGTCACCAGCTGGTCGCGGATGGCCGAGAGGATCGAGCGCGGCATCGCATCGCCCGTCAACGCCGCAGCCGTCACGGTTGCGCCGGTGGTTTTGTCCGGGGTGTCGCTTACCGTCGCCTTGGTGACACTGGACACGGCTTTGACGACGGTGTTGTAAGCATCGACGAAGGTTTGCAGCGAGGCTTTCAGGCCATCGTTGTTCCCCGACACCGTCACAGTCGAAGCACCCAACCCCCCCACCAATGTCATGGAAACGCCGCCGAGGCTCTTGTCGATGGTGTTGCTGGCACTGGTGATGCTCAGGCCGTTGACGGTCAGACTGGCGTCTACCGCTTGCTTATCGATGTAGCCGGCGCTGGTGGTGCTTTTCGGGTCAAGCGCAGCGCCGGCAACAATGTTGAATTCACTGGACGTCGTGCTCGACGCCGTGATGTCCGTGCCTTTACCCGTCACCGTCGAGCTGAACACCAGGCGTGAACCATTGTCATCGGTGATGATGTTGGCGCTGATCTTCGAGGTCGCGCTTTGTGCGTTGATCTGCTTGGCCACCGACGCCAGCGTGGCACCGGTCGGGATGGTGATCTTGGTGTCAATGCCATTTTGAGTGAGGGTCAAATCGCCACTCGGAATAGCACTGGCGGACCCGCCGGAGAAAGAAGCGCTTGCGACACTGGAACTGGTGGCAAGGCCTATGACGTTGATGTTGTAAGTACCGGGCACGGCCGAGTTATCGGACGTTACGGTCAGCTTGGTCGCGTCGGAGGCTTTTGCCGCATAGCCGGCGAATGCAGGCGTGTCGGTTTTGCCAAGGTTGGTCAGGGCGGTCTGGAAGGCAGTCATCGCGCTTTGCAGCGTGCCGATGCCGGAAATTTTGGTGGTGACCAGTTTGGTCTGTGTTGTGATCTGGGTCTGCTTGGCCGACTTGTCGGAGTTGACCAGCGCGGTGACGATGTCACCGATTGCCAGGCCCGAGCCGAGGCCGGTTGCAGGTGTAATAGGACTAGCCATGTGAGTCTCCTTTCAGTTGTAGTCGGCATTTTGACGAGCACGCCACACCCAAGTGCCGCGTTCACGTTTCATGCCATTTAAACTTTCGCGTCGAACAACAGGCTGTTGGCGTTCTTCAGACTGTCGGCGAGCTTCAACGCTTCAGCAGACGGCAATTGCCGCACCACTTCACCTGTATCGGCGGCGATCACTTTCACCACCACTTTCCCCGACTTGTCGTCGATGGAAAACTCCAGGTTACGATGAACCGGCTGAAAGAACTTTTCCATTAGCTTGACGGCCGCTTCCAGTTCTTCTGGCTTCCTGTCTGGATCTGAGTCTTTACTTGTCGATGAGTCTGACGACGATGAAGCCGCCGGAGCAGGAACGACTTGAGGCGCCACGGCTGGCTTGTCAGCAACCACAGGCACCGCGGGCAACGACTGGATCATTGGATAAGACACATTCATCCTGTTACTTATGTCCATGTACACTCACCTCTCGAAAGTAAAAAGCGGGAGAGCACGCAAGCATACTCCCCCGCCAAAACTCTAGCCGTTATTACTGAAGCAGTTTCAGAACAGCGGATGGCAGCTGGTTAGCCTGGGCCAGAACAGAGGTGGAAGCTGATTGCAGAGTCTGTTGTTTGGTCAGGTTAGCGGTTTCAGCGGCGAAGTCGGTGTCTTGAATACGACCCAGTGCAGCAGTGGCGTTTTCGTTAACGTTTTGCAGGTTGGAAATGGTGCTGGTCAGACGGTTTTGCGAAGCACCCAGGCTCGAACGGGTGCTGTTGATCGTTGCCAGAGCCGCGTCGATTGCCGAAATAGCGGCGTCAACGTTGGTGTGGGCAGAGGTGTTGTCGCTGCCGCTGATCGAGCTGCTACCGCTCGAAACGCCCAGAGCCGAAGCAGTGAAGCTGCCGGTCAGGACCAGGTCGATGTGGTTCGAAGTACCGGTGTTGGAACCGACTTGCAGAGTCACGGTGCTAGCGGAACCGTCCAGCAGGTTCTTGCCGTTCAGGTTGGTGGACTGAGCGATACGGGTCAGTTCGTCAGACATCTGGCCGTATTCGGCGTTCAGCGAGTTACGGTCAGCAGTGCCATTGGTGTCGTTTCGGGACTGAACAGCCAGTTCACGCATACGCTGCAGAATGTTGGTCGATTCTTGCAGAGCGCCTTCAGCGGTCTGAGCGATCGAGATACCGTCGTTGGCGTTCTTGATGGCAACAGTCTGGCCGCGGATTTGCGAAGTTTCGCGGGTTGCGATCTGCAGGCCGGCTGCGTCGTCTTTAGCGCTGTTGATTTTCAGACCGGAAGACAGACGAGTCATCGAAGTCGACAGTGCATCGGAAGCTTTGGACAGGTTCTTCTGAACAGCCAGGGAAGCTACGTTGGTGTTTACGCCTAAAGCCATGATGAATTCCTCGTGAGTTGTTTGCTGCGGCTATCCGGCCCTGGCAAGCGCCGGGTGTGGCCTAGAGAACCTACGTAATGTTTATCGTCGCGGTTGCCAGGAGCTTGAGGGCTTTTTCAAATTTATTTGCCACCAGAGCGCCACCCCCGCAGTTTGTTGTCCGGGGATACACAGCGTTTCGGCGCAACCCTTGGAAGCTTTAACCTGACCCGGCGATTTGTTAACCAGTTCTCAAAAACCCGGGCGCGCTCTGCGGCGCGCCCGGGTTTTGGGGGCCTCTATCTATAGAAGCGGTTATTTATTGCAGAAGCTTCAAAACGGCGGACGGCAGCTGGTTCGCCTGGGCCAGCACTGCCATGGAGGCTTGCTGCAGGGTTTGCTGCTTGGTTAGCTCCGCGGTTTCGGCGGCGAAGTCGACATCCTGAATCCTGCCACGAGCAGATTGAGTGTTTTCATTCATGCTCTGCAGGTTGGCGACCGTCGAGGTCAGTCTGTTCTGCGACGCCCCCAAGGCCGCCCGGGTAGACGTAACAGACATCAGAGCTTTATCGATTGCTAGCATCGCCGCGTCAGCATTCGTATGGGCATCGGCAGTGGTCGCTCCTGATAACGCCAACGTCGGGGAATCCACTCCCATTGAAACAGCATCGAACTTAGCGCTTAAATCCAGAGTAATTCGAGATGCGGCGCTCGTGTCGGTACCAATCTGCAGCTCCATGACCCCCGCAGAACCATCAAGAAGCCGCCGACCATTGAGCTTCGTATCTTCGGAAGTTCGGGTGAGCTCGGCGCTCATCAAAACAAACTCATCATGCATGGCGGCGCGCTGGGCAGTACCGTTATTGTCATCACGAGCTTGAATCGCCAGCTCTTTCATCCTGGTGAGAATATTTGCTGTCTCGTTGAGCGCTCCTTCCGCTGTCTGCGCCATTGATACTCCATTGTTAGCGTTTCTCAACGCGACGCTTTGCCCTCTTATCTCATTGGTCATCATCGTCGCGAGCTGCAGCCCGGCTGCATCATCCTTCGCGCTGTTGATCCGCAACCCCGACGACAACCGTGTCATAGAGATACTCAGCGCATCGCTCGCACGATTGAGTTTGGTCTGAATCGCAAGCGACGCAATATTGGTATTTACGGTTAAAGCCATTTTTAATTCCTCGCTGATAGAAACGGAGGGTTCTCTAACATCGGGGAAGTCCATTTCTCCCGGAGAACCTACAACTGCTGTATCGACGCAACCGATACTCGCTTGAGCAACTTTTTCCATACAGTCCTTATACAACCACTACATATGTAGGATAAATTTTGACGTAAGCCACTGTAGGACAACGCTTTCGAAATCTTTTAATTTTTTTTAAAATTTTGCACGGTCGGCGGATGGCTTGATGCTCAAATCCGAAATAGAAAATTCGCACATTAATATAGGAATCTTCTGAATATGATTTTTTTCTGAATTACGGCTTAGATCTCGTCAGCACTGCGCCATATGAATGGTGCAGGACAAACGACAGAGACTGAGGCATTTATGAACGTGATATCAGGAACATTGAAAGCGGACAGCTTAAAAGGGACAGCTGGTAGCGATAGCATCGAAGGTCTGGCTGGCGATGACAGGCTCCAGGGCGATGGAGGTGCAGACATATTAAATGGCGGAGATGGTTTTGACACAGCCGTATTTAATGACGCCTCGAACCTTAACCTAAAAACCAATCAACATACCGGCCACGCGGAAGGTGACACATTCATTGAAATCGAAAGATTTGAAGGCTCGTCCCTATCAAATACATTCATCAGCGACGCACGCCTCGCTACATTCAACGGCGGCGGCGGGACCGATACGATGGATTACTCCACTTCACCTGAAGCGGTCAACGTTATCTTGACTGCCAAAGGATCGATCAGTTCTGGAGGCGATGCCGAAGGCCACACGCTCATCAATATCGAAACTGTGATCGGCTCCGCTTTTAACGACACATTGACAGCCAGCATTCATGGGGCAAGCCTGGAAGGTGGCGCGGGCGATGATACTTATGTAATCAACGCAGATGGCGGCCACTTAACGGTTGTCAAAGAGCAAGAAAGTGGCGGGCACGACGAGGTCAAATCCCACATGGGCTTTTGGAAACTTTCCGATCATGTGGAAACCCTCAGCTATCAGGGAACTTCCAACTTCACCGGGCATGGGAACGACAGCGACAATCTTATTACCGGCCTGACTGGTAACGACAGTTTGAAAGGTGGAAATGGGAATGATCACCTTATAGGAGGCGGTGGTAACGACATTCTTCGAGGTGATGAAGGCGCTGACATTTTAGACGGTGGGGACGGCTTCGACACGGCGCTGTTTGAGGACGCTTCAAGGCTCAACTTAAAAACCAATCAACACACCGGCCATGCGGAAGGTGACACGTTCATTGGTATCGAAAGATTTGAAGGCTCTACCTCACCTAACACTTTTGTGAGCGATGCACGCCCCGCTACATTCGATGGCGGCAGAGGCGGCGGCGGGATCGACACGATGGACTACTCCACTTCACCTGAAGCGGTCAACGTCATCTTGACTGCCAAAGGATCGATCAGTTCTGGAGGCGATGCCGAAGGCCACACGCTCATCAATATCGAAACTGTGATCGGCTCCGCTTTTAACGACACATTGACGGCCAGCATTCATGGGGCAAGCCTGGAAGGTGGCGCGGGCGATGATACTTATGTAATCAACGCAGATGGCGGCCACTTAACGGTTGTCAAAGAGCAAGAAAGTGGCGGGCACGACGAGGTCAAATCCCACATGGGCTTTTGGAAACTTTCCGATCATGTGGAAACCCTCAGCTATCAGGGAACTTCCAACTTCACCGGGCATGGGAACGACAGCGACAATCTTATTACCGGCCTGACTGGTAACGACAGTTTGAAAGGTGAAAAAGGAAATGACCACCTCATAGGAGGCGGCGGCAACGACATTCTTCGAGGTGATGAAGGCGCTGACATTTTAGACGGTGGAGACGGCTTTGACACGGCGCTCTTTGATGACGCTTCGAACCTCAACTTAAAAATCAACCAACACACCGGCCATGCGGCAGGTGATACGTTCATTGGTATCGAACGATTTGAAGGCTCGTCCCTATCAAACACATTCATCAGCGACGCACGCCTCGCTACATTCAACGGCGGCGGCGGGACCGATACGATGGATTACTCCACTTCACCTGAAGCGGTCAACGTTATCTTGACTGCCAACGGATCGATCAGTTCTGGAGGCGATGCCGAAGGCCACACGCTCATCAATATCGAAACTGTAATCGGCTCCGCTTTTAACGACACATTGACGGCCAGCATTCATGGGGCAAGCCTGGAAGGTGGCGCGGGCGATGATACTTATGTAATCAACGCAGATGGCGGCCACTTAACGGTTGTCAAAGAGCAAGAAAGTGGCGGGCACGACGAGGTCAAATCCCACATGGGCTTTTGGAAACTTTCCGATCATGTGGAAACCCTCAGCTATCAGGGAACTTCCAACTTCACCGGGCATGGGAACGACAGCGACAATCTTATTACCGGCTTGACTGGTAACGACAGTTTGAAAGGTGGAAATGGGAATGATCACCTTATAGGAGGCGGTGGCAACGACATTCTTCGAGGTGATGAAGGCGCTGACATTTTAGACGGTGGGGACGGCTTCGACACGGCGCTGTTTGAGGACGCTTCAAGGCTCAACTTAAAAACCAATCAACACACCGGCCATGCGGAAGGTGACACGTTCATTGGTATCGAAAGATTTGAAGGCTCTACCTCACCTAACACTTTTGTGAGCGATGCACGCCCCGCTACATTCAACGGCGGCGGCGGAATCGATACGATGGATTACTCCACCTCACCTGAAGCAGTCAGTGTCAGCCTGAATGCGAAGGGCTCTATCACCTCTGGCGGTGACTCCGAAGGACATCAGCTGATCAGCATCGAAAATGTAATCGGCTCTGCTTTCGCCGACACCTTGGCTACAGAGCTCCCGAACTCGGCTCTGCAGGGAGGGCTTGGAAACGATATCTACATCGCAGCCGGTCTTGCGAATTCCACCACGAAATTTGTGGAGGAAGCAGACGGAGGGGACGACGAAGTGAGGACTGCCTTACCCAACTGGACGCTTGATCCCCATATCGAGCGCCTGGCATACACTGGCTCCGCCAACTTCATCGGAACGGGCACTGAACAAGCCAACACCCTGACCGGCGGAGCCGGTCACGACAAATTGCTGGGAAAAGGCGGGCCGGACCAGCTAATGGGGGGGAGCGGTAATGACGTACTCGAGGGCGGCGCAGACGCAGATGTCTTGAATGGCGGAGGCGATTACGACATCGCAAGTTATTCAGACAGTCCTGAAGCGATGACTTTCAACTTCGAGACCAATGTGCACTCCGGTTTTGCCAGCGGCGACACATACATTGATGTTGAGCTGATACGCGGGTCTAACCACGCCGACACGTTTATCCCAGGCCAGATACCTACCTTTTTTGACGGCGGCGCCGGTATAGACCTTGCAGATTACTCCGCATCGACTGCGGCTGTTGCGGTAGACAGGTCGCTGACTTGGACCCAAGGTACCTCGCCTGTGGCAGACGTTTTGACGAACGTCGAGGTGTTCAAAGGTACGCAGTATGATGACACTTTCATCGGTGGTAATGATGCCGAAAACTTTATTGGCGGTGCGGGGAAGGACAGCTTCAACGGCGGTAACGGAGCAGATGGCGCCTGGTATGTGACCAACTACCAAGCGGTGGAGATCGACCTAGCAAAGAATATCGGCAAGGGCGGGGATGCAGACGGTGACGCCTTTACAAGCATCGAGAACATCATTGGTACCAGCTTTGACGACGTGATAACCGGGGACCATCTCGCAAACCAACTCGAAGGCGGCGCGGGAGATGACGTCATTCACGGAGGTGCCGGTGATGACTTCATCTATGGAGGCATGGTGTCGTCGACCGGAGCTGTTCCGATCTCTCCTGGTAACGAAGGGAATCAGGCAGACACTCTTTATGGAGGGGAAGGTAATGACACCATCCGAACCCACGCCGCCGATGAAGGCTCAGTGATCTATGGAGAAGGTGGTAACGATTCCCTGACGGTTAATTCAGGTGTAGCCCATGGAGGCGTCGGAAATGACCGACTAGCTGCGTGGGGATCGGATTATGAGGTTCATGGCAACTTCGGCAATGACAGCTTTGAGCTACAGGGTCGGGGAGATGCCCATGGCGGAGAGGGGGATGATCAGTTCGTGATGTATAACGCCGGTAGTGTCTTTGGTGACGAAGGGAACGACGTCTTCCAGATGATCGGAGTCGCTAATGCTTATGGTGGCGAAGGCTCGGATACCTATATCGTCGAATCTTATGCAGGTGGTGGTATCGGTGATGAGGGGACAACCGGCCACGACACCGTAAAATTCTTAAGTATTTCAACCTTAGATGATTTGAAGGTGACGAAAGTGGGTTATAACGTTTTCATTCATTCGCAACAAAATCAAGGCGCTAATATTGGTGACAATGCGTTCATACTTTTTGATTGGTTCAATGGACAGCAGACCATTGAGACGTTTCAAGTAGCGAACGGAGACAGCTTCTCGATCGAGGGTATGGTGAGCTGACGCAAGCATGAGGCGTGGTTAGCAGACCACGCCTCTTCATTGAAACGTTGGCAGCGCCCTACTCTTCTTTGAAAGCCCGCTGCGAATGGTCCATGATCGGCTTGATCAAGTAAGACAACACTGTCCTGTTGCCAGTCTTTATCAGTGACTCAACAGGCATTCCCGGCACAAGCTTAAGCTCTTCCAGCTTTGCCAACTCAGATGGAGGAATGACGATGCCAACGCGGTAGTACCCTAATACATTTTCCGGCGGGCTTACCAAGTCAGGAGAAATTCTTAACACTTCGCCTAGGAGTTCGGGTGTGGTGTTAAGGTTAAACGCCGTCAAACGTAATATCGCCGGCTGCCCGACAGCCAGCTGATCTATATCTTGCGGGGCGACAGTGGCCTCAACAATGAATTCGTGGCTCAATGGAACAATGTCCATCAAGCGTTCAGCTGGAGAAATAACGCCCCCCTCGGTATGGATTGACAACTGGTGGACACGTCCGGCCAATGGCGCTCTGATTTCAGAGGCGGCTAGCTGAGCAGCCGCAGCAATTTCTCGCTCTCTAAGCTCGCCTACACGAACCTGAAGGTCACGTAATTCAACAACGACATTGCTTAGGAATGTCTGAGCCACCAGGAGAAGCTCTATCTCCGTCTCGGCAATTTTGCTTTTAGTTTCCGCGACAGCGGCAACGAGTTGACCTTGCTCACCCTGCAGTCTGGCATGGCTACGCGCGAGTGCATTCATACGATCAAGCGTCATCATGCCCTTTTCGTACAACGTGGTGACCGCCTTAAGCTCCTGCTCCACCAGTTTCATTTCCGCACCTTTAGTTCTCTGTTGCAGCGCGTGGCCTTTGATTTTCTCGCGCAGCTGACTAATACGCTCGTTAAGCTGCTTTTCTTGACCTTCTCGCAAGCGTCGATTTTCGGTAAACAGTCGGCGCTCACTCAACACTGCCGACTCTATCGTCTTGCCTTCTCGCTGTTGAAGAATCCAAGGCACCTCAAAGGAAGAAAGACCGTCTCGTTCAGCTTCAAGCCTGGCCTCTCGCGCCCAAGATTGCTCAAGCGCTTTACTAACAATAGCGAGGTTAGTACGGTTCAACGTCGCATCCAGGCGGATGAGTATCTGCCCCTCATGTACTTGCTGCCCTTCGGTGACTAAAAGTTCTCCAACTACACCGCCGCTGAGATGCTTGACGGTCTTTACATGACCTAATACCGCAACGCTTCCGGGCGCGACTACTGCGCTGGCTAATTGTGCGACACTTGACCAGCCTATAGCGCCGCCAGCGAGTGTAAGTATGCAGATTGAACCACCCCAAAGATGTTGCTTTATGGACTTAGCTGCCCATACCTGATGATCCACGCTCATAACGAGGTACTCCCCGCAGTCACATGTCCATTATTTGCAGATTTCAACACCTTATCTTTGGGGCCAAATGCAACCTGAAATCCACCATTAAGAATTAGCACCTGATCGAGAACAGCGAGGATATTAGTGCGGTGAGCTACGACCACAACAATTCCACCTCGGCGTTTCACGGACAAAATAGCTTCGGATAAAGCCAGCTCGCCATCCCTGTCCAAGTTCGAATTAGGTTCATCCAGCACCACCAGAAATGGATCGCCATACAAAGCACGAGCCAGCGCGATACGCTGCTGCTGTCCCGCGCTGAGTTTTGATGCATCTTGACCGACTAGGGTCTGGTAGCCATTTGGCAACTGCAATATAAGCTCATGGACTCCGGCGATCCGGGCTGCGGCGATGACTTGATCATCAGTGGCGGCCGGATCAAGGCGTGCAATGCTCTCTGCAATGGTGGTACCGATCATCTCAGTGTGCTGTGCCATGTAGCCGATCAGTTGACCTTGTCGACCAGCGGGAAAAAGGCTGAGTGGGACGCCATCAAAACTAACCTGCCCACGGGCGCAGCCCCAGCTCCCCACTAAGGCCTTTGCTAATGAAGACTTGCCCGAAGCGCTGGCTCCAACCACTCCAAGCGCGCTGCCCGCCTCCAGTGAAAAATTCAAATTCTGAAGCACTAGATTCTGCGAACCCGGAGGCGCCACAAACAAACTTTTGACGTTGACCCGCTTGGCAGGCATCGGCACCTGAGTCTTTTCGGGTGCAGTGGGGAATAGCGCAAGCAGGTCTTGAAGTCGGCGCCAGGCCTCCCTCGCATCAGTGAATGATCGCCAAGTAGCTATAACTTGTTCAGCTGGTGCCAAGGCTCTAGCCACAATTATCGACGCGGCAACAATCATCCCTCCACTCAACGAACCATTGATCACAAGATAAGCACCTACCGCCAACGCACCGGATTGCACAGTCAGTCGAATAGTCTTGGATACGCTCGCGCACAACCCTGCTATATCGGTCGCTCGTCTGTGCCCGGTAATGCCAGCACAATGATGTTGAAGCCAAAGCACTGAAACGCGACTCTGCATTCCCATCGCGGCCAATGACTCGGCGCTTCCAATTGCCTGCTGCGCGACAACATTTCGCTGCGTCATATTCAAACTGGCGTTTTGCAGCCAGCGCCGTGTCATGACGTGCGTGGTGGCTGTTAAAGCGACTAACAAAAAAATGACGGTGGTCGCCATCCATCCAATGTACGGATGAATCCAGAAACACAGCGCCAAATACACGGGGACCCAAGGCAAATCAAAGAAAGCGACGGGTCCAGGCCCAGATAGAAAGACACGGATTTGGTCAAGCTCCTGCACCGGGCGCTGCCCATCACCTGACACTTTTGTTTTGAGAGGGACGCCGATAACGGCGGAGAACACCCTGGACGACAAAGACGTGTCGAAAGCCGATGCCAAGCGAATCATCAAGCGGGTACGTACGACGTCGATTGCGCCTGAGAAGAGGTAGGTAGAAACGACCAAGGACACCAGCGCTACCAGCGTGGGCGTGCTCCTGCTCGGTAGCACACGGTCATAGACCTCCAACATGAACAGCGGCCCGACCAACCCGAGAATGTTGGCAACGCCAGCGAACATCGCGGCGCCCACTAGGCTTCTTATGAGCATCGGCTGAGAAGGTTGAGCGAACCTATAGACGGAACGATGCTTTATTTTTTTTGGCATGACTGGCTCGCAAGTAGATGATCTTGCGCGACTTCATACTTTTTTCTTAACGACGAATAGATGCGACGAGGCGATCAGGAACAGTCCTACACAAAAACGAGAACTTGCGGATAAGCCTCCTTGCTTCGGGACGGGGGGAGCCTCCGGCAAATAAAAACACCTATCAGCCGTCGTCGTTATTTAATGAGCACTGCGCCTATCAAATCAACAAACTCAACTTCAAGCCAATCCGCCAACCCCAACCAGTCCTGCCGCTCCTGGCACGCCAGAATCGCACTCAACACCCTCCCCCATTCAGCCTGTCTTTCGACAGAAGCCCCATCCATCAGTGGCAGCGACCGGTCAATCAGTTCGACCATTTGCAAGGCCCCTTCAATATCGCGGCCCAGGCGAAACAGCTTCGCGCATTCGCGCGCTTCATATACAACGTGTTCAGGCAGGGTCATGGCGCGGTCCAGTCCGGGTCGAAGTCGGCGCCGGCGATCAAAGCACCGTCGCGGCTGGTATTGAGGAACGTGACCTCGGGGTGGCGGGCGATGAAGCGTTCGAGTTCGATGAGGTAGCTGCGGAAATTGAGCTGCGTCTTGACCTTGTTGCCCCGGCCGTCGCGCACCCAGTGTTTGGCGATGCTTAGGGCAGGCCCCAGATCGCCGTCCTGCCAGCCGGTGTGGGTCTTGCCACCGGGAAAGGCGAAGTCGGCGCCGAAGAGGGTGATCCGCGCGGCGCCCATTTTGACCGCGAGATCGACGGCCGGATGAATGACGCTGCCCCCCACATGCAAGGTGGCCTTGGGAATCTGCTCGCGCAGGTGGGCATACAGCGGGCTGGTGGAATAGCCGACGTAGCGCGGGCCTTGCCATGCCTTCAGCATTGCGGCTTCCTGGCCCGGCACATAGACCAGCGCGATGTGCGCCGAATCCTCGGTGGGGAGATGTCGCGGGGTGATGCGGTGGTCGATGCTCACCACCACATCCGGGGTGATGCCTTGGTTGCGAAGCGGCACGTACGCCGTATCGACGCAAATGATCAGCGGACGGTTGGCGCTGTTCGACGTGCTCAAGAGGCGCGGCAAATGCTGTTGCAGACTCGGCCCCGTGGCGATCACGAACACGTCGCACCCTGATTGACTGTCAAACAACTCGGCGACATCGGTGTCCTGTTGCAGCAGCGCCCTGCCCTGTTCCAGCAGGCGCGCGTTGTCAGGGGTGTCGGCGGCGAACGCCTGGTTGTTGAAGTTGACGTGCACTTCGCTGACCAGCCGATCGCGGATCCGCGCGCTGCTGTCGTCGGCCAGCACCAGTTCGGCGGGCAGCGCGAAGAATGGCAGCTGAATCTCGCTGCGGGCGTCGGCATAGGCGAGGTTCACGCGGGGGTCGGACAGCCAGTCATCCTGTTCCAGCAGTTGCAGCATCAAGGCAAACAGCGCGCCGTTGAGGATGTGGACGTGCAGCGTTTGCAGGGAAGCGTCGGCCAGCAATACCCGCTGCAGATCGCCGAGGGCGGTGCCGTAAAGATGGACGACGGGGCTGTTGGCGGGGAGGCTTTGCGCCTGGGTTTGCGCTTCGGCGAGGCGATCATGGCGGCTGGTGAGCTGAATGCCGCCAATGCTGAGGGTCGATTGTCGGCCTTCGATCAACTGCGCGGGAATGGATTCGACGTTTTCGGCCCGCAACCGCTGGGCCACGTCCGGCCAGCGCTGTTCGATCACGGCGAGGTTGTGCTGGAGAATCTCGCTCATGACGGCAATCCTTTTCCTGGGGGAAGTGCAGAAAGCAAAACGGCGACCTGAGTCATCAGCGTCGCCGTTGTGCAGGCTGGAGGCAGCCCGGTGATTCGCTGTCAGGGACGATAAAGGATTGCCGAGCCCCACGACAAGCCCACGCCGAAACCGCTGACCGCGATGCGCTTCCAGGTGGCGTTCATGACGTGTTTTTCCAGCAGCAGCGGAATGCTGGACGACACCGTGTTGCCGGTCTCGAGCATGTCCTTGACGAATTTCTCCGGCGACTTGCCGTCCTCGAACCGACGGGCGACCGCATCGACGATGGCCGCGCTGCCCTGGTGGATGCAGAACGCATCGACGTCGGAGGATTGCAGGCCGGAGTCTTCGAGCAATTCGTTGAGGTGCGAGGGCACTTTGACCAGCGCGAAGTTGAACACCTGACGCCCGTTCATGTAGAACGCGCCGTCGGTGGTCTTGAGGAACTCTGCGCCGGAGCCGTCGGTGCCGAACTTGGATTTACCCAGCTGCCATGGGGCGTCGTCGCTCATCCAGGTGGCGGTGGCGGCGTCGCCGAAGAGCATGGTGGTGTTGCGGTCTTCCGGGTCGACGATCTTCGAATACGGGTCGGCGGTGACCAGCAGGCCGTTTTTCAGGCCGGTCGCTTCCATGAAGCCTTTCAGCGCATAGATGCCGTAGACGTAGCCCGAGCAACCCAGGGAAATGTCGAACGCGGCGACGTGGGTCGGCAGGCCGAGTTTGTGTTGAACGATGGCGGCCGTGTGCGGCAGGCCTTCTTCGTCACCGTTTTGGGTGACGACGATCAGTGCGTCGATGGCGTCCCGCGAGAGACCGGGGTTGTTGGCGAACAGCTGGTTGACCGCTTCGACGCACAGGTCCGAGGTTTCCTGGGTGTCGTCTTTGCGCGGCAGAAAAGCAGAACCGATCTTGCCAAGGATGAAGTCTTCATCCTTTCCGAATTTGGCACCCTGGGCGTAATTGTCGACGCCGGCCGTGGGCACATAACTCGCTATGCTCTTGATGCCAATCATCATGGCTTCCCAATAAAAAACTGCTGAACATCACCCGGCGCGGTTAGGCGGGGCGTTGAAAATCCGGGGCTTGCGGCCTGAAAAAAAAGGCAACGTACAGGTCAGGGCGACACCAGAATCGCTCTGGAATCAGCCCGAGGACGTCACGGACCGCCAACACGATACAGTGAAGATGCCCGTTATGACCCACAGGTCACCAAAAGTTTTACAAGCTTTTAGCTGACCGACGAGTGCCGCGCAACATCAGATCGCTGCTCAGACAGGTGATTGACATGAAGATGTCACGGGATTGTGGCGTGTGGTCGAGCTTCAACGCGCTGTTTAGTAGGACCGGCTTCAGCCGGGAAGAGGCCCTTACATGCACCCTCGATTTTGCGGTGTAGCGCCTGCCGTCTTCCCGGCTGAAGCCGGTCCTACATTCGTGTTCACCGCCAATCTCACTGGCTGCACGCGTGCTTCAGTGGGACCGGCTTCAGCCGGGAAGAGGCCCCCATGTACAGCCTCATTTTTGCGGTGTGACGAATGCCGTCTTCCCGGCTGAAGCCGGTCCTACATTCGTGTTCACCGCCAATCTCACTGGCTGCACGCTTGGTTTAGTGGGACTGGCTTCAGCCGGGAAGAGGCCCTGATGTACAGCCTCATTTTCGCGGTGTAACGAATGCCGTATTCCCGGCTAAAGCCGGTCCTACATTCGTGTTCACAGCGAATCTCACTGACTACACGTTTAGTAGGACCGGCTTCAGCCGGGAAGAGGCCCTTATATGCACCCTAGATTTTCGCGGTGTGATGAATGCCGTCTTCCCGGCTAAAGCCGGTCCTACATTCGTGTTCACCGCCAATCTCACTGACTGCACGCGTGCTTTAGTGGGACTGGCTTTAGCCGGGAAGAGGCCCTGATGTACAGCCTCATTTTTGCGGTGTGACGCCTGCCGTCTTCCCGGCTGAAGCCGGTCCTACATTCGTGTTCACAGCGAATCTCACTGGTTGCACGCGTGCTTTAGTGGGACCGGCTTCAGCCGGGAAGAGGCCCTTATATGCTCCCTAGATTTTCGCGGTGTAACGAATGCCGTCTTCTCGGCTAAAGCCGGTCCTACATTCGTGTTCACAGCACAAATCCCAAGTGATGCCGGTCCAGCCTTCACTTAACCCACCACATCCCAGCTCAAAGCGGTCCCGCGGTTCAGTGCGTGTCGGGCTTTGCGCCCCAGCACGGCATCGATGTGTTTGGGCGCCAAACCGAGGCCGGGGCGGATGGCGCGGATGTTGTCGGTGCTGAAGGCCTCGCCCTCGGCGATGTCGCGCACCACGTACAACGAGCGGCGGTATTGCAGCGATTTCTGTTCGGCTTCGGTGGCGCCGTATTGCACGTGGCCCATGCCTTGCCACGCGCGTTCGGTTTCGATGACCAGGCTGGCCATTTCCGCCGGTTCCAGGGAGAAACTGGCGTCGACCCCGCCCTCAGCGCGGTCAAGGGTGAAGTGTTTTTCGATGACCGTCGCACCCATGGCCACTGCCGCCACCGACACGCCGACGCCCATGGTGTGATCCGACAACCCCACCTGGCAGCCAAATAAGCCGGCCATGTGCGGAATCGTGCGCACGTGGCTGTTGGCCGGGGTCGCCGGGTAGGTGCTGGTGCATTTCAGCAGCACCAGATCCTTGCAGCCTGCGGCCCGCGCCGCGCGTACGCTCTCATCCAGCTCGGCGATGCTGGCCATGCCGGTGGAAATGATCATCGGCTTGCCGGTCGCCGCCACTTTGCGGATCAGCGGGATGTCGGTGTTTTCAAAGCTGGCGATCTTGTAGGCCGGCACGTCGAGGCTTTCGAGAAAGTCCACGGCGGTCTCATCGAAAGGCGTCGAAAACGCCAGCAGCCCCAACTCTTTGGCCCGAGCGAAGATCGGCGCGTGCCACTCCCACGGCGTGTGCGCCTGTTCATACAGCGCATACAGCGAGGTCCCGGCCCACAAACTGTTGGGGTCCTTGATGAAGAACTCACCCTCGGCGATGTCCAGGGTCATGGTATCGGCGGTGTAGGTTTGCAGTTTGAGGGCATGGGCGCCCGCCCTGGCCGCCGCCTCGACGATGCGCAACGCTTGATCCAGCGACTGGTTATGGTTGCCGCTCATCTCGGCGATGATGAACGGCGGCGCGTCGGGGCCGATGGTTCGGGAACCGATCTTGAAAGAAGTCATCGTTGCTCACTCGTTGCAGTGACGTCGGTCGGCCCAAGGCCGGACGATAAAAATAGGAACGGGCAGCGGCTCATGCGCCCTGCCGCGTTACGGCGGTAGCTGGACTGTCTGGGTTGACCAGGGCCGCCAATGCATCAGCGATGCGCCGGGCACCACGGCCATCCACCAACAACCTCGACTGTTCGGCGAAGGACCGGCGTAAAGCGGCATCACCACACAGCTGCCCGATCGCATCACGCAAACGCCCGGCCTCAAGCTGCACATGGGGCCCGAGGTACACATGCACACCGGCCTCGGCCAGCAATTGCGCATTGAGCTGCTGATTGTTCGCCACCGAAATACAGATCGTCGGCAACCCCAGCGCCGCGCGCTCCCAGGTGGTGCCGCCGCCGGCGCCGATAAACAGATCGGCCGCCTGCATCAGCGCGAAAAAATCACCGGTCAGCGTGTGCAAATGCCACTCAGGCCGAGAGGCTGCGAGATCGCTCATCGCCTCCCAGTGGGGGTTATGCAAACCGGCGACGAAATCCACCTGCAGATCATCGAAGCCTTGAAGCGCCAGCATCGTGGCGTACACCTGCCCGGCCGCATCGAAGCCACCGAAGTTGACCAGCACCCGTTCGACACGCGGCTTGATCGCGATGGGGTCGCACTGAAACTCGTCGCGCAGCAGGGCAAATCGCGGCCCCAGAAACGCCTGGCACTCACGGTCGATCCAGGGGGCGTAGGGCTGATTCAGCGCCTGCGCGCTGTAATTCTGGTCGAGCAACACTTCAACCGAATGGGGCCGGTTGGCCAGATCGTCGATCGCCATCACTCGATCGGCGAGACCGCGCGCCGCCGTTTCCCAGCGCGCATCCAGCCCGTAATGATCAACGATCAGCCAGTCAAAGAGCGGCTCATCCTCAAGCTCTTCGGCCAGGGCAGACAGGTCCGCCTGCCAAGGCAACGCTGCTTCGATGTCCTGGTCTTCCTGCGCGCCATAGCGTGCCGGCAGGGCGTAGGCAACATAGCCCTGATCCGCCAGCCGCTGAAGCAGATGCCCCGGCAATTCGCGGCAGGCAAAGCGCACATCGGCGCCATCTGCACGCAGCGTGTTGGCGAGCGTGACGCAGCGGGCGATGTGGCCGCTGCCGATGGTCACCGAGGCGTCGGCGCGGATCAGCACGCGCATCATTGCAGCTCCCCACCGGCCTTGAGCGCGGCGTACAGGTATTCCGCGCGCAACCAGTCTTCCGGGCTGTCGATGTCCTGCACCAGATGCCGGGGCAGAATCACCGGCAGGCTGAGCTCGGAAAACACCGTGTCGCCGCGCCGCCAGGCGTCGCTGCGGCCCCAGTAGAACTGGCCGGCGTCCTGATAGGCGACGGGCAGATCCTGAGAACGCACGCTGCGAAATTCCGGGTGCATCGCGCACAGGCTGCCGTCGCTGTCGATCAACAACGCACGCTGCACCGGGAAGCCGAAGCTGCACACCGAGAACGCATAGGATTTTGCCGCATCGGCTTCGAGTACTTCCAAGCCATGACGCAAATAACGCGCCTGCAACAGCGGCGCAGTGGCGTAGAGGCAGCAAGCGTAATCAAAGCGCTGATCAAGTGCGCAAAGCGCGTGTTGGATCACTGCCGCCGTGCCTGTGTGGGCATCAGCCAGGTCCGCCGGGCGCATGAACGGCACGTCAGCGCCACAATCGCGGGCAACGTCAGCGATTTCTTCGTCGTCGGTGCTGACCACGATCTGATCAAACACCCCGCTCGCCCGCGCTGCACGAATGGAATACGCGATCATCGGCTCGCCGTTGAACAGCTTGATGTTCTTGCGCGGGATGCGCTGGCTGCCGCCCCGTGCGGGGATGATGGCGACGGCGCTCATGCTCGTGGGCCTGTCATGGGTTCGTCCGCATCATTCACTCATCCGCGCAGTTTCGCCGAGCAGGCGGCGAAGCTGGTTGACGACGTAATCCTGCTGCGCATCGGTCATTGCCGGGTAAATCGGCAGACTGATGGCCTGGGCGTAATAGGCCTCGGCTTCTGGGAAATCACCCGGCGTGAAGCCCAGGTCGCGGTAATAGGGCTGCAGATGCACCGGGATGTAGTGCACGTTCACGCCGATGCCTGCCCCGCGCAAACCTTCGAAGACTTGCCGATGGCTCAGCACAAGCAGGTCGGTCTGCAGGCGCACGACGTACAAGTGCCACGCAGAATCGGCCTCAGCCTGAAGGGTCGGCAAGGTCAGCGGCAGGTCGGCCAGCAGCGTCTGATAGCGCGCCACCAACTGCCGACGCCGGGCCAGAAAACCGTCGAGCTTGTTCAGCTGCGACAGCCCCAGTGCCGCCTGCATGTCGGTCATGCGGTAATTGAAGCCCAGCTCGACTTGCTGGTAATACCAGGGGCCGTGGCTGGGCTCGTCCATCTGCCCCGGGTCACGGGTCATGCCGTGGCTGCGCAGGCGGCGCAAATGTTCGGCCAGTTCAGGGCGATTGGTCAGCACCAGGCCGCCTTCGCCGGTGGTCACGATTTTGACCGGATGAAAGCTGAACACCGTCATGTCGGCGAATTCGCCGCAGCCCACCGGGCGCCCGGCATAGTGCGCGCCCACCGCGTGGGAGGCGTCTTCGATCACCACAAAACCGTAACGCCGGGCCAGTTCGCCGATGGCGCGCATGTCGCAGCTCTGGCCGGAAAACGCCACCGCCACCAGCACCTTGGGGAGCGTGCCGTTGGATGCCGCCACTTCAAGCTTGCGCGCGAGGGCGTCGGTGTCGAGGTTCCAGGTCAGGGGATCGATGTCGACAAAGTCCACATCGGCGCCGCAATAGCGCCCGCAATTGGCCGAGGCCAGAAACGTATTCGGGCTGGTCCACAGCCAGTCGCCCTGCCCCAGTCCCGCCGCCAGACAGGCAATGTGCAGCGCCGCCGTGGCGTTGCACACCGCCACCCCGAAACCGGCTTCACAGCGCTCGGCCATGGCCGCTTCGAAGCGTTCGAGGGTTGGGCCCTGGGTCAGCCAGTCCGACGTCAGCACCTCGACAACGGCGTCGATGTCGGCCTGATCAACGCTCTGCCTGCCGTACGGAATCATGGCTGAACGTCAGCGTGCAGCGCGCCGATCTGGCGGATCGACAGGAAGTCCGGGTTGGTGTCGGAGCGGTACTCGAACTCGTCGTGAACCGCTTTGCCCTGGGCGCCGGTGGCGTCGACGGCGAAGTCGGTGTCGACGTTGTTGAAGCGAATCGACGGCACGATGGTGTAGTGGTCGTCGAATTCCAGGGTCATGCGCGCGTCGTCCTGGGGCACCATCAGCTCGTGGAGTTTTTCCCCGGGACGGATGCCGACGATCTTGTGCGGCAGGTCGGGGGCCATGGCCTGGGCCAGATCGACGATGCGCACCGACGGAATCTTCGGCACGAACACTTCGCCGCCGTGCATGCGCTCGAAGCTCTGCATGACGAAATCCACGCCGTGGTCGAGGGTGATCCAGAAGCGCGTCATGCGCGAATCGGTGATCGGCAATTCAGCCGCCCCACCCGCCAGCAGCTTGTTGAAGAACGGCACGATGGAGCCCCGGGAGCCGGCCACGTTGCCGTATCGCACCACGGAAAAACGCGTCTGCTCCTCGCCGCCGATGTTGTTGGCGGCGACGAACAGTTTGTCCGACAGCAGCTTGGTGGCGCCGTACAGATTGATCGGGCTGGCGGCCTTGTCGGTCGACAGCGCCACGACCTTCTTCACGCCGTTGGCGATGGCCGCCGAGATGATGTTTTCGGCGCCATTGACGTTGGTGCGGATGAACTCGGTCGGGTTGTATTCCGCCGCCGGCACATGCTTGAGCGCCGCCGCGTGGACCACGTAATCGATGCCGCGCATGCCCTGCTGCAAGCGATCGGCATCGCGCACGTCGCCGAGGAAATAGCGCATGCAGGGCGCGTTGAATTCCTGCTGCATTTCGTACTGCTTGAGTTCATCGCGGGAGAACACCACCACGCGCCGGGGCTGATAACGCGCCAGCAGCGTGCGGATGAACATGCGGCCGAACGAGCCGGTCGCGCCTGAGATGAACACTGATTTGCCGTTGAACATGACGTAGTCCTTTAACCCGGAGGCCTTAAGCGAGCAGCTCGGCCCAACTGGAACCGTCGGCCTGAGCGAGGGTGAAGCCCTTGCCGGTCAGTTGCAGATTTTTGTTGTACGCCAGGTCGTGCGCAAACGCCCCGGACCATTTGTCTTGCAGCGCGGCCAGCGCCTGTGGCGCGTCGGGTACTGCGCCCGAATGCACGAACTGCACGTGAGGCGTCCACACCGTCAGGTACCCGGCCTGGGCCACCTTCAGGCACAGGTCCACATCGGCGAAGGCGTCGGCAAAATGCCCTTGATCCAGGCCGCCGACGTCATCGAACAGCGACGAGCGCACCATCAGGCAGGCGTCGGACACCGCCGAATAATTCTGATCCAGCAACAGTCGGCTCATGTAGCCCGCGGCGTCTTTCGCTTCGCCCATGAAGGCCGAACCCACACCGCCGTCCATGCCGAGGATCAAGCCGGCCTGACTGACCGTGCCGTTGCGGTCGATCAACTTGGCGCCAACCACGCCGACTTCCGGGCGCATCGCCTGATTGAGCAAGGCGTCGATCCAGTTCGGGCTGATGACTTCACCGTGGGCCGAGAGCAGCGCCAGGTATTCGCCGGTGGCCTGTTCGCGCAGGGCGTTGACCCGCGCTGAATGACTCAACGGTTGATCCATGGCGATGACCCGCACGCGACCTTTGTGCTGGCGACCCAGCCATTCGCTGAGCTCCGCGGAGACACTGTGATCGTCCGCGATCAGCACTTCGTAATTCGCGTAGCGCGTGCGCAACAGGACACTCGCCAGGCAACGCTGCAGCACGGGCAGGTCGTCAACGCCATGGACGAGGATCGACACCAGCGGGCGCTGGATGTGGCGGTAGTCGATGCGCCAGGTACCCGGTGCTGCCGGACTGATCTGGGCCTTGAAGCCGCGATTGTTCAGGTGCCGGGTCAGCGCCAGGCGTTGCTGGGCGTTCTCTTCCAGCGGTTGCGCGTCGGTGACCAGCAGCGGCTCGTCCAGATGCGCCAGCCAGCCCATGCCGCCCTGCTCGATGATGCGCAGCAGGAGTTCGAATTCGGCGGCCTGGGCGAAGTCGGCGGAGTAACCGCCGGCCTCGACCAGCACGTCGCGGCGGACCAGCCAGTGGCGGGACATCAGCGTCGGGTTGCTCAGCAACAGGTCGAGGTTGAAGCCGGGGCGCATGACGTGGGTCAGCGCACCGCTGGCCTCACGTTGAACTTCATCGGCGAACACCGCGCGGCAGTCAGGCGCGGCCTGCAGTTCCAGCGAGGCGCGCAGCAGGCCGCCGGCGGTGAACGCATCACCGACTTCGGCCAGCATCAGCCAGTTGCAGGTGGATTGGCGGGCGATCTGATTGACCTTGTCGACCCAGTTGCTCTTGCTGACCTTGACGAAATGCAGGGTGTTTTGCGCGCTGGTCGCCGCCGGTGGCTCGCCGCTGGTGAACACCACGACCTTGAAGGTCTTGCAGTGGCCTTCGACCAGGCTGTCCAGGGTGACCTGGAGTTTGTTCATGTCATCGTCGAGGTCCAGCAACAGAATGCCGAACTGCGTTCCGCCGCCGAGGCTGTCGATGCGGCTGAGCATGGCTTGTGCGTCGCTCGGGCTCGGCTGGCGTGCGTCGAGCCACTGCAACAGCTGACCCGATGGCATGTTGGCGAGGGTCACGCGATGGTCCTGGCGCTTGACCGAATTGAGGCGCTGCAACCAGCGCGACATTTCCAGCGCTTCTTCGGGGTCACCCTGACGCGCCATGAGACCGGCGAGGGGCTCGACGATGTACGGGTTAAAGATGTTCAGGGCCATCGCTTCCCACATCCGGTTGGCGATGGTTTCGGGGTTGTCGTTGCCGTGGCTGCGCAGCAGCACTTCGTGCTGAACCCAGGTCCCTTCGAGCTGTTCCATCTGCAGCTTGCCGGCCGGCAGCGCGTGGATCAGAAACTCGATCTCGGTCAGGACGTCGAAGAAGGCCTGGTTGTAAAACGGCATTTCGACGAACTGACGGGGACCGAACTGGCGGTCCGCGGGTTTGAACACGTCGTTCCAGCGCGACAGCACGATGCTGGTCAGGCCCAGGGAACGCTGGTCTTCGAGACAGGCCTGCAGGGCGGCGTAGGCCTTTTTGACCTGCTCGGTGCCGTCGGCTGCATTCAGCTCACCGTGGGTGGTGGTCAGGGCTGCCAGAAAACTGGCGAATTCGTGGCGCTCGAGGACGGCTGACGGATCGCTGTCACTGAGCTTTTTCAGCATGTGAGTCGGGCGGTCGGAGAGCCGGTGGTTGAGCTCACGGACCACGTAAGGTATCGGCAGGGTCCGCGCCCTGGCGGCCGAGAGCAGGAAGTAGGCGTGACCGAACTCTTGCAACTCGCCACTGACGCCTTGGGGCAGCGCGGCGAACCATTGTTGTAGCAGCGCCGTGCGGGTGACGGCGTAGAACGGCGGAATGTAGTGGTCCATGAAGCTCAGGACGCGCTCGCCGCTGTTGTCGGCGGCGAAGTCTTCCTGGCCCTTTTTGTCGCGGCGGAAGTATTCGACCTTATCGCCGTGGGCCTGGTACATCAGGCAATAGCCGTGGCAGAGGCCGTAGTCCGGGTGGGTAGCCAGAAATTCCACCGACTGGGCCAGCGCGTCATGCATCAGAAAATCTTCGTCGCCCACGAACGCCATGAACGGCGTGGTCACTTGGGTCACGCCATGGGCGATCCTGCTCAGGACCCCGGTCTCGGCGAACTGCGGCACGTGGCGGTAATCCACCTGCGGGAACAGCGCGGCGACGTCGGCGGCTGACTGCTGCGAAGCATCCAGCACCAGCACGTGGGCCGACGAGGAGCTGTAGTACTGCAATGTCCGGCGCAGGAGTGCGGGCCGGTCATGGGTGAGGACCACAAGCGTCAGTTGGGCATCGAGCGGCATGGTGTTTCCCGGAGATGAATGAGGGTGCATTACGTTTTCCCTGTGATGCGGCCAAGCGTCAAAAAGATGATCAATGGCGATATCGGGGAGACGAAGCAGGAAGCACGCCAACTCTGGATGGCGGGACTGCGCGCAATGGGCAGGATGGGCTTTAGCCGGGAAGACGTCAGGCGTCACACCGCAGGATTGAGGGTGCGCCTACAGGCCCCTTCCCGGCTGAAGCCGGTCCCACTAAAGCAGCGTGTGCAGTCAGTGAGATTGGGGGGAACGCGGGTGTAGGACTGGCTCAAGCCGGGAAGACGTCAGGCGTCACACCGCAGGATTGAGGGTGCGCCTGCAGGCCTCTTCCCGGCTGAAGCCGGTCCCACTAAAGCAGCGTGTGCAGCCAGTGAGATTGGGGTGAACGCGGGTGTAGGACTGGCTTTAGCCGGGAAGACGTCATTCGTCACGCCGCGGGATTGAGGGTGCACATGCAGGCCCCTTCCCGGCTGAAGCCGGTCCTACATTCACGCCGCGTACCGTCAGTGGGATTGGGGTGAACGCGGGTAGGACCGGCTTTAGCCGGGAAGACGTCAGGCGTCACGCCGCAGGATTGAGGGTGCACATGCC
>NZ_JAUERW010000013.1:0-162788 GCF_041060465.1 Pseudomonas sp. W2Oct36
AGTGGGCCGAGCGGCATGGATGCCGCGAGAGCGCCGCTAGGACATGGATGTCCGTTCGGCGCGGGCCCACGGAGCGTCGTCGGAGTGAGGGAACCCCGAGGAACGAGGGGCCAAACCAAGAGCAGGCACTTTTGCTTACTTTTGGTGCTTTTCAAAAGTAAGTCGCCGAAGGCGAAACAGTCTGCCCTTAGGCAGACGCTCTTGATCTCTAAAACTGACAGACCCACTTTCGGGCAGACCAAAAAAATCCGCGCTGCCTCGGGGAGAACAGCGCGGACCTTTAATCAATCACTCAATCAATGCACAAACAGTGCAATCAAAATAATGATCGGGATTGGAATGCCGAGGAACCACAGAAGTAGTGAACGCATGATGACTCTCCTTAATCAGCGAATGCTGGAAGTATTGGAATAAGCACGGGTTTCGACATACGTCACCGCATCACGACGACGACCACCCCAGATGGCAGCAAGGCTCGCGACGAACGCACCGCACAGCAGCGAAACGAAAGTCCACAGCGCAGCGGTTGCAGCAGCCTTCGCGGCAGCGTCGGCAGCCTGTTGAGCTTTCAGCTTGGCATCAGCCACGGCCTGCTTGGCCTGACCATAAACCTGATCAACCCGCGCCTGGGCATCGGCCTGACTCATGTTGGTACGCTGAGCGACCAGCTGTGCCAGATAAGTACGGTCTTCCGGCGCCAGCTGACCATCGTTGGCCATGGTTTTGGTGAAGATACGTACTACGACACCGTGGGCAGCATCATCGCTGACGGCGGCAGGGCGATCATCGCGGAACAGCGAATCGATGTAATAGCCATACTGATCGCTGCTGGTATTGCCCGCTGCAGAACCGGCCGCGGTGGCGGCAGTACCTGCAACACCGGCAACCGCGGTAGCGCCGGCTTTCACGCCGCTGCCAACGATGCCGCTGACCGAACCGACGATCAACGCGGCAGCGACCAGCGTCGCCACAGCCCACGACAGGAAACCGTGCGCAGTATCACGGAAGTAAACTTCGTCACCGTGCATGTTGGCCCATTTGACGCGCAGGCGGCCGGCGAGGTAACCGCCAAGACCGGAGGCCACGATCTGCGTCAGTGCGAGCCAGACGACCGTGGAAATACCGATGGTCTTCGCGCTGGCACCTTCGTTGGCCCAAGGCGACATCGCCGAGAAACCGAGGCCCGATCCCAGCAGGACCAGAATTAAGGACAGCGCGGCGGCGCCGGCGGCACCAGCGAAGATGGCCCCCCAGGACACGCCTGAGACCGAGGAGGATTCTTCTACAGCGGCAGGATAAGAATCAGGTGAGACGTTCATTGTGCTGCTCCGTGCGAATGATGTTGTGCTTCTCCCCATTACGGTGCACTGCCTGTGCCAGCGACCGCTTCTTAAAAAAAACCAATAAAATCAATTGCTTGTGGAATAGGGATTTTGATGTGTTCGTGCAAAATGCATGAACCCGATAAAGCGACGGATGCGTTCTGCCCGGTCAATGGATTTCCATGCCTGTCAAAGGTTTGCGACAATCCTTTGCGACGAATTCCGTCAACGCGCAACATTCCGGCACATTTATGTGTGGACGTTGTCTCATAACATCAGCCCCGCAGGTTGACAGCCATAGTCCGCCCACGGCTCCTGTTTCTTCGAGAGGTAACCCAGCATGTTTGTCCATCGCCCCCTGGAAGAAAAAGACGTCCCTTTTATCTGCGACATGCCCCAGAGCATTGATGAGCTCTTCTATATGTTTCCAAAGGCGGTGTTCCCGCTGACACCGGAGCAGCTCAATGAATCCATCGCGCAGCGTTCGGACAACACCGTCATCGAATTGGACGGCCAAGTAGTCGGATTCGCCAACTTCTCCCGATACGATTTCAGAGGCCGTTGTTCCATGGGCAACGTCATCATCGATCCGCGCTTTCGCTCAAAAGGCGTTGGCCGCTACATGATCGGCTGCATGATGGAGTTGGCGTTCGGCAAACACGAAGCGGCGGAGCTGACCGCCTCCTGCTTCAACCATAACGTCCCCGGACTGCTCTTCTACCCCAAGCTCGGTTTCAAGCCTTTCGCCATTGAAGAGCGCCTGGACAAGCGAGGCGCGCGCGTGGCTCTTATCCATCTGAAGTTGCCTCGAAGCTGACCCACAGACATCTTAATGACGCCAGTCGTCGGGCGCCTCACGGCTGCCCGACGAACGGATGAGCACAACCTTCGCTCCCTGCCGGTCGACAAATCCCATTATTTCGCCAATTAAGCGATGAGCCGCGATGTTTCCAATCCGGTGAATCGTTTTTCCTCGAGCAACTTGGCTCGTGCGCAGCCATTTGCGGGTGGCAGGCAGCTGTTTGCCTCACTTTGGGGCGCGGCGTATAAGGTGAATATCCCTGATTGCCGGATGGCGGACGGGGTACGGGAAACTTCTCCACCTTCGTGGAATGGGTATTGATAGTCGGGCGAGCGGCTGAACGCATCAACCAGTCCTGCCTGTGGAGGATTGACGATGATTGCCTGTACGCTCTCTAACCTGGAACTGCGCAGCATTATAGAAAGCGCGTTTCTGCCCCTGCGGTGTCACTGCACCGTATTGGGGGACCTGATGACGGTTGAAGTCATCGACCCCGCGACCGAGCACGTCGAACTGTTCGCTTCCAATATTGCCTTGGACTCACTCGATAACAGCCACGCCTTGTGCGCGCTGATCCGGGCGCTTCAGGCCGAGCTCGCAAAGGCCAGGCATTACCCCCATGCCCTGGCGAGCTGAGCGCAGGGCTCTAGCAATAATCGCCGTTCGGCCTTATGTTGGTGAGCATCGGCCCTGAGAGGCCAGGCGGGATATTGAGGATTTGCATGGCGCAGGCGCAACCCGAGATCGAGGCAGTACAAGAGCAGAGACCTGCGGCACCCTTGCGCCGTCGGCGCAAGGTCATGATCGGCGTCGGCGGCCTGCTGGGCATTGTGGTGGTAGGCGCGGTGACGATCGTCACGATGCTGGAGCAGCTGGAGATGCGAAATGCCAGCTTCCGACCGCCCATGACTTCCCTGGAACGGCAACAGCTCCTGCCACCGGAGCCTGTGCTGGAAGTCAAACCTCAGGTGGAAGGCCTGCGCTACGGCGCCGCCATTTTGCCGGATCAGGCTGCGAGCGCCGATTCCGCCGCGCCTGAACAGGCGTCGGCTTCAGCAGCGGCCCTGCTCTTTAGCGCGCCGTCTTCGCCCCTTGGCCCTGCAGCCCTCACGACACCTGATCCGCAGTCCAGCAAGCCAACGGGCATCGCTCAGGCGATCCACGTGCATAACAGCACGCAGTAGGCCCCACCTTTCTCAATGCATCCGGCGACGGTGCTCATTTTCGAAGAGCAGTTTGAACTGCTCTTCGCCGTTGTCTTGAACCGCATAGTGCTCGCGAACAGGCCCTGCTTCGATGCGGCCATCCATTGCAACGCGGATGACGGCTGACTTGGGCAGATAGTCCGGCACGTCACCGATGATCGTCAGCTCGCGCAGGCGGTGGCCGTCGTGTTCTATGGTCGTAAGCCGCACTCGGCAGGTTGCCTGCATGGGAATAGGCCCAAACAGCGTGTCCCGCGAATAATCAATTTCGGCGATGCTGGACCGACGGGTTTTGTCAGCATTCATAAGGTCACCTCTCTCTGTCCATTGGAAAGTGTTCAAGCATGACAATGGAGGCATGGCAGGCCGGAATAGTTCTCATCGCTGCTGACGATAGTTCTCCATTCATCCGATACGCCAGTGCGTGCCCGTGCTTTTCGGGAGAGTGATGGTAATTACCGGGGTCGATAATTCTGACGTCAATAAACACGACGGCACTTAAACGGTTATAGGACAGTACAAGCGAAGCGTGACACTAAAAGCACGACGCATGTTGCGAAGAAAGCCGCTTATATCCGTCAACGACCTGCGATCTGAAATTGAATTGCGAAAGGCTCTTATTTTATAAATCCATGGGCGCCTGCTTGTGCGACGGAATAATGGCGTCATATTTAAAAAATCTATATAAAACAATGGTTTGTGTATCTATATTGTCGGACAGTACGTTTTTTCGGAAAATTGACACGTTGCCGGTTATTTGCAACCATCACTTTACGTTTTCAAGTCTGATGATCTGCACTTAGTGCAAGCGTCGACACTTCTCTTTTTGGGATTAATCTTTGCAGACGCGCGACGAGTTGGCGGTAGCGTCCCTGAAGAAACCTTGAAAAGAGCAGCGTAAAGAGTAGGCACCCGGGCAGGCTCGGAAAAGGCCCCGCCACCCGGCAAGCAGCGTGTCAGAGCCTGCGCCGATTGATCGACAGCGCATTGATCGTCCGACCTTCCAGAGCCGCAAACGTGACGCAAATCACCGCGGTTGTCATGCCTGCCGAGTGCAGTAGTTCAATAACAGCGCCTTTATTTTTCAACTTTAAAGTCCAGACATCGCCTCAGCGATAGCGGTTGAACGCGCACGCAAGTGCGGCGGTTTATAACGCACGTGGCGATACGGTAACGACCCAGCGTGGAGTGACAGTTATGCAAGGAGATCATCTGGAAACCGTTTGCGGTTGCGTAGTAGGGGGTGCCGGACCTGCGGGAATGGGACTGCTTTTCAACGCATTGAAAAGTGGCGCCATGCCAGAACTGGCCAAGGAAGGTTTAATCATTGTCGACGCGAGTCCCACGCCGGGCACGGGTCGTTTGGGCGATTACCGGATCACCGCCAACTCGGTGGGCGATGTGTTCCTGGATTGCCTGCGCGACCCGGCTTTGCGTGATGTATTCGAACCCCTCGAACATTCGCCCGCTTATTGGCGCATCCGTCGTCAGGCGCAAAGTGCGCCGCAATTGGCGGACGTCGCCGAACTGCTGGCGGAAGCCTCGAAGCTGGTGCTCGACTTTATCGTCGAGCGGTACGGCGTGAAGTTATGGAGCAGCACGACGATCACCGAGATCGTGCGCGACGGCGATGACTATCAGGTGTGGGTCGAGTCCGATGGCCGCAGTCAGCGAATTCGCAGCCGTGCAGTCGTCCTCAATCTGGGGGGTTGGCAGGACCCGCAGCATCTCCTCGACAGCCTGGCAGATCAAGGCCTCGCGGTGCCGCCCTCGGCGCAGATCGAGAGCGCCGATGCGCTGCTGAGAATGAACGCCGTGCAACTGCGCCACCTCTTCGCGAAGACGCTGGCGGCCAAGGGCCGGGTGTGCGTCGTGGGTGGTTCCCACAGTGCGTTCTCGGTGCTGGAAAACCTGGCCGACGCGCTGGAGTTTGCCGGTCTGGAGGAGGTCACGCTGGTCCACCGTTCGCCGATCCGCCTGTTTTACGAAACCGCTCAGGCCGCGCTGGATGCAGGCTATGTGTTCGATGCGGTCAGGGATGTCTGCCCGGTGTCGGGGCGGGTCAACCGGTCAGGCGGCTTGCGCTATCGGGCGCTGGACGTGGGGCGTGAAGCCTTGTCCAAAGGCCAGATCGGCAAGACCGGCGTACGCGTGCAGCTGCTGCAAACCCATCAGGGTCCGACCGATCAGTTCGAGCGCGCCCGTCTGGCGCTGGCGGAAGCCGACATCGTCGTGCAGTGCACGGGCTATCAGCCGTTGCTGCCAGCCTTGAGTCATGCCGGTGGTGAGGCCATCACGCTGATGGAGGTCAAGGGCGGGCTGGATTCAGATCCAACGGGTTGCCCGCTCGACGCCAGCGGTCAGCGCCTGCACGGCCTGCACCTGTTCGGCCTGGGGGCCGGGCTGGGGGTTGATCCGCGATTAGGCAGCGAAGCATCGTTTGACGGCCGCATCTATGGGGTCTGGCAGTTCCATCACGACGCCAGCGGCGTGGTGATCGATTCGGTCCTGACCCGCTTGCAGACCCCGGCACTGCAGCCGGTCGCTGCGGCGCCACGGTGGGTGTCCAGTCGCAGCGAAGAACGTTTGCCGTTCCTCTGGCCCGTGCTGATCAACGCGCAATCCTGAGGCACATTGCAACATCTGCATCCCGGCGCTCCTTTGGTTAGGCAGCCCGGGATTTTTTTTGCCCCAGAGGCGACCAGGCGTCGGTCACTTGCCCGGAGTGTGCGTCGCCAGCTCCATGATCATCCGCGTCAGCAGGTAGATGCGCGGCGACACGCTGTCGACTTCCGCGTATTCCTCGGGCGTGTGAATATTGCCGCCAACGATGCCGAAGCCATCCAGGGTTGGCACGCCGACCCCGGCCGAGAGGCTCGCATCGGCCGCGCCGCCGCTGCCTTCGATGGTCAGTTTGCGGCCGATCTCGCCGTAGATACCCTGGGCGATATCAACCAGCTTGTCGGTTTCCGGCGTCTGCGGCATGGGTGGCAAACCGCGCTCCAGGCGGGTGGTCACTTGGGTGTCCGGGATCAGCTTGTCAGCCGACACCCGCGCCAGATCCTTCTCGATGCGGTCGAACTCTTCCGGCACGGCGGCGCGCACATCGGCCTTGGCGGTGGCCTGATCGGGGATGACGTTGGTGCGATCGCCGGCGTTGAGCACGGTGAAATTGATCGTGGTCTTCTTCTCGGTGTCGCCCAGCTTGCCCAGTTGCAGAATCTGATGCGCCACCTCCATGGCCGCGTTGCGCCCCAGTTCCGGCGCGACGCCGGCGTGGGACGCTTTGCCTTTTACCTCAACCACTGCGGTGGCGCTGCCTTTGCGCCAGATCACCAGACCGTCGGCGGGGCGCCCCGGCTCCAGGTTCAGGGTCACATCGTGCTGTTTGGCGACCTTCTGAATCAGCGCGGTGGCGGCGGCGGAACCGGTCTCCTCGCTGGCGTCCAGCAGGAAGGTAATCTGCGCGTAGTCCTTGAAGTCGAGCTTCTTCAGAATCTTCAGCGCGTAAAGGCCGGCAACGATGCCGCCCTTGTCGTCCATCACCCCTGGCCCGTACGCACGGCCGTCCTTGATGTGGAAGGGGCGGGCGGCGGCGGAACCTTCCTTGAACACGGTGTCCATGTGCGCCATCAGCAGTATCTTCGCCTTGCCGCTCCCTTTTAGCGTCGCGGCCACATGCTGGCTCTTGTCCGGCGCGGTGTTGGGGATCATCTCGATGGTCGCACCGAGCGCCTTGAGCTGGGCGACGACGATGTCACGCACTTGGGTCAGTCCCGGCTCGTAGCCGGAGCCCGTATCGATATTGACCAATTGTTCCAGCAGCTTCAGCGCGTCGTCCTTGGATTGCTCGGCATCCGCCTGAACCTGTTTATTGGGCTCGGCAAAGGCAGGCGCTACCGCGGAGAAGGCGATACCGAAGGCCAGCGCGCTGGCGAGGAGAGAGCGGGAAAACGGTGAGGTCATGGTCGATCCTTGAAGTGGCATAAAAGGGCTGGAGAGACACCGTAGCCCGTTGCGCAGGATCGTGCATGTCAAAACGCGTTATTCACATCGACAAAAACGCCGAACCTTTAGGCTGGGCTACCCTCAACATTCCTACGTCAGTCATCAGAGGAGAGGCATCCCATGCCGGTTAAGCACGATTTGTACGCGGACCTGAGCATCACCAAAGACGAGCTCGCCAAGCGCAAGGGCACCGACGCGAAGCTCAATGCCCTGGTCGAGCACTACAATGAGCTGGACATCCATATTGTCAGCGCCGAAGAGGCGGGCGATATTCCCGACGATGAGTTGAAGAAGCTCAAGGAAAAAAGGCTGCAGGCCAAAGACACCATCGCCAGCCACCTGAATACCTCGGGCTGATCGGGTCAAACGACTCAGCAACTAAAACGGCCGATCTCTTATGGAGGTCGGCCGTTTTTAGTTGGCGATTCCGGATGCCTGACAACTTGTCGCGGCATCTGGAAGTGCATCGCCCAATACGCTGGATCTGTGTGTTCGCTCGCGCTTAGTTATCGGCGTGGGCGACTTCGATGGATCCAAAGTTTAGACGAAAAAAAACGGCGTCTGGTCAGTCGCCGTCGCCGATCTGTCAGCACCGGGTGGCCGCTGACAGTAATCGAATAAGCATAAACCGGAGGGTTTATTGCGGATCCTGGTCGGGTGCAGCCTCGGCCTTGATGCGCTTGTAGATTTCTTCGCGGTGCACTGAAACATCTTTCGGAGCGTTGATGCCAAGACGGACTTGGAGACCCTGAACGCCCAGAATGGTAACGGTGATGTCGTCACCAATGTTTATGCTTTCGCCGACTTTGCGGGTGAGTATCAACATAATCTTTTCCTTGATGGCCTCATGAAGCGCCTCTACCGGGAGGCTGGCGTGAGCCTTTGGGTGGTGGTGATTGCCGATTGCATCCAAATGCGTTCATCAGTATGACGCCATTGGTACGATTTTAATTCCCCAGGTTCATCGTCTTGTCACAGTTAGCGCCGCTCCTGGGTCGAACGGCAGGGGAATCTTGCCTGATACTGGCGGTAAATTCCCGTGCAAATCGGCCATCGTTTGATAGCCGGATTCCGCGCGGCGCCTATTCCACACTCCTTTAGCCTTTATTGCAAAGAACTCATGCGGGCCGTGATGAAATTTTCATTAAATTGCCCCGTACGAGTTCTCTGAACGGAGTGTAGGAGACTTCCGAAATGAGTACCGGCAAAACGCCGTAACTTTAATCGAATTGATGAGGGGATGTGTGAACGGTTTTGTATCAAGCCCCGGTTTATCAGACCTGAAGACTCGGACGTCGACATCGGGATAGGAGCGGAAGGGGGCGAGGGGGGGCTGAAATAACATGCCCACCGCGGGGGTGGGCATGGATGCAACAGGGGGGCATGGCCGCGTCAATATGCCGCGATCAATGCATCAGACGACCAGCGACAGCAGCATGATCAGGATGATGCCCACCACCGACAGGATGGTTTCCATCACGGTCCAGGTTTTCAGGGTTTCAGCCACGGTCATGTTGAAGTACTGCTTGACCAGCCAGAAACCCGCATCGTTCACGTGGGACAGAATCAGCGAACCGGCACCGGTTGCCAGAACCAGCAGTTCGCGGTTCACCCCCGGGATCATGCCAACCACCGGCGCGACGATCCCGGCACCGGTGATGGTGGCAACGGTCGCGGAACCGGTGGCGATACGGATCACTGCAGCCACCAGCCACGCCAGCAGAATCGGCGAGATCTGCACCTGCACGGCCATGTGGCCGATCAGGTTACCGACGCCACTGTCCACCAGCATCTGCTTGAAGCCACCGCCGGCGCCGACGATCAGTACGATCGCGGCCACTGGCGCGAGGCTCTGGTCGAGCAGCTTGATGATGTGATCGCGGCTGAAGCCACGGGCCGAACCGAAGGTGTAGAACGCCAGCAGCAGGGCGAACAGGAGAGCAGCGATCGGGTGACCGATGAAGTCCATCCAGATGCGGAAGATGTGACCGGCTGGCAGCGCAACGTCGGCAAACGTCTTGAGCAGCATCAGGAACACCGGCAGCAGGATGGTCACCAGCGTGATGGCAAAGCTTGGCAGGTTGTCGTTGGTCGATTCCTTGGCAATCTGGTCCATCAGCTCTTTCGACGGGTTGCCCGGAATGCGCTTGGCAATCCATTTACCGTAGATCGGGCCGGCGATGATGGCGGTCGGGAACGCGACGATCAGACCGTAGAAAATGGTCTTGCCGATGTCTGCGTTGAAGATGCCGATCGCCAGCAACGGACCCGGGTGCGGCGGCACCAGACCGTGGACGGCCGACAGACCGGCCAGCAACGGGATACCGATCTTGACGATGGACACGCCGCTGCGACGGGCAACGATGAACACCAGCGGGATCAGCAGCACGAAGCCGATTTCGAAGAACAGCGGGATGCCCACCAGAAACGCCGAAAACATCATGGCCCAGTGCACGCGGTCCTTGCCGAAGCGACGGATCAGCGTCTGGGCGATCTGGTCAGCACCGCCGGAGTCGGCCATCAGCTTGCCGAGCATGGTGCCCAGGCCGAGGATGATGCCGACGAAACCCAGCACGCCGCCGAAACCGTCCTGGAACGATTTCATCACTTTGTCGACCGGCATCCCGGAGGTCAGCCCGAGAAAACCGGCAGCGATGGTCAATGCAATAAAGGGGTGGACTTTGAACTTGGTGATCAGAAGCACAAGGCCAATGATGGTCACCAACGCATCGACCAGCAGATACGTGTCTTGAGTCATACCGAACATGGGGGTGTCTCTCCGTTGTATTTTGTTTTTTTGGAGCTGCTGCTTGACGCTGTCGCTCTCTGCCCTGTGAAGCAAGGGCAGCGTCATCAGAGACAGCGCTACCTTTGCCGCTCACGCCTGATCGAGGATCAAGAGCCGGTGCGCGCGGTGACAGATGGGGTTTGAGCCTCGGAGCCAGACTCGCTCCACCATGTGGCCGCTTCCTTACCAATGGTCTCGATCGATTGGGTCGCGTCCACCACCAGTGTGCGGTCCTCGTTATACGGAGGCTCGAGGGTCGCGAACTGGCTGTCGACCAGACTGGCCGGCATGAAGTGGCCCGGGCGATGGGAGCAGCGTTCGGTGGCGAGTTCTTTGGTCAGCTCCAGAAACACGAAGCCCAGCTCCGGCACGGCTGCGCGCAGACGTTCACGGTAGATAAGCTTGAGGGAGGAGCAGGTCAGGACGGGCTTTTCGCCCTTCTTTACAGCGGCGGCAACTTCTTCGCCGAGGCGGGTCAGCCAGCCGGCGCGATCGTTGTCGTCAAGGGGATGGCCCGCGCTCATCTTGTCGATGTTGGCTTGAGGATGGAACGCATCACCCTCGATCAGGCGGCCGCCGCTGTTTTTAGCGATGGCCTCGCCGACGGCGCTCTTGCCGCAGCCGGAAACACCCATTACCACGATGGCGGAAATAGCATGTGGAGCAGTAGTCATAAAAACCTCGTCCCGGAGACAGCGCTGTCTTCGCCGAATGGTGTGCAAGTCCGGCGAGACTGTTTCCAGGTGTAGTCATTGTTATGGGTATCTCGCTGATCCATGAGATGCAAAACCCGGTCGTGGAATCGATCGAAAAGTTGCGGGCCTCCGTGAGATAGCGCTACCTTAGAGCCCATCCCACACAATCGCAACCCCCGCAGCTTTCTTCCAATCAGTTGGCAACGCATGACACGTATTGGTTCCCGCTCCACCGGTCGTCCCACCCTCAACGAAGTCGCCAAACTGGCCGCCGTCTCGCCGATTACCGCGTCCCGGGCCTTGCGTGGCGTGGCCACTGTGGCGCCGGAGCTGGTGGAAAAAGTCCGCGCTGCTGCGCTGAGTCTAGGCTATGTCACCAATCCTGCCGCCCGGGCGCTGGCGTCTTCGCACAGTCAGTCGGTGGTGGTGCTGGTGCCGTCGCTGTCCAACCAGTTGTTCATCGAAACCCTTGAAGCGATTCAAACGGTTCTGCGCCCGCGCGGGCTGGAAGTGGTGATCGGTAATTATCACTACTCGCCTATAGAAGAAGAGAACCTGCTGCGCAGTCATCTGTCCCACCGGCCGCGCGGTATTCTTCTGACCGGCTTTGACCGCAGCGTGGCGGCGCAGCAGTTGCTGGCGTCCAGTGGCGTGCCCTGCGTGCACATGATGGAGCTGGACCCGACCCGTGCCGAGCCCTGCGTGGGGTTTTCCCAGCAACAGGCGGGTGCCGAGGCGGCGCGGCATCTGTTGAGCCGCGGCCGGCGGCGGCTGGCGTATGTGTCGGCACAGCTGGATCCACGGGTGATTCAACGGGGCGTCGGTTTTCGCGGCGCGCTGGAGCAGGAAGGGCTGTATGACGAAGCGCTGCAATTGGCGTCGCCGCTGCCGTCGTCCATCGGTTTGGGGAGTGAGTTGTTCGCCCGTTTGATGGAAACGCATCCGGACGTCGACGGGGTGTTTTTCTGCAATGACGACCTGGCCCAGGGCGCATCGCTGGAAGCCCTGCGGCGGGGCATTCGTATTCCGGAGCAGGTGTCGCTGATCGGCTTCAACGACCTGCCGGGCTCGGCGCACATGGTGCCGCGCCTGACCTCCATCCGCACCCCGCGCGAACAGGTCGGCCAGCGCGCCGCGCAGTTACTGCTCGGCTTGCTGGACGGCACGGTTCAAGAGGCACAGGTGGATCTGGGGTTTGAACTGGTGGTGCGGGAGAGCACGTAGCTCGCTCGCACCCTTGGATCAATGCTCCTTCTTGAATGCGAGGCGGAACTCATGCAGCAGCGGTTCGGTGTAGCCGCTCGGCTGTTCGCGGCCTTTGAACACCAGCGCGCTGGCGGCCTGGAAGGCCACTGACTTCTCGAAATTGCCGGCCATTGGCGTGTAGGCCGAGTCACCGGCGTTTTGCCGGTCGACCACCTTCGCCATACGTTTCAATGCATCTTTCACGTAGTCCTCGGAGACCACGCCGTGGCGCAGCCAGTTGGCGATGTGCTGGCTGGAAATACGCAGCGTCGCGCGGTCTTCCATCAGGCCGACGTTGTGGATGTCCGGCACCTTCGAACAGCCGACGCCTTGCTCCACCCAGCGCACCACATAACCCAGCAGCCCTTGGGCGTTGTTTTCAACTTCCTCGCGAATCTGATCCTCGTTCCACTCCGCCTTCTCGACCACCGGAATGCTCAGCAGATCCAGCAGAATGTCTTCGCTGATGCTGTCGAGATCGACCTGTTCCAGCTCCTGCTGCACCGCTTTCACGTCCACCGTGTGGTAATGCAGTGCGTGCAGGGTCGCGGCGGTCGGCGAGGGCACCCACGCCGTGGTCGCGCCGGATTTCGGGTGCGCGATCTTCTGCTCGAGCATGTCGGCCATCAGGTCCGGCATCGCCCACATGCCTTTGCCGATCTGCGCACGGCCGCGCAACCCGCAAGCCAAGCCCACCAGCACGTTGCTCTGCTCATAGGCCTTGATCCACGGCGTGGCTTTCATGTCGCCCTTGCGCAGCATCGGCCCGGCTTCCATCGAGCTGTGCATCTCGTCGCCAGTGCGGTCGAGGAAGCCGGTGTTGATGAATGCCACCCGCGACGATGCCGCTTCGATGCACGCCTTGAGGTTGACGCTGGTGCGCCGCTCCTCGTCCATGATCCCCATCTTCAGGGTATTGCGCGGGATCTTCAGCGCGTCTTCGATGCGGCTGAACAGCGTGTTGGCGAACGCCACTTCGTCCGGGCCCTGCATCTTCGGTTTGACGATGTAGACGCTGCCGGCGCGGGAGTTGGTGCGGTTATGCAAGTCGTGCAAGGCGATCAGGCTGGTGATGACGCCGTCGAGAATGCCTTCGGGGATTTCCTTGTTGCCGTCGTAGAGGATCGCCGGGTTGGTCATCAGGTGGCCAACGTTGCGGATGAACAGCAGCGAGCGCCCGTGCAGGGTGATCGCGCTGCCGTCGGCGGCCGTGTACTGGCGGTCGGCGTTCAGGCGACGGGTGATGGTCTTGCCGTTCTTGACCAGCGCTTCGGTCAGGTCGCCTTTCATCAGGCCCAGCCAGTTGCGGTAGATCACCAGCTTGTCGTCGGCATCGACCGCGGCGACCGAGTCTTCGCAGTCGATGATGGTCGACAGCGCAGCTTCCAGCAGCAGGTCCTTGATCCCGGCCGGGTCAGTGGCGCCGATGGGGCTGGCCGGGTCGATCTGGATTTCGATGTGCAAGCCGTTGTTCTTCAGCAGGATCGCATTCGGCTGGCGCGGCTCGCCCTGATAGCCGACGTATTTCTCGGGCTGGGCAAGGCGCGACGGGCTGCCGTCGGCGAGGGTGACCAGCAATTCGCCGCTGTCGACCGCGTAGGCCTTCGCGCCGACGTGGGAACCGGTGGCCAAGGGCGCGGCTTCATCGAGCAGGGCGCGGGCGAAGGCGATGACTTTCTCGCCCCGCAGCGGGTTGTAACCGGCTTTGATCTCGGCGCCGTTCGCCGAGGAAATGGTATCGGTGCCGTACAGCGCGTCGTACAGCGAACCCCAGCGCGCATTGGCGGCATTAAGGGCGTAACGGGCGTTGGCAGCGGGCACCACCAATTGCGGGCCAGCCTGTTCGCTGACTTCGATATCCACCTTGTTGGTGGACACCTGGACCTGCGCCGGTACCTGCTTGAGGTAGCTGATGCTGTCGAGGAAGGCGATGTATGCCGGCATGTCGTTGACCGGGCCGGGGTTGGATTTGTGCCACTTATCCAGCTGAGCCTGTAGGCGGTCGCGCTCTTTCAGCAGTTCGCGGTTGACCGGGGCGAGGTCGTGGACCAGCGAGTCGAAATCGGCCCAGAACAGCTCCGGGGTCAGGCCTGTCCCGGGAATCACTTCCTCGTCGACAAAGCGCTTGAGGTTGGCCGCCACTTTAAGGTTGTGGCAATTGACGAACTCGGTCATCTCGGTCTCCATCATGAATTGGGTTTGCAGCGTTGCGGCAGGCGGTCGCGGCGGGCGTTATTGCGCGCTCACCGCCGCCACCCCTGCCTTGGCCACTTGCGCATCCTGGTCGGCTTTGACGCCGGACACCCCTACCGCGCCGATGGTCTCTCCGTCGATGATCACCGGCACGCCGCCTTCCAGCGACGTCAGCAGTGGTGCGGTGACGAAGGCGGTACGTCCGCCGTTGACCATTTCCTCATACCCCTTGGATTCACGACGACCCAACGCCGAGGTGCGCGCTTTTTCGATGGCGATGTAGCCGCCAATCGGCGCGCAGCCGTCCAGGCGCTCGAAGCCCAGCAGGTGACCACCGTCGTCCGTCACGGCGATGGACACGGCCCAGCCGTTGTTCTGCGCCTCGGTGCGTGCCGCGGCGAGGATCTGGGTGACTTCGGTCTGGGTCAGTACGGATTTGGTTTTCATGCAGTTCTCCTGAAGGCAAAGGGTGTCATGAGTGTGCGTCTGATACGGAGCCAGGGCGCCTGCAATCAACTTGGAGGCAAGGCGTCCTCGATGAGTTCGATCCAGTGTTTGACCGGCGTGCGGTTGGCGCTGGCCAAGTGCGTCTGACAGCCAATGTTGGCCGTCGCGATCACGTCCGGGTTGCCGCTTTCCAGCGCGTTCATTTTGTTGTCACGCAGCTGTTTCGCCAGCACTGGCTGAGTCACCGAATAGGTGCCGGCCGAGCCGCAGCATAAGTGACTGTCGGGCACCGGTGTGAGGTTGAAGCCCAATCGGGTCAACACCGACTCAACGGCGCCGCCGAGTTTCTGCGCATGCTGCAGCGTACACGGGCAATGGAACGCCAGGGTCTGGCGCGTGCAACCGCCGAGCTGTTCAAGGGGTTCGGCGCGCAGCACCTCAACCAGGTCCAAGGTGCGTTCGCTGATGGCCGCCGCTTTTTGCGCGTAAGCCGGGTCATTGCGCAGCAGGTGGCCGTAATCCTTGACGAAGGCGCCGCAACCGCTGGCGGTCTGCACGATGGCCTCGGCACCGGCCTGAATGCTTGGCCACCACGCATCGATGTTCCGCCGTGCGCGCTGCAAGCCTTGTTCCTGCGCATTCAAGTGGTAATCCACGGCGCCGCAACAACCGGCCTGGGCAATGGATGTGACGCTGATGCCCAGTCGGTCGAGCACCCTTGCGGTGGCGGCGTTGGTGTTGGGCGACAAGCCGGGTTGCACGCAGCCTTCGAGGATGAGCATCTGCCGCGCGTGCTGCCGGGTCGGCCGGGGCATGGCGGGGCGGATGTTGCCCGGCAGCTTGGTCTTCAATGCGCCGGGCAGCAGCGGCCTGAAGGAATTGCCCAACTGGGTCAGGGATTTGAACATGCCGGCGTTTGGCACCACGGCCCGCAGGCTGTCCCGCAGCAGGCGCTGGCCGAGGGGGCGCGGCACGGCGGCGTCGACCACCTCCCGGCCGATGTCCAGCAGGTTGTGGTAATCGACGCCGGAGGGGCAGGTGGTTTCACAGTTGCGGCAGGACAGGCAACGATCTAGGTGCAACTGGGTTTTCTCGGTGACTTCCTTGCCTTCCAGCACTTGCTTGATCAGGTAAATGCGCCCGCGCGGTCCATCCAGCTCATCCCCGAGCAACTGATAGGTCGGGCAGGTGGCGTTGCAGAAACCGCAGTGCACGCAGCTGCGCAAAATGCTTTCCGCTTCCTCGCCACGGGGCAGGCTCTTGGCGTGTTCGCTCAGGGTCGTCTGCATGGTTCAGATCTCCGCGTACATTCGGCCCGGATTGAAAACTCCGTGCGGATCAAGTTGCGCCTTGAGCTGGCGGTGGTAGCGCAGCAAGGGCGTGGCCAACGGCTGAAAAGGGCTGTCGTCGACGCCGTGGCTGAAGCAGGTGGCGTGACCACCTGCAGCGCTGACGATCCGCCGAATCTCGCTGCCGCTGGCGTCGGATTTCAACCAGCGTTGCGCACCGGCCCAGTCGATCAATTGATCCCCCGGCAGGTCCAGCGCCGCCGTGCTGACGGGCAATGACAGGCGCCACAGCGGCCGCCCATCGGTGAAGAACTCCAGGCGGTGTTCGTTGAGCGCGCGCCAATAAGCCGGGTCGATGGATTCGCCGCCCAGGCGTTCATGGGCCGCCGCGACCGAACCTTCGCCGCCTTCAAGACGCAAGCGCAGCACGCGGCCGTCATGGCTGGCGGCGCTGATCGGCAAGGGTTCCTGACCCCATTGCGCCAGGCGGGCGAGGGCGGTGGCGCTGTCCATTTCCAGCGCAATGCTGGTGCACAGTCGCGGCTTGGGCAGGACTTTCAACGAGACTTCGGTGATCAGGCCCAGACAGCCAAAACTGCCCGCCATCAAGCGTGACAGATCGTAACCGGCGACGTTTTTCATCACCTCGCCACCGAAACGCAAATGCTTGCCGAGACCTGTGATCACCCGCGTGCCAAGGACGAAATCCCGCACCGAGCCTGACCATGGACGGCGTGGCCCGGACAAGCCTGCGGCGACCATGCCGCCGACGGTTCCATCACCTGCGCCGCCATCGCTGTAGCTGGGTGGCTCGCAGGGCAGCATCTGACCGGCGTCTTCCAGCGCGGCATTCAGCACCGACAACGGCGTGCCGGCGCGGGCGGTGATCACCAGTTCGGTTGGGTCGTAGGTGACGATGCCACTGTGGATGCGCGTATCGAGCACGTCACCGGCCACCTCACGACCCAGGAATACCTTGCTGTTGGCGCCTTGAATGCGCAGCGGCAGGGCGGACTGAATCGCCTGATTGACCTGTTCCAGCAGTGTGTCGCTGGCATCGCGCTCCTGGGCCACGAAGGCTGGCTGACGTTGGGCATCCATCAGAAACGCTCCAGTTCAGGGAAGGGCAGCTTGCCCATGTGCACGTGCATGGCACCGAATTCGGCGCAGCGGTGCAGGGTGGGGATGTTCTTGCCGGGGTTGAGGGTGCCGGCCGGATCGAACGCGGCTTTTACGGCGTGAAACAACGTCAGCTCGTCACTGTTGAATTGCGCGCACATCTGATTGATCTTCTCGCGGCCCACGCCGTGTTCGCCGGTGATGCTGCCGCCGACCTTCACGCACAGCTCCAGAATCTTTCCGCCCAATGCTTCGGCGCGGTCCAGTTCACCGGGTTGGTTGGCATCGAAGAGGATCAGCGGGTGCATATTGCCGTCGCCGGCGTGGAAAACGTTGGCGACGCGCAGGCCGTATTCTTCCGACAGTGCGGAAATCCCCTTCAACACGCCGGGCAATTCCCGACGCGGGATGGTGCCGTCCATGCAGTAGTAATCCGGCGACAGCCGACCGACTGCCGGGAAAGCGTTCTTGCGCCCGGCCCAGAAACGCACACGTTCGGCTTCGTCCTTTGCCTGGCGAATCTCGGTGGCGCCGGCGTTTTCCAGCACGGCGCGAACCCGGTCGCAATCGGCGTGAACGTCAGCTTCCACGCCATCGAGTTCGCACAGCAGGATGGCCTCGGCGTCGACCGGGTAGCCGGCGTGGATGAAGTCTTCAGCGGCGCGAATAGCGAGGTTGTCCATCATTTCCAGGCCGCCGGGGATGATGCCTTCGGCGATGATGTCACCCACTGCGCGCCCGGCTTTTTCCACCGAGTCAAAGGCGGCCAGCAGCACCCGCGCCACCTGGGGTTTGGGCAGCAGTTTGACGGTGACTTCGGTGATCACGCCGAGCATGCCTTCGGAACCGGTGAACAGCGCTAGCAAGTCGAAGCCCGGTGAATCCAGCGCGTCGGAGCCCAGCACCATGTGCTCGCCCTCGACCGTGAGGATGTCGACCTTGAGCAGGTTGTGCACGGTCAGGCCGTATTTCAGGCAATGCACGCCGCCGGCGTTTTCCGCGACGTTGCCGCCGATGGAGCAGGCAATTTGCGAAGAGGGATCAGGCGCGTAATAGAGGTCGTAGGGCGCGGCGGCCTGGGAGATGGCCAGATTGCGCACGCCGGGCTGCACGCGGGCATAGCGCCCGGCGGGGTCGATGTGCAGGATTTTATTGAAGCGCGCCATCACCAGCAGCACGCCTTTTTCCAAGGGCAGGGCACCGCCGGACAGTCCGGTTCCAGCACCGCGCGCCACCACCGGCACGCCGCGCTCGTGGCAGACCTTCAGCAGCGTCTGCACCTGCTCGATGCGCTGGGGCAGCACCACCAGCATCGGTGTCGTGCGGTAGGCGGAGAGGCCGTCGCATTCGTAGGGGCGCAGTTCTTCCTCGCGGTGGAGGATGTCCAGATCAGGCAGGCGGGATTGCAGCGCGTGCAGCAGCTGTTGTTTGTCGATGACCGGCAGAACGCCGTCGACGCGTTCGTCGTACAGGATATTCATGATGGGTTCGCAACCCTGTCTTGTTTTTATTGGAGGCCCGTTCCGTGACGGAACGTGAATGGCTGGCTTGCATCATTGGCTCAGCGGGGCTTAGTGTCTACCGGGTGCAGCGGTGGTCGAACCAGTTTATTGAAGAGAGGTGATGAAATTTTCGGCCAATTGCCTTTTTTATCAGTGAGATAGCTCGGCGCGCGGTATTCGTCATTTTTAGGGTTGCCCGTGGTCATACCAGTGCTCAGTGTGTCTGGCCTAGTCTTTTAAAGCACTCAAGGAAGTCCGAACCATGCAAACCACTCAAGCCCAACGCCCGCAGCAGGTCGCCGATGTGGTCAGCGAGCGCATTGAGCGGCTGATTGTCGATGGAGTGCTCAAAGTCGGTCAGCTGTTGCCTTCCGAACGGCGGCTGACCGAAAAGCTCGGTGTGTCGCGCACTGCCCTGCGCGAGGGCCTGCAGCTGCTGCGCGCCAGGGGCATCATCGAAACCCGCCAGGGCAAGGGCTCGTTCGTCGCGCAAATGGGCGGGCTCGGGCTGACCGCCAATTCGCCGCTGATGCACTTGTTCGCCTCCCAGCCGCGCACGCTGTATGACCTGTTCGAGGTGCGAAGCCTGCTGGAAGGGGAGTCTGCGCGGCTCGCGGCGTTGCGCGGCACTGACGCGGATTTTGTGCTGATCACCCGCGCCTACGACGCACTGGTCGCTGGCCACGATCACCCCTTGCCCGCGTCCGAACACGCGCGGCTCGACCATGCGTTTCACCTGGCCATCTGCGAAGCGTCACACAACCCGGTGCTGGTGCAGACCCTGCGCTCGTTGACGGATCTGCTGCTGAACACGGTGTTCGCCTCGGTCAACAACCTTTATCACCGTGACGCCCAGAAGCGGCAGATCGATCGCCATCACGCTCGGCTTTATAACGCCGTGACCGGGCGGTTGCCTGAGCAGGCGCGCAAAGCGGCCGTGGCGCATATCCAGAACATCTGCGACAACCTGCGGGAGATCGAAAGCGAGGAGCAACGGCTGGTGCGCGCCACCCTGCGACTGGAGGGCTGGGCCTGAGCCACGCGGGAGGTTTACGCGTGTGGACCTTGGCTTGACACCCATCCCGTATTGCCGCAGCTTACGCATTGCGTAAGTCGCTTACGCCGTAGTGAAAACCAAAACAACAATAACAGGCCATTCCCGTGGATCTTTTCACCTACTACCGATCGACCTCGAGCTACCGGGTGCGCATTGCCCTGGCGCTGAAAGGTCTCGCGTTCAACCCACTGCCGGTCAACCTGATCCGTGACGGCGGCGAACACCACACGCCCGATTATCTGGCGATCAACCCCCAGGGCCGCGTCCCCTCTCTAAGGCTGGACGACGGCGAGGTGATCATCCAGTCCATGGCGATCATCGAATACCTCGAAGAATTATCCCCTGAACCTGCATTGCTCCCCGACGCGCTGCTCGACCGTGCGCGCCATCGGCAGGTCGCCGCCCTGATCGGCTGCGACATCCACCCGCTGCACAACGTCGCGGTGCTCAATCGCCTGCGCGGCATGGGCCACGACGAAGGGGACGTGACGGCGTGGATCGGCCACTGGATCGGCGAAGGCTTCGCCGCAGTGGAGGCCCTGATTGGCGACGCCGAGTTTTGTTTTGGCGCGGTTGGCCTGGCCGATGTGTATGTGCTGCCTCAGGTGTATGCGGCGCGACGCTTCAACGTGGACATGACTCCGTATCCACGCATTTGCCGGGTCGAAGCGCTGGCGTTGCAGCATCCGGCGTTTCAGACCGCCCATCCCGATGCGCAATCGGACAAGCCGGAGTAATCTTTCCCCCATGAAAAGCTTCGGTCTGCAATTGATCTTCGGCGACTTCCTCGCCCGCAGCGTGCGGGGGATTTCCTGCGCGCCACCCGCTGAATCGTGATTCGAGCCGCTGTGCCTCTCACTCTTTAGCAGGAGCAAGACCGTGACTGATCTCTACGAAAACCCGATGGGCCTGATGGGCTTTGAATTCATCGAATTCGCCTCGCCCACCCCGAACGTGCTGGAGCCGGTGTTCCAGATCATGGGCTTCACCAAAGTCGCCCATCACCGCTCCAAGAACGTGTCGCTCTACCGTCAGGGCGCGATCAACATCATCCTTAACAACGAGCCGAACAGCGAAGCGTCCTACTTCGCTGCGGAGCACGGTCCTTCCGTGTGCGGCATGGCCTTCCGGGTCAAGGATTCGCAACTGGCCTACAAGCGCGCGCTGGAACTCGGCGCCCAGCCTGTGGAAATCGGCACCGGGCCGATGGAGCTTCGCCTGCCGGCAATCAAGGGCATTGGCGGCGCACCGTTGTACCTGATCGACCGTTTCGGTGAAGGCACCTCGATCTACGACATCGACTTCATGTACCTCGAAGGCGTCGACCGTCACCCCAAGGGCGCCGGCCTGCAATTCATCGATCACCTGACCCACAACGTCTATCGCGGGCGGATGGCCTATTGGGCGAACTTCTACGAGAAGCTGTTCAACTTCCGCGAGCTGCGCTATTTCGACATCAAGGGCGAGTACACCGGCCTGACCTCGAAAGCGATGACCGCGCCGGACGGCATGATCCGCATCCCGCTGAACGAGGAATCCTCAAAGGGCGCCGGGCAGATCGAAGAGTTTTTGATGAAGTTCAATGGCGAGGGGATTCAGCACGTCGCGTTCTTCACCGAAAACCTGATCGACACCTGGGACCGGCTCAAGGCGCTGGGCATGCGCTTCATGACCCCGCCGCCGGACACCTACTACGAAATGCTCGAAGGCCGTCTGCCCAACCACGGCGAGCCCGAGCATGAGCTGAAAGCGCGGGGGATCCTGCTGGACGGCAACTCCGAAGGCGGCAGTCAGCGTCTGCTGCTGCAAATCTTCTCGGAAACCCTGATGGGGCCGGTGTTCTTCGAATTCATCCAGCGCAAGGGCGACGATGGCTTCGGCGAGGGCAATTTCAAGGCGCTATTTGAGTCGATCGAGCGCGATCAAGTGCGCAGGGGAGTGTTGGCGGTGGATTGAAGTACGCAGCCCGATTTGGTGCACGCGATATGTCTGTAGGACCGGCTTCAGCCGGGAAGGGGCCGGTTTGAACACCATCAATTTTGTGGCGTAACCGCCGACGTCTTCCCGGCTAAAGCCGGTCCTACACGAGGAACGCGGTCCGTCAGTGGGAGCGCGGTCCTGCCCTTTGGGATCCTGACCAATCACTCCAGCCGCGGCATTTCCCCACCCATCCGCGCGCTGATCGCCTGTGCCGTTTGCAGCAGTTTCTGCGCGGCCGTCGCCTGGCGCTGATCGGTAAACACCGACGCCGAACCCACCACCGTCACCACACCCACCAGCTTGTTGCCCATGGCAAACACCGGCGACGACACCGCGTTGACGCCGGCCATCAACATCCCGTGAATCTGATGCACCCCGGTGCTGCGGATTTCGTGGACGTGCCGATCGATCTCCTTCAACTGCGCTGCATTCAACGAGGCTGATTCCGCCTCTCTCAACGCGGCGGTTTCGGTCGGCGACAGAAAGGTGTCGAACACCAGCCCGGTGGACGAACCGAGCAGCGGCAGCACCGAACCGATCTGCGTGACCAGGGTGACCGCCCCCAGCGACTGCTCGACGTACACCACCGTCGGGCCTTTGTTGCCCCACACGGCCAGAAAGCAGGTTTCGTTGAGTTCGTCGCGCAGGGCGATCAGGGCCGGAGCAGAGGTCTTCAGCACATCCAGTTGGCTCAGTGCCGCCAGCCCGACCTGCAAGGCGGAGCGCCCCAGCCGGTAATGGTTGCTGGCCGGGTCCTGTTCGGCAAAACCGCTGTCCACCAGCGCTTGCAGGTAGCGATGCACCTTGCTGGCCGGCATGCCGACGTATTCGGCGAGTTTCGACAGTGACGTGGCAGGCGCCAGTTCGGCCAGCGCCTTGAGGATGCCGACGCCGACCTCAGCCGACTGGACTTTCTGCTGGCGCGGCGCGGTGGCGGGGGTGGAATCGTCGGTCATGGAAGGGAGGCCCCCGGTCTGGAAAGGCTGCTTTATAGCTTGACCCTTCTACAAACTCAAATTACGTTATGCGTAACACGCTTACGATAAAAACAATAAGAGGTCGTCATGTCGACAGCACCCCGGTCCGAGTCCCTGCGCTACCAGCGCGGATTCGGCAATCAATTCAGCAGCGAGGCGATGCCGGGCGGTTTGCCCCACGGGCAGAACTCGCCGCAGCGTCACCCGCTGGGCCTCTACGCCGAGCAATTCTCCGGGACCGCGTTCACCGTACCCCGCGCCGAAGCCCGACGCTCCTGGCTCTATCGCATTCAACCCTCCGCCGCGCACCCTCGTTTTCAGCGCCTTGAGCGGCAGATCCCCGGTCAGCAGCAAGGCCCGGTCACACCCAATCGCCTGCGCTGGAATGCGTTCGACATCCCCGCCGAACCCACCGATTTCATCGACGGCCTGCATGCCCTGGCCAGCACCTCGTCTGCCGAACAGGCCGAGGGCGTAAGCGTCTACGTCTACACGGCCAACCTTTCTATGCAGCGCGCGTTCTTCAGCGCTGACGGCGAATGGCTGATCGTCCCCCAACAGGGCCGATTGCGCATCACCACCGAGCTGGGCCTGCTCGACATTGAACCCCAGGAAATCGTCGTGCTGCCCCGTGGTTTGAAATTCAGCGTCGAGTTGCTCGACGGCACAGCGCGGGGCTATCTCTGCGAGAACCACGGCTGCCCCCTGCGCCTGCCGGACCTCGGGCCGATCGGCAGCAACGGCCTGGCCAATCCCCGGGATTTCCAGATCCCCCACGCGCATTTTGAGGACAGCGCACAGCCCACCGTGCTGGTACAAAAGTTTCTTGGCGAGCTGTGGGCGACGCCGCTGGGTCATTCCCCCTTCGACGTCGTCGCGTGGCACGGCAACAATGTTCCGTACAAATACGACCTGCGCTTGTTCAACACCTTGGGCACCGTGAGTTACGACCACCCCGATCCGTCGATCTTCACCGTGCTGACCTCGCCGAGTGCGGTGGCGGGTCAGGCGAACATCGATTTCGTGATTTTCCCGCCGCGCTGGATGGTGGCGGAAAACACCTTCCGGCCACCGTGGTTCCACCGCAACCTGATGAACGAATTCATGGGCCTGATCGACGGTGCCTACGACGCCAAGGCCGCAGGTTTCATGCCGGGCGGTGCGTCGCTGCACAACTGCATGAGCGCCCACGGCCCGGACAACGCCAGCGCCGAGAAGGCTATCGCCGCCGAGCTGACGCCGCACAAGATCGAGCAGACCATGGCCTTCATGTTCGAGACCGGCAAAGTTCTGCGCCCCAGCTATCACGCGCTGGAATGCCCACAGCTGCAAAGCGACTACGATGCCTGCTGGGATGGCATCGCCAGAACGTTCAAGCCTTTCGACACGGACAGCCAACGATGAGCACTCCACAGCATCCGCGCAGCTGGGTGACCAGCGCCAACGACCATCCTGATTTCCCCCTGCAAAACCTGCCCTTGGGCGTGTTCAGCCGCCCTGGTTTCGGCAAGCGCGGCGGCGTGGCCATCGGCGATTTCATTCTCGACCTGCAAACGGCCCTTGAGGCCAGCCTGTTCAATGGCGCCGCGCGGGTGGCTGTCGAAGCCGCCTGTCGCGGGCAGTTGAACGACTTTTTCGCCTTGGGTGGTTCGTCGCGCCAGGCCCTGCGCAACGAATTGCTGCACTTGCTCGACGAAAAAACACTACAGCGTGAACGCTTGCAGGCCATGGGGGATCGTCTGCTGGTGCCGATTAATGACTGCCAGATGCACATGCCTGCGCAAGTCGGCGACTACACCGATTTTTACGTCGGCATTCATCACGCGATGAACGTCGGCAAGCTGTTCCGCCCGGACAATCCGCTGTTGCCGAACTACAAATACGTGCCGATCGCTTATCACGGCCGGGCGTCGACGCTGGGTGTGTCCGGGATGCCGGTCAGGCGCCCCAGCGGACAGACCTTGAAACCGGGCGCCGAGACACCGGACTTCGGGCCGAGCAAGCGCCTGGATTACGAACTGGAAGTGGGCGTGTGGATCGGGCAGGGCAACGAGACGGGCGAGCCTGTCCCCATCGGCAAGGCGGGCGAGCACATCGCCGGTTTCTGCTTGCTGAACGACTGGTCGGCCCGGGACCTGCAGGCCTGGGAATACCAGCCGCTGGGGCCGTTTCTGTCGAAGAGTTTTGCCACCAGCATTTCGCCGTGGGTGGTCACGGCCGAGGCGCTGGCGCCGTTTCGTGCGGCCCAACCGGCGCGTCCAGAGGGTGACCCGCAGCCGATGGCTTATTTGTTCGACGAGCAGGATCAGGCCGGGGGCGCGCTGGACATCGAGCTGGAAGTGCTGCTGCTCACCGTGCGGATGAAAGAGCAGGGTATCGCGCCCCAGCGCCTGTCCCTGAGCAACACGCTGAACATGTACTGGACCGTCGCGCAGATGGTGGCCCACCACAGCGTCAACGGCTGCAAGCTGCAAGCGGGCGATCTGTTCGGCACCGGCACCTTGTCAGGCCCGCACCCCGGCCAGCTCGGCAGCTTGCTGGAGATGACCCAGGGCGGAAAACACCCGATCGAGCTGCCCAACGGTGAGACCCGGACCTTTCTGGAAGCCGGCGACGAGGTGACCCTCAAAGCCCGCTGCCGCAAGGAGGGGGAAGTGAGCATCGGGTTTGGCGAATGCCGTGGGGTGGTGATGGGCTAAACCAGTCCTGCTGACACAGCGCATGCTCTGAGTGGGACCACGCGCTTTTAGTGGGACCGGCTTCAGCCGGGAAAGCGTCATGCGTGACACCCCGTAATTGATGGCGTCTACATGGGCGTCTTCCCGGCTAAAACCAGTCCTACGGTCGAGGTCACCGCCGATTTCTCTGGACGCATGGGATGTTTCGTAGGACCGGCTTCAGCCGGGAAAGCGTCATGCGTGACACCCCGTAATTGATGGCGTCTCCATGGGCGTCTTCCCGGCTAAAGCCAGTCCTACGGTCGAGGTCACCGCCGATTTCTCTGGACGCATGGGATGTTAGTAGGACCGGCTTCAGCCGGGAAAGCGTCATGCGTGACACCCCGTAATTGATGGCGTCTATATGGGCGTCTTCCCGGCTAAAGCCAGTCCTACGGTCGAGGTCACCGCCGAATTCTCTGGACGCATGGGATGTTTCGTAGGACCGGCTTCAGCCGGGAAGAGGCCAGTGTGTGCAGCTCAGATTTGCGGTGTGGCGCCCGACGTCTTCCCGGCTAAAGCCAGTCCTACAGAATCAACCAAACCCACCCACCAACGACCCACTCCTCGGCAAGAACCGTCCTTGCCGTTCCCCCTGAGGTTTACCTTCGGCGTAACTCAGATGCCCGTTCACCCACACCGCATCAATCCCCTCGGCAGCGCGCTTGGGTTCTTTGAAATCCGCCACATCGCGCACGGTTTCGGCGTTGAACAACACCAGATCCGCGCAATACCCTTCGCGCACGAATCCGCGATCATGCAGCCCGAAGCGTGTGGCGGTCAGTCCGGTCATCTTGTGCACAGCGGTGTGGAGCGGAAAAAGCCCCAGATCCCGACTGAAATGTCCAAGCACCCGGGGAAACGCACCCCACAGGCGCGGGTGCGGGAACGGGTCTTCCGGCAGACCGTCCGAACCGATCATCGACAGCGGGTGCTTCATGATCCGCTGCACGTCGTTCTCGTCCATGCCGTAATACACGGCGCCAGCAGGTTGCAGTTTTCGTGCGGCCTCCACCAGCGACAGGCCCCAGTCGGCGGCGATGTCCTTCAGCTCGCGGCCGCCCTGGTCCGGGTGCGGCGTCGACCAGGTGATGGTGATCGGGAACGCATCCGTGACCTGCTTTAAATCCAGCGTTGAAGAGCTGGCCGCATAGGGATAGCAATCGCAGCCCACCGGGTGGCTCAGCGCGGCGTTTTCCAGGGACGCCAGCAGCTGCGGACTGCGGCCCCAGTTGCCGGCGCCCGCGCATTTCATATGGGAAATAACCACCGGTGATCGGGCGTGACGGCCGATCGCGAACGCCTCGTCCATGGCCTCCAGCACCGGCTCGAACTCACTGCGCAGATGAGTCGTGTACACCGCGCCGAACGCCGTGAGCTCCTCGGCCAGCTGCTTGACTTCGTCGGTCTCGGCCGAGTAAGCCGAGGCGTAGGCCAGACCGGTGGATAGGCCCAGCGCACCGTCCGCCAGGCTGTCGCGCAATTGCCCGCGCATGGCGCTGATTTCATCAGCGCGCGCCGTTCGAAAAAGATCGTCCATGTGATTGCTGCGCAGCGCAGTATGGCCGATCAGCGCCGCCACATTGACCGCCGGCCGCGCCGCATCCACCGCGTTGCGGTAGTCGATGAAGCGCGGATAAACGAACGCGGCGGTGGGGCCCAGGAGGTTCATCGGGTCCGGCGGATCGCCCGCGAGCGTTACCGGCGAGGCGCTGATGCCGCAGTTGCCGACGATCACCGTGGTCACGCCCTGGGTGATCTTCGGCAGCATCGCCGGCTGGCGAATCACCACGGTGTCGTCGTGGGTGTGCACGTCGATGAAACCCGGCGCCAGTACGCGGCCGGCGGCGTTGATTTCTTCGCGGGCGGAGACGTCGTGGAGGTCACCGATCCGCTGGATGCGGCCGTCGCGGATGGCTACGTCGGCTCGGTAACCGGGGGTATCGCTGCCGTCGATCACCAGCGCGTCGCGAATGATCAGGTCGTAAAGCATGGGGTCAGTCTCCAAGGGGCAGGCCGTCGTCGCCGCCGCGGTAGTCATCCAGCGCGAGTTTGATCCGTCGCAGCCGTTCGCGGTTGGCGTCGGGCGCCGTCAGCGCCAGTTCGGTGGCCAGCACGTCGATGGTCAGCAGCATGCCGTAGCGCGCGGCGGTGGGTTTGTAGATGAAATTGGTTTCGGCGATCTGCAGCGGCAGCAGGACATCCGCCCGTTCCGCCAGCGGTGAGCCGGGCAGGGTGATGGCGAGAATCTTCGCGCCATAGCTGCGGGCCAGGTCCACTGCGTCGAGCAGTTCAGGGGTGCGCCCGCTCAGTGAGCAGACAATGACGCTGTGCTCGGGGCCAAGGGTTGCGGCGATCAAGCGCATCATCACCGGATCGCGGCTGGCGGCAATCGGGTAGCCGAGGCGCACGAGGCGGGTCTGTAGTTCTTCGCTGCACAGGCTGGACGCGCCGCCCATGCCGAAGCTGTGAATCATCCGCGCTGGCGTCAGCAGAGCCACCGCCGCCTGGAAGCGCGACTCATCGAAACCGGCCAGGTGCTGGCGCAGGGTGGACTCGATGTCGCCGACGATCTGGGTGAAAAACGCCGACTGTTCCGGCGCCTGCTCCGGGGTGAGGAAGCGGTTGCCCACGGCGCTGGCCTGGGCCAGTTGCAGGCGCAGGTCGCGCAGGTCCTTGCAGCCCACCGTACGGGCGAAGCGTGACAGCGTGGCGCTGCTGACCTCGGCACGGGCGGCGAGGTCGTCGAGGCTGGCGCTGGCGGCAAAGGCCACGTCGCTGAGCACCAGCCTGGCGATGCGGCCTTCCCCGGCGCTGAAAGAGTCCTGACGGGCGCGGATCTGGTAAAGAATGTCCACTCAGATCACCTGCGCCAGCCCGAGGGTCAGGACGAAAGCAATCACCGATATCAGCGTTTCCAGCACCGTCCAGGTTTTGAAAGTCTGTGCCACGGTCATGTTGAAATACTCCTTGATCAGCCAGAACCCGCCGTCGTTGACGTGGGAAAAAATCACCGAGCCCGCGCCGGTTGCCAGCACCAGCAACTCCGGATGGGGATAGCCCAGACCCAGCGCGACGGGGGCGACGATGCCGGACGCGGTGGTCATCGCCACGGTGGCCGAGCCGGTGGCGACGCGCATCAGTGCGGCGAACAGCCAGCCCATCAACAGCGGCGACAGATGCCAGTCCTGCGCCAGACCGACAATCTCGTTGGTCACGCCACTGTCGACCAGAATCCGGTTCAGACCGCCGCCGGCGCCCACCAGCAACGTAATGCTGGCCGTTGGTGCCAGGCACTCCTGGGTGAATTTCAGGATCGAATCCCGGGAGAAGCCCTGGGCAATCCCCAAGGTCCAGAAGCTTAGTAACGTGGCCAGCAGCAGCGCGATCACCGAGTTGCCGATGAACAGCAGGAAGCTGTTGAAGCCGCTGCCCGGCGTGGCAATCAGGTTGGCCCAGCCACCCAGCAGCATCAGTACGACCGGCAGCAGAATGGTCGCCATGGTGATGCCAAAGCTTGGCAGTTGGGCGCGGGGTTCGCGGTCGAGAAATTGTTTGGCGAGCGGGTTTTCATCGGGCAAGTGAATGTGCGGCACGATGAAGCGCGCGTAGATCGGGCCGGCGATGATCGCCGTGGGGATGCCGATGAGGATGGCGTAGAACAGGGTCTGGCCGACCGACGCCTGATAGGCCTGCACCGCCAGCATCGCGGCCGGGTGCGGCGGCACCAGGGCGTGGACCACCGAGAGGCCGGCGACCATGGGCAGCCCGACCATCAGAATCGACACGCCGACCCGACGTGCGACGGTGAAAGCGATGGGCACCAACAGCACGAAACCGACTTCGAAAAACAGCGGCAGCCCCACGAGAAAGGCGATGCAGACCATCGCCCAGTGCGCGTTGCGCTCGCCAAAGCGGTCGATCAAGGTGCGCGCCACCTGCTCGGCGCCGCCGGATTCGGCCATCATCTTGCCGAGCATGGTGCCCAGCGCCACAACCAGCGCGATGTGCCCCAGCGTCTTGCCTACGCCGCCCTCATAGGACGCAACGACGGCATTGGCCGGCATCCCGGCGACCAGGGCGAGGCCGACGGACACCAGGGTGATGACGATAAACGGATTGAGACGAAACCGCGCGATAAGCACGATCAAGGCAATGATCGCGACGGCGGCGTAGACCAACAGAGACAGGCCGGTTGACGGAGGCATGCAACGGATTCCTTGCTGAGGATGAGGAGGTCAGGGCTTGGGCGGCGGCGGGGCTGAGACTGTCGAGCTGAAACAGGGCAGGACTCCCCCGCGCAGTGGCGTTAACCGGTGCGCAGCCAGGCGGTGAAAACGATCTCGGCAGTGGGTGTTGCAAGCGCCATCAGCGGCGAAAGAAGAGCAGGGGCGGGACGATCACAGGCAGTCATTATTGTTATCTCTGATTTCGTGATGAAAATTAAATTACACGAAACAGTATAAAAATATCAATTCGTGAAAATTAATTTCTCCTTGAGCCTTGCCTTGTAACGCATCTCAGTCACGCAAGCTCACTCCCACAGGTCTCAAGGCGCGCCCCGGATTTCCCGGTCGCTGCAACCCATTAGTGGCAGCTTGTAGCGGCCAAGCCATGCCGCGCTGAAACGCTCTCGATACGCCTGGGGCGTCACCGATACCGCGCGCATGAAGCTGCGGCGCAATGTCTCTTCCGTGCCGAAACCGCAGCGGTCGGCGATGCGCTTGATTGGCAGCGCGCTGTCCCCCAACAGACGCCGGGCCGCTTCGACGCGCAACTGCTCGATGGCCCGCGCTGGCGTGTTGCCGGTGTGGGCGCGGTAGTGGCGGACGAAACTGCGCTCGCTCATGCCGACCTGAGCCGCCAGCGTGCCGACGGACAGGTCGCTGGCCAGGTTGTCGAGAATCCAGGCGTGCAGGTCGCCAAACCGGCTGCCCTGATCGCGGGTCTGGTGCTGCATCGACAGCGCGGTGCTGAATTGCGATTGCCCGCCCGGGCGCTTGAGAAACACCACCAGATCCCGCGCGACGGCCAGTGCGATGTCGCGGCCCAGGTCCGCCTCGACCATTGCCAGCGCCAGATCGATGCCTGCCGTCACCCCGGCCGACGTCCACAGTTTGTCCTCGTTGATGAAGATCGGGTCCGGGTCGACGCGCAGTTGCGGGAAGCACCGCGCCAGTTCGTCGCAACTGTCCCAGTGAGTGACCACCCGATGACCGTCCAGCACGCCGGCGGCGGCGAGCAAAAATGCGCCGGTACACACTGACGCCACGCGCCGGGCACTGGCGGATTGCGTTCGCACCCAGTCCACCAGAACCGGGTCCAGCAGCGCCGTGTGCACCGCGCCGCCACCGGCGATGATCAGCGTGTCCGAAGGCGTGGACGGCAGCGGGTGAGTGAGCAGCCCAAGCCCGGCGGAGGAGATCACGCTGCCGGGGTCCCGAGCGATAACCTCGGGCCGGTAAGGGATTTTTTTCAGGCCGGCTTCCTGCGCCATGACGTTGGCCGAGGCGAACACCTGCAGCGGTCCGGTGACGTCGAGTAACTGAACGTTGGGAAAGGCCAGAACATGAACCGGCCGGGGCTGATGGGGCATGGCGCGCTCACTGTGAAGATTGGCGTGAATTGTTGGCTTTATGGCGTATCCGCCAGAGGCTAGCCCTCTACAGTACTTTCGTCCAGCCGGTGGCCTTCAGGTGCAACCGGCTGCTCGGCTCACGCATTCAGATGACCCACGTTTAAACGATAAGGAACACGCCATGACCCTGCATATCGGCCTGCTGGTATTCCCCAAAGTCCAGCAACTGGACCTGACCGGTCCCTACGATGTTTTCGCCACCATGCCCGGCGTGGTCGTGCACCTGGTCTGGAAAGATCTCGAGCCGCTGCAGTCCAGCACCGGCCTCACCCTTGTCCCGACCGCGACCTTCGCCGACTGCATCGACCTCGACGTGATCTGCGTGCCGGGCGGGGTAGGCGTCGATGCATTGATGGAAGATGCGCAAACCCTGGCGTTCATCCGGCATCAGGCCGCGACGGCTCAGTACGTGACCTCGGTCTGCACCGGCGCGTTAGTGCTCGGCGCGGCCGGGCTGTTGAAAGGCCGCCGCGCCACCACCCACTGGGCGTCCCATTCACTGCTGGAGCAATTCGGCGCGATTCCGGTACACGAGCGCGTGGTGCGCGACGGCAACCTGATGACCGGCGGCGGCGTGACGGCGGGGATCGATTTTGCGTTGACGCTGATCAGCGAGGTGTTCGATCCGGATACCGCCCGGACCATTCAGCTGCAACTGGAGTACGCACCGGCGCCGCCTTACGATTCGGGGCGACCGGACACGGCCCCGGCGAATATCGTCGGCGTCGCCATTGATCGCGCCATGCAGGGTTTGCTGGCCCGTCGGCAGATCGTCGAGCGCGTCACGGCGGCCATGGACTAACGGGCAGTAGTGGACCGAGATTTGTCGAGCGGGATTTCATACCAGCACAGGAACAGGTCGAGGGCCGACTCCACCACTTCGCGTTGCTTGTCCGGCGCGAGCAGGGGTTCGTTGAGGGTGACTTGCGGCCAGAAGGCGAAGGCCTTGAGCAACGCATGGATCTGCGACGCGGCGAACACCGGCTCGACGGCCTTGAGGCGGCCGTCCTGCTGGGCGCCGCGCACCCAGACGGTGAAGGTTTCTTCGCGCTGATTGAGTCGGCTGACCCAGACCTGCGCGCGATCGGGGGAGTGGATGGTCGCGCCGATGGCCACGCGGGCCAGGTCGATGAAATTGCTGTCGCCGAGGGTTTTCATTTTCGCGTCGAGCAATTCGCGCAGTTGATCGCGCAGGGGCACGCCGGGTTTGTACACCGCATCGGTCTGCGTCGCGGCGGAGGACCACAGACGATGGAGCATTTCGGAAAACAGCTCTTCCTTGCTGGGGAAGTGGTTGTAGACCGTGCGCTTGGAGACCTCCGCCCGGGCGGCGATGCGGTCCATGCTGGTGACCTCGAAACCGTTGTCGCGAAATTCGGCTATCGCCGCTTGAACAATGGCTTCGCGTTTACGGTCGGTCAGTCGCAGTGGGGCAGTCATGGATTCGCTTCTGTGAGGTGAGCCGGGCAACCAAGTCACCCGGCAAGAAAATTACACCGGGCAGTTTACTTCTCTTTGCCCATCGTGCAAGCTTGAAACTACACTGTGTAGTGTAGAAGCGGCCGGAAGCTTCAAGTTTTAAGCTTCAAGCTAAAGCCACGGCCGAAGCCAAAGCGCAAGGCGTACGTCATGCTCTTGCAGCTTGCAGCTTGCAGCTTGCAGCTCGCACAGCACCACCTTCACCCGTTTCATGGAGTCAGCACCCTCATGGCCTCGATCGACAAACACCTTGATTCACATCCTGCGCTGCCCGTCCTGACTCGGCGTGAAGGCCGCTATTTCAATCACAAGCCGATGGCGCGCTCAGGCTTCGTCAAGACCCTGCGCATCTTCTGGAACGCCCTGTTCAACAAGCCCCACCACACCCGCCCGGCCGGCGAGATACCGGTTCAGCCGCTGTCGCGCCAGCAACTGTTGGCGGCGCCCGACAACACGGTCTATCGGCTCGGCCATTCCACCGTGCTGCTGAAACTGCGCGGTGAATACTTCCTCACCGACCCCGTCTTCGCTGACCGTGCCTCGCCGGTGCAGTGGGCCGGTCCGCAGCGCTTCCATCAGCCGCCGATCAGCCTTGCAGACCTGCCACCCCTGAAAGCAGTGATCCTGTCCCACAACCATTACGACCACCTCGATCACATGACCATCCAGGTGCTCAAGGACAAGGCCGAGCATTTCATCACGCCGCTGGGGGTAGGGGACACGCTGATCGAGTGGGGTGTGCCGGCGGCCAAGGTTCAGCAGTTGAACTGGTGGCAGTCGACCGATATTCATGGCATTCGCTTTGTGGCAACGCCGGCGCAGCACTTTTCAGGGCGTACGTTGCGGGACGGCAATCAGACGCTCTGGGCGTCGTGGGTGATGCTCGACGGCGAGCAGCGGATCTTCTTCAGCGGCGACACCGGTTATCACGACGGCTTCAAGTTGATTGGCGAGCAGTACGGCCCGTTCGACCTGACGCTGATGGAAACCGGCGCCTACAACGAAGACTGGCCAGACGTGCACATGCAGCCCGAAGAAACGCTGCAGGCGCACATCGACCTGCTCGGCAAGTGGCTGCTGCCGATCCACAACGGCACCTTCGACCTGGCGATGCACGCCTGGCACGAGCCGTTCGACCGGATTCTCGCGCTGGCGTGGGACCGCAGCGTTGCCATCACCACCCCGGAAATGGGCCAGCCTTTTTACGTGCAGTACCCGAGCCGGGGCGAGGCGTGGTGGCTGAAGGTGGAGACCGCTCAGCAGTCTGCAACCGGCCGCTGCGCAAAGCAGCAAAGTGATCGTCAGCAGGCCACCAGCCGCGGCTGATGCCGCTGGTTCAGGGTTTGGCGTCGGTCGCGTCTGCCGGATGCTCCGTTTCCGGTGGTCGCTGTTGTTCACCACTTTGATTGGCTTGTTTGTGTTCCTCGCCGACCTTGCCTGCGTTTTCAGGCTTGTGGTCGAGGTCTTCGCGGTTGGACTCTTTATCAGGCATGGCGCCCTCCGGTATGCGGATAAATGAATGACGCTGAAGTGCGTGCTCAATCACCGATCTGGTTGATCAGCATCTGCGCTTCATCTTTGAACAGCGGTTGTTTCATGCGTTCGGCGAGCATCGCCATGGGCCGTTCGCGCCCACAGCTGACCACGGCCGCCACCACATTCTGCTTGCAGAAAAGCGCCAGGAAGTCGAACCGCTCCGGTTCGCCCAGGTAGACGATGTCGTCCCAGTCCTCTGCGTGGCCGAGATAATCCAGGCGCTTTTCAAAATGGTAGGTCCAGAAATACGGCACGTCGGTGTAATGCCGGTCTTCGCCGAGCATATTGCCCGCCGCGATACGTGCCTGCTGTTGGGCAAGCCGCCAGTGCTCGATGCGCTGCGGCTGGTGGTTGAGTGGAAAGGTGGCGATATCGCCTGCCGCCCACACATCCTTGCCTGCGCGCATGCCGTCGTCGACGGGGAGTGAGCCGTCCTCCTCCAGCTGAAGACCGTCGATGAAATGCGTGACCGGACTCACACCGACGCCGACCAACGCCAGATCCACCTGCAGTCGTTCACCATTGCTGAGCACGGCGGTCTGCAGCACCTGCTGGCCGTCCCGTTCAACGCCTTCGAAACGACTGACATCGACGTGGGTGCGGAACAACACGCCGTTTTGCTCATGCAGCGCGCGCAGCGCCTTGCCGATGCGCTCGCCCAGGAGGCGGACAAACGGCACTTCGTGATGGGCCAGAATCGTCACGTTCACACCCTGTGTGCGCAACGCCGACGCCGCTTCCAGCCCGATAAAACTGTCGCCCACGACCAACGCGTGGCTGCCGGGGTGGACCGCCTCGAGAATTCGGCTGGCGTCATCGCGGCTGCGCAGCGTCAGCACCTGCGGCAGATCGGCGCCCTCCACAGGCAGCGCGCGGGGCTCGCCGCCCGTGGTGACCAGTGCCGCGTCATAGTCAAAGCGGCGCCCGTCCGCCAGGGTCGCGCGCTTGTTGATGACGTCCAGCTTCATCACCTCGCCGTGCACCCGCTCGATGCGGTTATCCAGGTAAAACCCCTCTTCGCGCAGGGCAGGGATTTCATCGGTTTTCATTTCGGCGGACAGCACAAATTTGCTGAGCGCCGTGCGGTCGTAGCCGGGCTCGGCTTCTCTGTCGATGAGCCGTAATTGACCGTTGAAGCCTTTTTCCCTCAACGCGCAGGCCGCCGCTGTGCCCGCGGCCCCGGCGCCAATGATGACGAAACGGCGGCTGTCCTCGGCCAGTGTCGGCGTGTGAACGGCCATGGGTTGGTCATCGACGTGCACGTGGCCTTCAATGAGTTGAACGGGGTAGCGGATAAGAGCGTCCAGGGCGGGCGGTTCGCACAGGTGGCCGTCGTCTATGGAAAATTCGGCTTTGTGCCAGGGGCAGATCAGGTGACCGTTGCAGATGGCGCCGTCCGCCAGGGGGGCGCCGGCGTGGGGGCAGAAGGCTTGAAACGCGCGGACTTCTTCGCCGTGCAGAACCAGTAGCGCCTTGGTTTCGCCAAACTCGACCTGGAGACCGCGGTCTCGATGAAGCTCGGTCAGGGTGGCGACTCGATGCAAAGGCATGTGCGCTTCCTCGTGGGCTTATTATTGGGCTTATCAGCGTTTAGTTGGGAGTGGGCCGGCGGGGGAGAGGTTCAGGGAATTATCCAGTGGTCGGTCGGGCGGGCGCTCCGTCGGCAGCCACTGCCAGAGGAACGCCCGACGCCTGTGCTCATTCCAGCGCGGCAGATTATTGAGTGAGCTTCAGCCGCTCATGCCAGTCGGCAATCGACTCTTCAGGGTAGGCCTCGAACTGCTGGTCATGGGGCCCTGCGGCCACTTCCACCCACGGCGCTTTGGAGTTCAGCAGCAGGTGGGTGTGCTCCGGCGGGGTCGGCAACGGCGTGTCGATGGCCGACGCGAAGGGATGAATCAGCGCCGGCCACTCGGGGCTGAACAACCACAGACCGCTGCCGCACCGCTTGCAGAAATGCCGTTCGGCGCTGCTGATGTGGGTTTCGTGACCGTCGTCATCGCGCATTTTGGCGTGGTAGATGGCGATGTTGTCCTTGCCTTCGACGGTGAGGCTTTTCGCATCGCCGCCCAGGTTGATCGCGTAACCGCCGCCACCTTGGGTTTTGCAGCAGATCGAGCAGTAGCAGCGCTGATAAGGATAGGGATGGGCGCTTGTCAGGCTGAATGCGACGGCGCCGCAGTGGCAGGAACCTTCCAGATGCATGATTCACCTCGGTTCAAATGGGGTATGGGGCTCAAGGGTCTAGACCCCGCACGCTGGCAGGGTTCGATGTTTTCTCGAACAGGCGTTCGGATTCTTAGTGGGCCGACGGCTAAAGAACCCTGCGGCAATGTCGATAAGCCATGGTCATACGACGACTTTGCGTCCCGCCCCTACAACAACGAGCCCCCGCTATGAGCCTACGCAACCTGACCATCGCCCGCCGCGCCGGCCTTGGGTTTACCCTGATTTCCCTGTTGGTCGCGTTGCTCGGCTGGTTCGCCTTGAGCCAGATGTCGACGATTCGACAGAGCGAGGTGGCGGTCGAGAGCAACTGGATGCCGAGCATGCGTCTGGTCAACGATATCCGCGAAGCGATGCTGCGCATTCGCACCATCTCGCTGCGGGTCGCCCTCGACGCCGATCCAAAAAACGTCAGCGTTTATAAAGGCCAGATGGACGCACGTTCGAAAATCCTTGATGAAAAACTCACCAGCCTCGACGCCTTTATCGACACGCCGGAGGAGAAGGCGCTGTACGGCAAATTCCGCGCGACCCTGGTTGAGTATCAGCGCGGTTTGACCCAGTCATTCGCCCTTGCCGAAAGCGGTGAGCTAAAGGCACTGAACAAGCTGCTGCTGGTGGACATGAAGACTGCCGTCGACAACTCCGGCGCGCAATTGGGCGATCTGGGTGATTTCTACTCCCATCAGGTTGAGCTCGAAGGCGCGGCCGCCGAAGCGCAATACGGCAAGTCGCGCAACGTGGTGCTGGTGTTCGTGCTGATCGCGGCCCTGGCCACCGTGGTGCTCGCGGTGTGGCTGACCCGCAGCATCGTGCGGCCGTTGCAGCAAGCGGTTGATGCCGCCGAATACGTGGCGAAGGGCGATCTGACCCACGACATTCGCGTCGAAGGCAATGACGAAGTCACCCGATTGCAGAGCGCGTTGCAGCAGATGCAGACCAACCTGCGCTCGACCCTGAGCCTGATCGGCAACTCGGCGAGCCAGTTGGCGTCGGCCGCCACGGAGCTGAATTCGGTGACCGAAGACAGCCATCGCGGCCTGCACCAGCAGAACGCCGAAATCGAACAGGCCGCCACGGCGGTGAACGAGATGACCTCGGCGGTCGAGGAAGTCGCGCGCAACGCGGTGTCGACGTCCCAGGCCTCGAGCGAATCGAACACTGCGGCCCGAGACGGCCAGAGCCGGGTCATTGACACGGTCAATTCGATCCAGACCCTGTCCGGCAACGTCCAGCACACCTCGGACCTGGTGCAGACGCTGGCCGAGCAGTCCAAGGACATCGGCAAGGTGCTGGACGTGATCCGTTCCATCGCCGAGCAGACCAACCTGCTGGCGCTGAACGCTGCCATCGAAGCCGCACGGGCGGGCGAGTCCGGACGCGGGTTTGCCGTGGTCGCCGATGAGGTGCGCGCACTGGCTCACCGCACCCAGCAGTCGACCCTGGAAATCGACAAGATGGTCACCACCATGCGCAGCGGTTCCACCGAAGCGCTGGAATCGATGTCGGTGAGCCGCACCCGCGCCACAGAAACACTGGGGCTGGCCCAGGGCGCCGGCGAGTCGCTGAACCGGATCACCACCTCGATCAACGAAATTTCCGAGCGCAACCTGGTCATCGCCAGCGCTGCCGAAGAGCAGGCCCAGGTCGCCCGGGAAGTGGACCGCAATATCGTCAACATCCGCGACCTGTCCATGCAATCGTCGTCCGGTGCCAACCAGATCAGCGCGTCGAGCAATGAACTGTCCCGGCTGGCGGCGGAGTTGAATCAGGTGGTGACGCGTTTCCGGGTTTGATTGCGGAGTTCAAAGCCCTCAAAGGCTTACCGGCTAAAGCCGGTCCTACAGGCTGCACACGCAAGTAGGACCGGCTTCAGCCGGGAAGGGGCTGGTTTGAGCACTCTCAGTTTTTCGGTGTAGCGAATGACGTCTTCCCGGCTTAAGCCGGTCCTACAAACGTCCCACAGTCCGCGCCTTTCACCTCATTCACTTGCCTGTCGCTGCCCTCGGCTTGCATGATTCGCCCCGACTAATAATTCCTGGCGGGCCGAACCTGCCGACAAGATAGGTGAAGGGCAATGGATGACGTGAATCGCGATTTCAGCAGTTGGCTGCGCTCCCCGGGTCACACGGCCTGGCTGATGCAGGAGGGCAATCGGCTGCTGGCGTTTGCCAAGGCCTCGAAGCTGCCCCAAGGCTTCGGCAATCTGGACGATTTCGGCCGGCTCACCGCCGATGCCGTGGCCGAAACCATGAACACCGCCCGCATGACCCACAGTTTCGCCATGGCCCACATCAACGGTATTCCCGGTTGCGCCGCGCTGGTCGATCACGGCATCGCCGCACTGGCCGGGCCGTTGCGCGACGCTGAGCACGGTGGCTGGTTCGCCAAGCCACTGGAGCACAGCGACGACACCGGCAAGAACGCTTACCTGCACGCCTTCGTTGCCCTGGCCGCCAGCTCTGCAGTGGTTGCCCGTCGCCCCGGCGCGCAGGCGCTCCTGGAGCAAGCGATTCAGGTGATCACCGGGCACTTCTGGAGCGAGGAGGAAGGCGCGATGCGTGAATCCTTCGACCGCGACTGGAGCAACGAAGAAGCCTATCGCGGCGCCAACAGCAACATGCACAGCACCGAGGCGTTTCTCGCTCTGGCCGACGTCACTGGCGATGCGCGCTGGCTGGAACGGGCGCTGAGCATCGTCGAGCGGGTCATCCATCAGCACGCCGCCGGCAACAATTATCAAGTGATCGAGCATTTCACCCTGCAGTGGCAGCCGATGCTCGACTACAACGTCGACAAGCCCGACGACGGTTTTCGCCCTTACGGCACGACGCCCGGCCATGCCTTCGAGTGGGCCCGGCTGGTGCTGCACCTGGAAGCGGCGCGGCGCAAAGCCGGGCTGGAAGCGCCGGCCTGGCTGCTGGAAGACGCGCGGGGATTATTCGAAAACGCCTGCCGTTATGGCTGGGACGTCGATGGCGCGCCGGGGATCGTCTACACCCTCGACTGGGAAAACCGCCCGGTGGTCCGCCATCGCCTGCACTGGACCCACGCCGAAGCGGCCGCCGCCGCCGCCGCACTGCTGCAACGGACCCACGAGCAGCCATACGAAGACTGGTACCGGACGTTCTGGGAATTCAGCGAGACCCTGTTCATCGATTACGAAAACGGCAGCTGGCGCCACGAGCTCAACTCGCAAAACCAGCCCAGCGCCGACATCTGGGCCGGCAAACCGGACCTGTACCACGCCTATCAGGCGACGCTGCTACCGGTGTTGCCGCTGGAGCAAAGCCTGGCGACGGCCTTGGCGAGCCGGGCCTAGTCCGCTGGATCCTGCGCAGTCTCAAGGCCAACACTCCTACAGGTGATGTGTTGTTTGAGGAACGGTGCATCTCGCTCAAACCTTCAACTCAATCCACGTCGGTGCATGGTCACTGGCGTGGGGCAGGTCCCTGACCCAGCGATCCACGCCCGCATTTTTAAGTTTGGGCGCCAGGTCTTTGCTCAACAGCAAGTGATCAATGCGCAGGCCGGAGTTGGTCTTCCAGTGGTTGCGGAAATAATCCCAGAACGTGTAAATGCGCTCGTCCGGGAATTTCGCGCGCAAGGCGTCGGTCCAGCCCTGGTCCAGCAGGCGCTCGAAGCAGGCGCGGCTTTCCGGTTGCAGCAAGGCATCCTTCAGCCATGAGCGGGTGTTGTAGATGTCGTCGTCGGTGGGGATGACGTTGTAGTCCCCGGCCAGCACCACCGGATGCTCGCTGTTGAACAGCGAGTCGGCGTGTGTGATGAAATGCTCGAACCAGTCCAGTTTGTACTCGAACTTCGGCCCCGGCTGCGGGTTGCCATTGGGCAGGTAAAGGCAGCCGACGATCACGCCCTGAACAGCCGCCTCCAGATAGCGGCTGTGCTTGTCCTTCTCATTGCCCGGCAAACCCCGGCGAATCTCCAGCGGCTCACTGTCGCGGGACAGAATCGCCACGCCGTTCCACGACGGCTCGCCCTGCCAGATCACGCCGTAGCCGGCATTGCGGATGTCGTCGGCGGGAAAGGCTGCGTCGGCGGCCTTCAGTTCCTGCAGACAGACGATGTCGGGCGCTTCCTTTTCCAGCCATTGCAACAGAATGGGCAAACGCGCGCGGATGCCGTTGATGTTGAACGTGGCGATTTTCAGCGTGGCCATGGCGTCCGCCTCCAGTGAGTGTGAAGGGTTGGAGGTCGCAGGAGCGATGAAGATTCCGTCAGACTGCGCGCGCGAGACTGTGTGCGCGAGACTATGGGCGCGAACCCGGCCGAGCGGATTCACGCAAAGCGGTGCGACACGCGAATCACCTGCCGGGCGATGTACGCGCCGGTCACAATCACAGCGAACAGCCGCAGCGTCTGCATCGCCAGCACGAAGCCGACGTCCGAATGGGTGTCGATGGCAATGATCGCCATGGCGTCAAGGCCGCCGGGGCTGGTCGCCAGGTACACCGAGAGAAAGTCCTTGCCCATGATTTCAGCGATGCCCCAGGCTGACAGGGCGCAGAGCAGGATCAGCACCAGCGCGCCGGCGATCATCGCGGGCAGCCGCCGCCAGACATAGCTGATGGTCACGCGGTCGAAGCGCAGGCCGATGTAACTGCCGATCGCGCCGTAGGCAATCGCCAGCACCCAGGTGGGCAGGGTGATCTGCAGCATGCCGCTCAATTGCAACGCGCCGCCGAGCAGCAAGGGCACCAGTAACGCCCCGGCCGGCAACCGACTGCCGAGCATCACGCCGACCCCGATCACCAGCAGGCTCAGCCCCAGATTGAGCAGGTTCATCCCGTGCAGCAGCGCGTCGGTGCTATGGGTGTCCGAACCGCCAGCATCGGCGCCGATCAGCCGGCTCACCAGCGCGCCGACCATGACCACGCAGACCACCCGCACGTATTGCATGGTGGCGACCACCCGGGAGTCGGCGCCGTAATCCTCGGACATCGCGACCATCGCCGACGCCGCCCCCGGTGAAGTCCCCCACGCCGCGGTGCTGCTCTGAATGCCGCCCCAGCGCGCCATGGCGATGCCGACCACCGCGCTCAACGCGACGGTGAGCAAGGTGGCGAAGACCATCACATGCCACGACTGCATCGCCGCCAGCAAAACGCCAACGGTCATGGAGTGGGCGACCAGCACGCCGACGGTGCCCTGACCCAGGCGGAACACGTGCTTGTTGAGGCGAACACTGGCCCCGGCAACGCCGAAGCCGATTGCCACCAGCATCGGCCCAAGAAACAGCGCGGCGGGGACGTGGAAGTACTTGAACAGTTGGCCGGCGCTACCGGCCATGAGGATGACCAGCAACCATTGGGTCAGCGGGTGCTGGTGGGCGAGGGCGAACGAGGCGGGGCGTGGCAACGCGGATCTCCAGAGCATTGGCGATTCCTGGTAGGTGTTTTCCAATGACGCCCAGTATCGACAGCGCAATCGATCAAGTCTATTTTCTAATAATCATGAATTGATAACTTTGGTTGATATATGGACCTGCGTGACCTGACTTATTTTGAAACCATCGCCGAGCTCGGTCACCTGGGCCGGGCGGCGGAAAAACTCAATCGCAGCCAGCCGGCGTTGACCAAAAGCATCCAGCGGCTGGAGGAGTCCTTCGGCACCAAGCTGTTCCAGCGCGACGGCCGCCGAATCAAGCTCACGCCGGTCGGCGAACTGTTACAGGCGCGGGGCAAGGTGCTGCAGCAAAGCATCGCCCAGACCCAGCGCGAGGTGCGCGATTTCGCCAGTGGCGCGGTAGGGGATATCCGTCTGGGCTGTGCGGCGACCATGGCCGAGTACCTGCTGCCCGAGCTGACCAATGCGTTGCTCAAACGCTCGCCTCAAGTGACCCTGAAACTGGTGATCGGTCAGGACGATATGCTGCGCGAACAGCTGCGCTCCGGGCACCTCGACATGATCATCTGCGCCCAGCGCGGCGCCGAAGAGGAGTTCACCTTCTACCCGATCCTGACTGACGAAGCGGTGGTGATCGCCAGTCGTAATCACCCGATCTTTAAGGCGCCGTTCGAGATGCGCGACCTGTGTCGCTATCGCTGGGTGTTACCGCCGTCCGGGGTGTCGTCGCGCATCTGGGTCGACGACGCCTTCGCCCGCCACGACCTGCCACTGCCGGACGTGCAAATCGAATCCAACTCGATTTCCCTGCTGCCCCGACTGATCGCCCAGACCAGTCTGCTGAGTTTCATTGCCCGGGAGACGCTGGAGTTCGGCAAGAACATGCAGGACCTGCGCGAGGTGCAGCTGGAACAAACCACCATGGAACGCACCCTGTGCGTCATGCTGCGCCGCGAAGGCTATCTGTCGCCTGCCGCCCACGCCATGGTGCGGATGCTGCGCGACGACGGCGGATCCTTCCTCAGTTTGTCCTGACCGGTGCTTTTAACCCGCCGGGTGGGTTAGCCTGCACACAGACATTCAACTTCCGGAGCGTCAACGATGCAGGTACAGATCCAGCCACAGACCCGCCAGCCGGGCGCCCACGCCATCGCCTATCTGGCCCACGATGGCGAGCATTTCGGCGGCGATCAGTCGCCCCTCAACGACGCCGATTCCGACGAAGACCGCGACCCGGAGGGCGAACTGGATTTGAGCGAACTGGATCTGGACGAGTTCGCCGACGCTGACAAGCTGGACATCAGTTCGTCGAACCTGGAATAGACGAGGGCGTTGGTGCTCGTATCAAATTCATGAAGACACCGCAGATGGATCTGCCGTCTGAGGATCTGTGGGAGCGAGCTTGCTCGCGAAGACGGCAGTACATCCGCCAGATATTCAGCGGATGTACCCACCACTTCGCGAGCAAGCTCACTCCTACAGTGTTGGGTTCAGCCAGCCAGATGCGCAGCCAATGCCTCAACCGCCTGCTCCGCCGTCTCGCTACTGCCGGCCCAGGTACACGCCAGCATCAAATTACGCGGCAAACCGAAATCCTCCACCTGAAACCCCTGCGCGTCGAAGCCTGCCGCGTCATGGGCAATTTGCTCGCGCAACGAGCCATTCGCTGCGAAATACGCCCAGACCGGTTTGCCCAGCGCAACGGCCATTCCCACTTCGAAAGCCGTGCCTGAATCCGGCTCGGCGCCGCGAAACGGGTCGAGGTTGGCCAGCACCGCGTCGCAGCCTTTGATCATCGCGATATTGGCATTGCAAATGACCGCGGCGGCCTCTTCAGGCGACAGCCCCTGAGGCACTTCGTTATCAAAAGGGTACAAACCCTCAAGACCGTGCCGAGCGCAGAGGGCTTTCAACGCGCGGCCGTGCTCGATGGCGTCGGCGCGAAACACGTCGAAGCCCGCGAGATAAACGAGGGGTTTGTCAGCGGAAGCCATGACGATCTCCTGAAAAATGCGTGAAGGGAGTGTAGCGGGTGGGCAGCGCTCTTTGGTCCGCGCCGTTGATCGGGCGGGCGCCATCCTACAGCAGTCAGGGCTGGAATCTGTACGGATAACCAGTATCCTGACGCTCTTCCGTCAGCCTTTACGTGACCTCGCCGTGAGCCTTTCCCCCCTCGACAATCCGTTTTATTACCTGGACAACTTCCGCCAGGTCCTGAACTGGATCGCCCAGCGCTACGACGACCTGCTCGATGAAGACGAGCGTCGCTTCATCAACGATTTTGCCCAGCTGCCGCAGCCAGCACAGGCCTTGCTGGTGCGCATGGTCATGCGCAAAGGCACGCTGTTCCGCGCCAGCAAGCTGGATTACGCCGAGATCGGCGATGTCCGGTTGGCCGCCGCGCCGTTGCTGGAATCCGGCTGGGTCGACGGTCAGCCTCATCTGGACCTTCACGCTCTGTTCGCGCTGCTGCGCAAAGATGAGCTGGGCCAGTGTTTCAAAGCCCACGGCGTCAAAAGCGCCGAGAAAAAATCCGACCTGCTGCAGCGCCTGCTGCCGATCTACGAATCGCCCCAGCGCCTGGAGCACTGGTTTGCCGGGTTTGAAGAAGTGATCTTCGCCCTCCAGGTCATGCCCCTGTGCGACCGGCTTCGCCTGCTGTACTTCGGCAATCTGTACCAGGAATGGTCGGAGTTTGTCCTGGCGGACCTGGGCATCTATCGCTACGAGAAAGTCGAGTTTTCCGTCGAGTCCCGTGGCATCAACCAACGCGCCGACATCGACACCTGCGTGCACCTGCACAGCTGCCGACAGGCGCTGGACGACGGCATGGCATTGACCGACCTGGCGCCGCAAGCGCTGGCGGTCACGACCGACAACCCCTGGCTGGCCATGCGTCGCGCCAAGCTGTTGTTCAAGATCGGTCAGCAGGCCGAACGCGAACAGGACTGGCCGCTGGCGCTCAGCGTCTACGCGCAGTCCAGCTACCCCGGCGCCCGTGTGCGCAGGATTCGCGTGCTCGAACGCAGCGAGCAATTTCTCGACGCGATGACGTTGCTGCTGGAAGCCCAGTTGGCGCCGGAGAACGACGAAGAAACCCAACACCTGCTGCGCATACAGCCGCGTCTGAAACGCAAGCTGGGCGAGGGCAGCGTGCAGAAACGGTTGAAACGAACGGTCACTCGGCTTGATTTGAGCGTGCTGCCGCTGCCCGATCACAGCGTCGAACGGCTGATCCAGCAGCACCTGGCGGAAGAGGGCAGCGAGGTGCACTACGTCGAGAATGCGCTGGTCAATTCGCTGTTCGGTTTGCTCTGTTGGCGGGCGATCTTCGCGCCACTGCCGGGGGCTTTTTTCCACCCGTTTCACAGCGCACCGAGTGACCTCTACAGCCCGGACTTTTACCAACGCCGCGCAGCCCTGTTCGACGAATGCCTGGCGCAGCTCGACGACCAGCGTTACGAAGCAGTGATCCGCGACACCTACCTCAGCAAATTCGGCCTGCAATCGCCCTTCGTGTTCTGGGGCGCGCTGACCCCCGAACTGCTGGATCAAGCGCTGCATTGCCTGCCGGCGCAACACCTCAAACGCTGGTTCCGCCGCCTGCTGCAAGACATCAAAGCCAACCGCACCGGCATGCCCGACCTCATCCAGTTCTACCCCGAACAACGCCGCTACCGAATGATCGAAGTCAAAGGCCCCGGCGACCGCCTGCAAGACAACCAACTGCGCTGGATCGACTTCTGCGCCGAACACGACATGCCGGTGGTGGTGTGCTATGTGAAATGGGCGGAAGAAGAAGTGCGGGCGGTGGGGTGAGCTGGGATTGGCTGACGCGGGGACAGATTAATTTACGGTGAAGCGCTGTAAATAAATCAGTCCCCTTTAAACAAAAGGCTTCCCGGCTAATGCCGGTCCTACTAACCGCTTTTGATCTTCATACGCAAAAAGTTCAGACACCGCCAATCGCGACTTGGGTGCAGGCCGAACGCAGACGACGCGGAGTGGGTCGAGCCGCATGGATGCGGCGAGAGCGCCGTCAGGACATGGATGTCCGTTCGGCGCGGGCCCACGGAGCGTCGTCGGAGTGAGGGTACCCTGACGAAGGAAGGGCCCAACCAGGAGCAAGCACCCTTGGTTACTTGGGGTGCTTTTCCAAGTAACTCGCCGAAGGCGAAACAGTCTGCCCCCAGGCAGACGCTCTTGATCCAAAAAATAAGCTGCCTTAGCGCTTCACCTTTTTGGCCACCACCGGCAACGGCGCAAACAACGCCGCAATATCCTCATCCTGCAACTTCCAGTCCCCAGCCTTGCGCCCATCCAGCACACCCGCCGCCAGCGCCGCCTTCTCCTGCTGCAAATGCTGAATCTTCTCCTCCACCGTCCCCCGCGCAATCATCTTGTACACGAACACCGGCTTATCCTGACCAATCCGATACGCCCGATCCGTCGCCTGATTCTCCGCCGCAGGGTTCCACCACGGATCATAGTGAATCACCGTATCGGCCGCCGTCAGATTCAGCCCCGTGCCCCCCGCCTTCAGACTGATCAGAAAAATCGAATGCTTGCCGCTCTGGAAATCCTGCACCGGCACCCGCCGGTCCTTGGTCTTCCCGGTCAGCAGCGAATACGCGATCCCGCGCTGCTTCAACTCCGCCTCAATCAACTCCAGCATCGACGTAAATTGCGAGAACAATAGAATCTTGCGGTTTTCCGCAAACAACTCCTCCAGCATCTCCATCAGGCTGTCCAGCTTGCCCGAACTCGACTGCCGCGGATTGACCGGCGCACTGTTGACCAGCCGCAGGTCACAGCAGACCTGACGCAGCTTGAGCAACGCTTCAAGGATAATGATCTGGCTGCGCCCCACGCCTTTCCGGGTGATCTCGTCGCGGACCTTCTTGTCCATCGCCAGACGCATGGTTTCGTACACATCGCGCTGGGTGTCATTGAGCTCGACCCAATGCACGATCTCGGTCTTCGGCGGCAGCTCGGTCGCCACCTGCTCCTTGGTCCGGCGCAGCAGGAATGGCTTGATCCGCGCATTGAGGTGCTCCAGGCGCTCCTCGTTGCCGAGCTTTTCGATCGGCGTGCGGTAATTGCTGTTGAACTGCTTGGCATCCCCCAGCCAGCCGGGCATCAGGAAATGGAAAAGCGACCACAACTCGCCCAAGTGGTTTTCCAGCGGCGTACCGCTCAGGCACAGACGCTGCCGCGCATTCAACTCACGCGCCGCCTGCGCCGCTTTGCTATTGGGATTCTTGATGTACTGCGCTTCATCAAGCACCAACACATGAAACAGTTGCTGGCTGAGCACTTCAACGTCGCGCGGAAGCAGGGCATAGGTGGTCAGGATCAGGTCGACATCCTGCAGGCGCTTGAAATCCTGATGGCGCTGGGTGCCGAACAGCGCCAGCACGTTGAGTTGCGGCGTGAAGTGCTTCGCCTCGTCCATCCAGTTGGGGATCAGGCTGGTGGGCATCACCACCAGCGCCGGCCGATCGAGACGCCCGGCCTGTTTCTCCAGCAGCAGGTGCGCCAGGGTTTGCAGGGTCTTGCCCAGGCCCATGTCATCAGCGAGCACGCCACCGACTTCCAGCTCGCGCAACGCCTGCATCCAGCTCAGGCCCTCCAGCTGATAAGGCCGCAACGTCGCATTCAGGCCTTCCGGCACCTCGCCGCGCACATCCTTGATGTTCACCAGTCGTTCGGAGAACTGCCGCAGCCGGTCGCCGCCCTGCCACACCAGCGGCAAGTCATCGAGCTGCCGGAGCCGCGCGGCGTCCGCAGTATTCAGGCGAATGGCGTTGTTGCCATCCTCGCGCCAGTAGAAATCGCCGAGGGTCGCCAGCACCGGTTTCAATCGGCCATAAGGCAGCGCCACCTGAATCGGCACGCCCCCACGCTGAGTGAAATGGTTGAGCTGAACCAACAACTGCTCGTCGTCCCGACGCTTGGCGATACCGCTGGCGGTCATCAATTCCGGGTGGGTGCGCAGCAGGTTGATCAGGATCGGCAGCAGGCTCAGCCGCTCGCCGTTGACGATGATCCCCAGCTCCAGATCGAACCAGTCGCGCTCCGGCTCGTCATCGACCACGGCATACCAGTCGTCCACCGGGGTCACGTCGAAGCCGAAGTCTTCGCTCATCTCGACCTGCCAGCCTTCGGCGCGCAACCGGGGCAACTCGTCGAGAATGAAGCTCAGCCAGGCTTTGTCGTTCGGCAGCTCGAACATTTCGCCAGCACTGTCCGGTAGCGCCTTGCTCTGGCGGGTGGCGATGCGGAAGCCCAGCTCCTGGAGCTGTTTGCGGTACACGCCTTCACGCTCCGGATGCCGGCGCATGCGCAGCGTCTCGTCCGGCAAATGCCAGAGGATGTCGCCGCCACGGCCCGGGGCAGGCACGCCGGACACATAGGATTCGCGATAGCGAAACGCCAGGGCGGCGCGGTGCTGGATGTGCCGCTGCATCTTGCCGTTGCGCGGCTCGTAGGCGCTGTACTCGAAGCTGGCGAGAATCAACCGCGGCTCGGGCTTGATGTTCTTTTCCAGGCGCTCGGGCAACTTGGGTTTTTGCTCGACGACGTTCGGCCTGCGCGCAACCGCTTCGCCATCGACCGCTGCCAGAATCCCGGGGCTGTTTTCCGGGGCCTGCAAAAAGAACAGCGCCGCCGCACAGTGCTTGCAGTTGTTTCTGACCGGGCAGGTGCATTTGCCGACGATGAAATTGCGCGTGCGCTCCGGGTCCTTGAACAACAGCGTCTGGGTGTAGTTCTCCAGGCTTGAACCCCGGCACACTGTGCGCACGACATCGCCGCTCAGGTGGTCGAGCATGACGCGCTTCTGCCGCGCGTACTCCAGACCCCGCTCGACTGACTGGGTTTTGAACAGGGGTTCCCACGGCAGGGCGAGGGCTTTTTCCAGGTTGGACGCCACGTCTAGGCCTGCGTCAGCGGGGTGGCTGGACAGGAGAAACCTTGATCAGCATGGCGAGGCTTCCGTTGTCCATGTAAGTAAGTTCTCCGTTTCTGACCCGGGTGGCCTGACGCATGCGTTCGCTGGTCACCAACACGCCATGACTGTCCACCTGGTTGACCCAGAAATTCGCGTCGATGTCAGTGAAGCGCGCCAGACCCAGGCTCACCGTCCCCTCGATGGGGAAGTGCCCGAACTGCTCCTGACCGTCACTGATCGCCACCTTGCTCGGCGTGGCGCTGAGGTCCTGTTGCCAGGCGGTGTGCAGCAGCACTTTATAGCCGTCGCTTGATTCCAGCTTGTTCACCAGGGTGTCCAGCGCTGTCGGCGTCTGGCTGTCCGTGCCCAGCCGCTGTGCCCCTTCGGCCCAGTTTTCCGGCGCGGGTTGATTGGTCGCCGCCGGCTCGCCGTTCTGGCGGAACAGGATCAGTTCCACCTGATAGGCGCCATCGGCGAAGGCCGCCGGGGCAAACAGCACCAGCAGCAGGGTGAAGGAGCGGATCAAACCCATGGTGAATCCTTAAGCCGATTTTTTGGAAGGCGGTGGGGTCAGGCGTTCGAACAGCGCCTCCAGCGTGGCAAAGCGTTCTTCGGGGCGCTCCATCGGTACCATGAATTTGAACAGCGTGGCGCCTTCGAACTTGTAGCGTTTGGGCTGGCTCTGGATCAGCTTGATCAGCGTCAGCGGGTCGACCGGGGTCTCGGCCGCGAACTCGATGCGTCCACCCTGGGGCCCGGCGTCGACCTTCTTGATGCCCAGTTGCTCTGCCTTCAGCTTGAGGGACGTCAGCCGCACCAGGTTTTTGGTGGGTTCCGGCAACAGACCGAAGCGGTCGATCATCTCGACCTGCAGGTCCTTGAGGCCCTCTTCATCGGCGGCGTTGGCGATGCGCTTGTACAGAATCAGGCGCGTATGGACGTCCGGCAAATAGGCTTCCGGAATCAGCCCCGGCACCCGCAGATTGACCTCGGGACCGCCACCCAGCGGCTGGTCGAGGTTCGGCTGCTCGCCCTTGCGGATCGACTTCACCGCGCGTTCGAGCATTTCCATGTACAGGGTGAAACCCACCGCTTGAATCTGCCCGCTCTGGCCGTCGCCGAGCAGTTCGCCGGCGCCACGGATTTCCAGGTCGTTGGTGGCGAGCACGAAGCCTGCGCCGAGGTCTTGGGTGTTGGCGATCGCCTCCAGACGCTTCTCGGCATCCGGGGTGATCTGCTTGCGCGGCGGCGTCAGCAGGTAGGCGTAGGCCTGGTGGTGACTGCGCCCGACCCGGCCGCGCAACTGATGCAGCTGGGCCAGACCGAATTTGTCGGCACGTTCGATGATGATGGTGTTGGCGCTCGGCACGTCGATGCCGGTCTCGATGATGGTCGAGGCGATCAGCACGTTGAAGCGCTTGTGGTAGAAATCGCTCATCACCTGTTCGAGATCACGCTCGTGCATCTGCCCGTGGCCGATGCCGATGCGCGCTTCCGGCACCAGTTCGGCCAGGTCTGCGGCGCATTTCTCGATGGTCTTCACATCGTTGTGCAGGTAGTACACCTGACCGCCGCGCAGCAACTCACGCAGCAACGCCTCTTTCACGGTCGGCTTGTTCTGCTCCATCACGAAGGTGCGCACCGACAGACGACGGGCCGGCGGCGTGGCGATGATCGACAGGTCACGCATGCCGGCCACGGCCATGTTCAGGGTCCGCGGGATCGGCGTGGCGGTGAGGGTCAGAATGTCGACCTCACTGCGCAGGGCCTTGAGCTGTTCCTTCTGACGCACACCGAAGCGGTGCTCTTCGTCGATGATCACCAGTCCGAGGTTTTTGATCTTGACGTCGTCCTGGAGCAACTTGTGGGTGCCGATGACGATGTCGATCTTGCCCTCGGCCAGATCGGCCACGGCGGCGTTGATCTCTTTCGCCGACTTGAAGCGGCTCATCACTTCAACCGTCACCGGCCAGTCAGCGAAACGGTCGCGGAAACTGTTGTAGTGCTGCTGGGCGAGGAGGGTGGTGGGCACCAGAATCGCCACCTGGCGGCCGCCGTGTACGGCGATGAACGCCGCGCGCATGGCCACTTCGGTCTTGCCGAAGCCGACGTCACCGCAGACCAGACGGTCCATGGGCTTGGGCGCGAGCATGTCGGCGCGCACGGCCTCGATGGTGGTCTGCTGATCCGGGGTTTCTTCGAACGGGAAGCCGGCGCTGAAGGTGTCGTAGTCCAGCTTCGGATCGGCGAAGGCATACCCTTCGCGGGCGGCGCGGCGGGCATAGATGTCGAGCAGCTCGGCGGCCACGTCGCGGACCTGTTCGGCGGCCTTGCGCTTGGCTTTCTGCCAGGCTTCCGAACCCAGACGGTGCAAAGGCGCGAGCTCGTCATCGCTGCCGGTGTAGCGGGCGATCAGGTGCAGGTTGGCCACCGGCACGTACAGCTTGGCCTCTTCGGCGTAGGCCAGCATCAGGAACTCGGCGACCTGATTCTCGACCTCCAGCGTGGCCAGCCCCAGATAACGGCCGACCCCGTGATCGATGTGCACCACCGGCGCGCCTTCACGCAGCTCGGCGAGGTTTTTGATCACCGCGTCGCTGGCGTGGCTGTCGGCGCGCTTGTCGCGACGACGACGCTGCATGACCCGCTGACCGAACAACGGGCTTTCTGCCACCAGCGCCAGCGCCGGCTCCTCCAGCACCAGGCCTTCGTCCAAAGGCCCGATGGTGATCGCCAGACGCTCCTTGCTGTCGACGAACTCCTGCCAGCTGTCCAGGGTTTTCGGGCGCAGCTTCAGGCGTTCGAGCAGCTCCAGCAACACTTCACGGCGACCGGCGGATTCGGCCGTAAACAGCACGCGTCCCGGGAACTCGCCGAGGAATTTCGACAGCGCCGCCAGCGGTTGATTTGCTTTGGCTTCGATGGCCAGATCAGGCAGCACCTGCGCCGGAAAACGCTCGCGGCCAACGCCGCTTTCGACGTCGTCCTGACTGGCGACCACGCGGGGCCAGTTTTTCAGGCGGGCAAAACAGTCGTCCACCGGCAGGAACAGCTCGGCCGGTGGCAGCAGCGGGCGCTCCGGGTCGACACGGCGCTCTTCGTAGCGATTGCGCACGTCCTTCCAGAACGTCTCCGCCGCCGCTTCGATCCCTGGCATCGAGAACACCTGGGTGTCCTGGGGCAGGTAGTCGAACAGGGTGGAGGTCTCTTCGAAGAACAGCGGGATGTAGTACTCGATACCGGCGGGGGTGATGCCGCTGTTCAAGTCCTGGAAGATCGGGCTGCGGCGGAAGTCGACGTCGAAGCGTTCGCGGAAGCGCGCCTTGAAGCGGGTCACGGCTTCCTTCTGCAGCGGGAATTCTTTCGCCGGCAACAGACGCACCGAATCGACCTTGTCGATGGAGCGCTGGGTTTCCGGCTCGAAGGTGCGCAGGGTTTCGATCTCGTCATCGAACAGGTCGATGCGGTAAGGCAGTTTGCTGCCCATCGGGAACAGGTCGATCAGCGCGCCACGGACGGTGAACTCGCCGTGCTCATACACCGTGTCGACGTAGCGATAGCCGCTGGCTTCAAGGCGGGTGCGCATGGCGTCGACGTCGAGCTTCTGGCCGACGTCGAGCACCAGGCTGCTGCCGAGCAGGAAACTGGTCGGCGCCAGACGGTGCAGGGCGGTGGTGATCGGCACCACCAGCACGCCGTGCACCAGCTCCGGCAGCCGGTACAGGCTGGCGATGCGCTGGGAGATGATGTCCTGATGGGGCGAGAACAGATCGTAGGGTAGGGTTTCCCAATCGGGGAAATGCAAGACCGGGAGATCAGGGGCAAAAAACTTCAGTTCCTGTTCCAGTCGCTCGGCGCTCTGGCTGTCTGCGGTGAGCAGCAGGGTGAAGCGTTTCGCGGCGCTGGCAGCCTCGGCGATGGCGAGACTCAGGGCGGCACCGGGGAGGTTACCCCAATGTTGTTTGCCTGCTGCAGCAGGCAGAATCGGAAGGCGCAGAACGGGCACGGAAGTTAAAGCTCCAGGCGTTTCGGCAAAGCCGGGGAGTGTAACTAATCCGCAGAGACGCTGTCAGTTTTGTGCGCCGGGAATTATGTAGTGCTCCAGGTCGTGAAAAGTCTGGATTGCTCATAAACAAAGGCCTGTGCATAATGTAGTCCCTTTTTTCAGCCCCTACATGTGGAAGGTTCCCGTGACTCAGAAGCCCGACCAGTGTCTTGGTGAATGGATCGATCGTGAAGCCCTCGCCGAGGCGATGATCCCGCTTATCGGTCAGCTCTACCGCAATAATAATGTGGTGAGTTCGATCTATGGCCGCAGCCTGATCAACCGTTCAGTCATCGCGATTCTCAAAGCACACCGCTTTGCGCGTCACCGCCAGGCTGACGCCAGCGAGTTGTCCGTACACGAGACGTTCCCCCTCGTCAAAGCCATGAGCGAGCTCAAGCTGGGCGCCGCTTCGGTGGACCTGGGCAAGCTGGCGGTGAAGTACAAGGCCGAGGCCAATGGCCGCACCCCTGAAGAGTTCATCCGCGAAGAAATGGCCGAGGTCATCGGTCAGCAGAATTCCGGTGAGCGCAAGGGCACTGACGTCGTACTGTACGGCTTCGGTCGCATCGGTCGTCTGCTGGCACGCATCCTGATCGAAAAAACCGGTGGCGGCGACGGCCTGCGTCTGCGCGCCATCGTGGTCCGCAAGGGCGCTGAAAACGATCTGGTCAAGCGCGCGAGCCTGCTGCGCCGCGACTCGGTCCACGGTCCTTTCGACGGCACCATCACCATTGATGAAGCCAACAACACCATTTGCGCCAACGGCAACCTGATTCAGGTGATCTACGCCAAGAACCCGGCCGAGGTGGATTACACCCAGTACGGTATCAAGGACGCGCTGCTGGTCGACAACACCGGTGTGTGGCGCGATGCCGAGGGCCTGGGCCAGCACCTGCAATGCCCGGGCATCGACCGCGTGGTTCTGACCGCGCCGGGCAAGGGCAAACTGAAGAACATCGTGCACGGCATCAACCATCAGCAGATCACCGCTGATGACAAGATCATCTCGGCGGCGTCCTGCACCACCAACGCCATCGTGCCGGTGCTCAAGGCGGTCAACGACAAGTTCGGCATCGTCAACGGTCACGTCGAAACGGTTCACTCGTACACCAACGACCAGAACCTGATCGACAACTTCCACAAGGGCGATCGCCGTGGCCGCAGCGCTGCGCTGAACATGGTCATCACCGAAACCGGTGCGGCCACCGCTGCAGCCAAGGCCCTGCCCGAGCTGGCCGGCAAGCTGACCGGCAACGCGATCCGCGTTCCAACGCCAAACGTGTCCATGGCCATCCTCAACCTGAATCTGGGCACTGCGACCACCCGCGAAGAGATGAACGAGTACCTGCGCCACACTGCGCTGTATTCGGATCTGCACAAACAGATCGACTTCGTGAACTCCCTGGAAGTGGTCTCCACCGACTTCGTCGGCTCGCGTTACGCCGGTGTGGTGGATGCCGAAGCGACCATCGCCATGGATAACCGCGTTGTGCTGTACGTCTGGTACGACAACGAATTCGGCTACAGCTGCCAGGTGGTCCGCGTGATGGAAGAAATGACCGGGGTCAACCCGCCAGCCTTCCCGAAGTAGGTTGAAAGCAGCGGCAAGCGCTAAGCCGCAAGCTGCAAGCTGAACTGCGAAGAAAAAAAACGCCCCGACTGGTTCGGGGCGTTTTTGTTTTTACTTGCTGCTTGAAGCTTGCCGCTTGTCGCTTATAGCTCTCGGCGATCAACCGACCGCTGTCACGCCCTGAATCCGCGTCTGACCCTTGCGGAACAGCACCAGCGTGGCGATCAGGCCCAGCACCGCCGCGCCGCTCAGCCAGATGCCCGGTGCGGCTTTGTTGTCCAGCACGTGAATCAGGTAAGTACAGGCCGCCGGCGTGAAGCCGCCGAACGTCGCAGTCGCCAGGCTGTAGGCCAGGGAGAAGCCGGTGGTGCGTACTTCGACCGGCATGATTTCGGTCAGGGAAACCACCATCGCGCCGTTGTACGAGCCGTACAGGAAGGACAGCCACAGCTCGACCATCAGCAGGTTGCCGAAGCTCGGGTTGGCGGTCAGCCAGGACAGGGCAGGGTACGCCGTGATGATCGCCAGAATGGTCGCCGCCAGCAGCAGGGGCTTGCGGCCGATCCGGTCCGACAGCGCACCCATCACCGGCAGCCAGATGAAGTTCGAGATACCGACGCAGACGGTCACCAGCAAGCTGTCCAGATCAGACAGGTGCAGCTCGTTTTTGCCGAACGTCGGGGTATAGGCGGTGATCAGGTAAAACGACACGGTGGTCATGACCACCAGCGCCATGCCGGCGATGACCAGACCGAAGTTCTGACCGATCGACTTGACCACTTCGCCCAGGCTTGGGCGGTGGTGTTGCGCGCGGGCTTCGAACTCAGGGGTTTCTTCGAGGGAACGGCGGATCACGAAGATCGCCGGAACGATCAGGCAGCCAATCAGGAACGGCACGCGCCAGCCCCATTGGCCCATGTCTTCCGGGCTCAGCCAGTGGTTCAGGCCGACGCCCAGCAGACCGGCGAAAACCACCGCGGCCTGTTGGCTAGCCGACTGCCAGCTGACGAAGAAGCCCTTGCGGCCCGGCGTGGAAATCTCCGCCAGATAAACCGAGACGCCGCCCAGTTCAACCCCGGCCGAGAAGCCTTGCAGCAGGCGGCCAATCAACACCAGGATCGGTGCGGCGACGCCCAGGGTCGCGTAACCCGGCACGCAGGCAATCAGCACCGTACCCATGGCCATCATCGCCAGCGTAATCACCAGGCCTTTTTTCCGGCCGTGATGGTCGATGTAGGCGCCGAGGAAAATGGCACCCAGCGGGCGCATGAGAAAGCCGGCGCCAAAGGTCGCCAGCGACAGCATCAACGATGCGAATTCACTGTCGGCGGGGAAGAAGGTTTTGGCGATGGCCGTGGCGTAAAAGCCATAGACCATGAAGTCAAACATTTCAAGGAAGTTGCCGCTCACAACGCGAAATATCGCCTTGCCTTTGCCCGTGTTCGAGGCCATCTGGAATTACTCACTTAAGCTGTCTAGCTGGGGGGATCCGTTGTATTTATGCGTCCTCTGCTGCGGCGCCCGCGCTTGGCCTCGGGCGCCCCAGATTTGTAACGATATGTGTAAAGCTGGCGGTTGGCAATCAGAACGCCCCGCCCATCGACCACGGACCTCCCGCTGCGCCCACGCGAAAACAATATTTATGTATCCCATCGATGGGCTCATTCCCGGTTTAACTCCCCGCAAATTCTCTCAGTGCCTGACAGGCCCCTGAGAGATCCTCAATCCCTTGCACGAGTTAACCGGCAAATGAGCCCGAAATTTGACCTGATCGCTGCGGCTTCCCGGCGACCGACCCTGAATGACGTCGCGATCAAGCAGCTGCATTGCGCAGTGCAACAACAATTCCCGAACCTTGAAATCGATCCCGAGATTTCCGTCATCACCCGTACGGGCCCCGACGGCATTCAGCGCGCGGAAACCCTGCTCAAAAATCTTCAGCAGGCATTTCTGACAGGGAAAACCCCACGCTGGCGCGCCGGCGCCAACACATTTGTCATTGATCCCGCTGTCCGGGACGTGACTGCGACGCCAATCGATTTTGACGAACTGAATATCCTGGTCGATACAGTTGCTCTGGACCTGAACGACCAGTTTCAGCGAGCGACGGTGGAATTCTGGGGCGCGTCGGCGGCAGACGGGCAAACCCTCTGGGCACGCCTCGCCGATGCGTTGAAGAAGGGTTATCTGAAGGCGCTGGACGACACCCCGGGGTTGCCCGAAAACGAGGGGGATTTCCTGCGTCCCCTCGCTTCTTTTTCCGATCAGACCCAGCGCAATTTCATGGTGAGTCTGGACCAGGCCCATCCGGACGATGTCATTCGCGCCTGCATCCCCCAGGCAGTGGACGCCTCGTCACCGGCGTCAGTGCTGCCCGTGCTGGCGGCGACCGGTGTCTGGGGCGGCACGGAGATGTTCTTCACCTGGCAGTCGCCGGGCCTCCTGGTCAGTCATGGCTCGCTGACCGAGCTGATAGCCAGCATCGATACTCCTCAGTCCGTCGCCCATCCCCGGACCTGGGTGCTGCGCGAGGTTGAGGGTGATCTGTTCTGCGCGCTGGCTCAGTCGATACTGGCCCATCAACTGCAGCAGATCGCCCGGCTGGACGCCGCCGACGCGGAAGATTTTGCTGATCTCGATCGCCGTATGGCCGCTGCCACCGACATCACGCCTTTTTTGCTCCCGGCCGTCCCCGGGATGCAAAGCCCCGAGACGCTTCCGGACTGGTTGCGCAACGCCAGTATTGCCGACCGAATGGATTTCAGCCGTCGAATGATTGCCGTGGCGAGCGCTCCGTCGGGGGCACCCGGCACGTTTAACCAAGACCTTCCGCCATTGCTGGATTACGCCAGCCAGCAACTGCAGCGTGAAATGCTCGCCGATCACCCGGAGGCCGCGGATCTGCTGATCGCCGATCTGGACGTGGTTATCCGCAAAGTGATCGCCGCTGCCATTCCCAGCGGTGGTCAAGTGGTCGCCTCAGGCCTGGTCGAGCCCGTACGCATGAGCCTTGCCGAGTTTGCGCTGGAAAACCTTTCCGGCGAGCCGGCCGGTGCGCTGCACGTCGTGCACAGGGACGGCACGCCGGCGCCGGACTGGTTCAGTGGCGATTATCTGCGGTTGCTGGTGTGTCAGGTGGACATCGGGCGCCACTATCCGGCGCTGCTGAAACGGGTGTTGGTGACTGACCCCGTTGAGTCCGCCAAGCGACAGGGGGCGTATATTGCCCAGCTTCGCGCTCAACTGCCTCTGCAGGCGCTGGAGCTGAAAATGCGTGGAGAAGGGCATTTCTGCGACAGCGCCTATCAGCACGTTATCGCCCTCATGCAGCCGCCGCAGCAGCGCCCTCCAGCGATGCGCAACACGACTCTGCGTCCGCTGGCCTTCCACGCAACGGCGGGGTCCCAGGCGGATGAGGTCGCCAACATGTTCGTGATCGGTGATCGCGATACGACCCGAGGACCGGTGTTGCTGTACCGGCCGTTTTCCCGCCAGTCGCTGACTGAGTTCACGTCCTGGGCTGCGCTGCGCACCGCGATTGTCGAGCCGGGCGAACTTCAGAGCGACGTACTGACGTGGATGGACGATCACGCACGGCAGATCTACGCCAATAGCGGCTTTGATCAGCCCCATGTCGTGCGCTTCGGCCAGGGGTCGGAGTTCGCGCCCCTGGAGACGCCGGCGCCTGCACAGCTGGCGGTCGACGAAGTCCTCGGTGATCAGCTGGTTGCGCTGTTCAAGGCCAACGCGTCCGCACTGATCCAGCTGGCGGACAGGCAGTCCACCTCCAACGCCGAAAGCCGCTGGGCGCTGCTCAAACGTGGCGGCTGGCTGGCGCTGGAATCGCTCATGCCTTTCATGTCGGGGCCGGTCGGCCACGCGCTGTGGCTGGTTCAACTGATGAGCGAAACCCAGGGAGCCCTGGCTGAAGACGGCAATGCCACTGCCAGCGAACACAGGGAATCCATGGGCAACGTGCTGCTGACGGTGGCGATGCTGCTGTTGCACAGCTCGCTGGGCGAGGCCGTCACGTCCGGTCGCCAGCGCGCTGCCCGGGTTGTGCGACCGACGCTGGCGGATCTGCTCACAGCGGCGTCGACGCCTTCAAGCGCTTCAAGCGCTTCAAGCGCTTCAAGCGCTTCAAACCCGTCGACCCCGATCATTCCGGCCCCCGCGCCTGATTCAGTTGCCATGCCGGCCAACCTTGAAAACCGGCTCGACTTCACCTGGTCTCGACCCGATCAGAGCCTGACTACGGTGCAGAAGCTGGCGCTGCGGTCGTTCGAAATTCTGCCGACGCCCGAGCTGCCGCAGCCGTCGGACGCTCCTGGCACCCACGGTCTGTATGAGCAGGACGGCGCCTGGTATGCCCACGTCGACAACGCCGTCTTCAGGGTTCAGATCGATGATGGTGACGTGCAGATTGTTCATCCCCACAACCCTGAACGCTCCGGGCCATGGCTGATGCGCGAGGGTGATGTGTGGCGTCTGGACCTCGGGCTGCGACTGCGTGGCGGAGGGCCCAAGCGCAGCGCCCGGCAGTTGGCCCTGGAAAATGCCGCCCGGCTCAAGCGCGTCAACGCCGAGAAGTCCGAGCTGCTGAAGCGTCAGAACGATCTGTACATTCGCATTGTGGCGAACGACAACCGCATTGATGCCACGCCCCTCGAACAGCACCACGAGGTCATTGCGCTGATCGAGACAGACGTCCGTGCCGTGATGGAGATCATTGATCGCAAAAACGAGCTCGATCAGTCGCTGCGTCCTGCCGACCGCACCCCGGACAAAACCTATGCCACGGACCTGCAAGGCATCGCCCGGCGGATCTGTTTGCTGGAGGGCGTGCTGCTCAGCGACATGCTCGTCGTGGCCCAAGAAGACCTGGCCCGGATGCGCGCGGTGTCCAGAACCGTTTCGCCGGAGAATGTGGGGCTTTATCTGGGGTTGTTCGAAAAGTCCCTGGTGCTGCAAGAGAGCGGCGTGCACTGGGCGATGGTCAGAGAGGGACTGTGGCAAAGGCTGCGCGAGGTGCCAAAGGTGGGCGAGGCCTACTGGCGCACGGAGGCGCTGGAGTTCTACAACAACCGCATGTTCTCCCTGATTGATTGGCGCGCCAGTCGCATGTGGTCGTCCCTGGAGCTGTGTTTCAGTGCCGAGAGCGTCCTCGATACCCAAAGAGCTGTCAGGTTCAAGCGTCTGCTCGACGACGACTCGCTGCACGCCGCACTCACCTCCCAGGCGGAGCTGGAAAGGCCTCACGATTACACGATCGCTGAACAGATCAGCGTGCTGGAGAGCTCGCTCAGGGAATATGACCGGGCCTCGATCGTCGCCCTGGCCACCTTTGAGAGTGAGCCCGAGGTGGTCAATCCCACGCACTTTCACCGGTTTTTCGAAGACCTGTCGGCGATTTCCGATCGGGCCGAGCACCGGCTGTCGGCCCTGATACGCGAGAGCGAGGAACCCGCCGATACGCCTGCTGAATATGTCCCGAGGGTCAGGCAGACTCGCAAGCGAGTCATCAAGACCCGAGGGCAGCGCACATTGATCGGCCGACTGCGTGAAGGCGAAGAGCCCTCACTGGGTGAAGTCGTTGAGGTCAAGGCGGCCACCGGTGATCGCGTGGTCGGCGCGTACCACCAGCACGCGGAGGGGGAATGGGTCGAGATTGAGGAGCAGCCACGCAAGCCGGTCAATCGCGACAGTATCGTTCCACTGGCAGAGCTCATGCGTCGAAGCCGCGCCCTGCTGGAACGGGTGGAGCCCGAGATTGCCAGCGCGGTGCGTCAGTCCCGCCGTGCCAACGAGCCCGAGGACATGGAAGACATCCTGGTGCAGAAGGCCGACAAGCTTGGCGAGCTGGTGGAAAAACTGCAGGTCCATCTGGACGACCCCGATGCGGGAGAGGACGGCGCTCGGTCGCTGCAGGCGGTGCTCGACGATTTGCAGGCGGGCCAGTCGCGGTTTCGCGAGCAGGGGCGCCAGCTGCGTATCGAGATGATCAAGCGCCAGCCGCCGACGGCCAGTCGCATCAGTTATCTGGATCGCCAGCACGAGGTGCACATCGCCCGGGTGGAGGGGAGGAAAAACATGTCGGGAGCCCGTCGCAACGATTTTGTCCAGGAGTATGCGATCCGCGACAAGGACGACCACCTCCTGTGGTGGGCGCATTTTCACTACGCCACTGAGCACGCGGCGGCGGATGCCTTCACTGCCGCGCACCTTAAACTCCCGGAACAGCGGCTGATGGGTTACAGCGCGATGCTCAAGGCCGCCAAGGACAACAAGGAAGTGGTGAGCATTTATCGCAGCACCATCGGCAAGGAACTGGCGCAGCGGTTGTTTCTGCATCTGGCCGAGTAATTCCTCAGGCCAGGGCAAAGGCAGATGCCTGGGCGTGCGATTTTTTTAGGATTCGTCACGCAAGGGATTTATCATCCGCAGCAATTCGGCGGTCGAGTGAGGTTTCCAGCACTCGACCCGCGACTGCGCAGAGAAGTCTGCCGGGGGACGCGACCAAGGGTTAATGGTCGTTTGTCCTCGTTGAGACTAGACTGCGCCGCGAGTTTCGATCCTTCATGCCGCCCGCGGCGGCATGATTCAGCCAGAGGCACCAGAGTGGTGTCTCGGCCAGTTCTGAGGAGTACGCATGGCTGTCTACAACTACGACGTGGTAGTGCTGGGTTCGGGCCCGGCGGGTGAAGGCGCGGCGATGAACGCTGCCAAGGCCGGGCGCAAGGTCGCAATGGTCGACAGCCGCCGGCAGGTCGGCGGCAACTGCACCCACCTGGGCACGATCCCGTCGAAGGCCCTGCGTCACTCGGTCAAACAGATCATCCAGTTCAACACCAACCCGATGTTCCGCGCCATCGGTGAGCCACGCTGGTTTTCCTTCCCGGACGTTCTCAAGAACGCCGAGAGGGTCATCAGCAAGCAAGTGGCGTCGCGCACCGGTTACTACGCCCGCAACCGTGTCGACGTGTTCTTCGGCACCGGCAGCTTTGCCGACGAGCGCAGCATCGACGTGGTCTGCAACACCGGAATCGTGGAAAAGCTGGTCGCCAATCAGATCATCATCGCCACAGGCTCGCGGCCTTATCGCCCGGCAGATATCGATTTTTCCCACAAGCGCATCTACGACAGCGACACCATCCTCAGCCTCGGTCACACACCACGCAAACTGATCATCTACGGCGCAGGCGTCATCGGCTGCGAATACGCGTCGATTTTCAGCGGTCTCGGCGTCGAGATCGAACTGATCGACAACCGTGACCAGTTGCTGAGCTTCCTCGACTCGGAAATCTCGCGGGGCCTGAGCTATCACTTCAGCAACAACAACGTAATGGTTCGCCACAACGAAGAATACGAGCGCGTTGAAGGGCTGGACAACGGCGTGATTCTGCACCTCAAGTCCGGCAAGAAGGTCAAGGCCGACGCTTTGCTGTGGTGTAACGGCCGTACCGGCAACACCGACAAGCTGGGTCTGGAGAACGTCGGCATCAAGGCCAACGGTCGTGGCCAGATCGATGTCGACGAAGCCTACCGCACCAGCCAGCCGAATATTTATGGCGCCGGCGACGTGATTGGCTGGCCGAGTCTGGCCAGCGCAGCTTATGACCAGGGTCGTTCGGCGTCGGGCAGCGCGGTCGACAACGGCGCGTGGCGCTTCGTCAACGATGTGCCGACCGGGATCTACACCATTCCCGAGATCAGCTCCATCGGTCAGAACGAACACGACCTCACCATCGCAAAAGTGCCGTACGAAGTGGGCAAGGCGTTTTTCAAGAGCATGGCCCGCGCGCAGATTTCCCACGAGCCGGTCGGCATGTTGAAAATCCTGTTCCACCGGGAAACCCTGCAGATCCTGGGCGTGCACTGCTTTGGCGACCAGGCATCGGAGATTGTGCACATCGGTCAGGCGATCATGAATCAGCCGGGCGAGGCGAACACCCTCAAGTACTTCGTCAACACCACGTTCAACTACCCGACCATGGCAGAGGCTTATCGGGTAGCGGCGTACGACGGCCTTAACCGGCTTTTTTGAGCGGCTCCGGCCGGTGGCCTGAGCCGGCCGGGGAGACCGATTTCAGTACTTCCCAAGGGTGGCGCTGGCCAAACCGGGAAAGTCTGTAATCAGGCTGTCAACGCCGAAGTCAGCGAGCCTGCGCATGAGCGCGGGCTCATTGACTGTCCAGACAGACACGTGCAGGCCCTGATTCTGTGCTTTCTTCAGGCGCTCTGGCGTGCACAGCGTCCAGTTCAGCGCGAGAATTTCGCAGCCATACCCCTGAGCCACTTTCAGTGGGTCGAGCCAGGCGTACTCCGCCACCAGCCCGCGTGAGATGTCCGGCGTCAGCTCCAGGGCCGCGCGCAGCACTTCCCGAGAACTCGACGTGATGGTTACTTTGTCCAGCAACCCGTGGCGCTGAGCCATTTCGCGGATGGCCAGCACGGTCGTCGCCGCGCGGGTGCGTGACGCGCTTTTGACTTCAAGCTGCCAGTGGTCGAAGGGACACTGTTCGAACAGTTCTTCCAGACGAGGAATGGGGCAGGGCTGCACCCAGCCCGGTCCGCCCTTGCGCGCGTCGTAGGTGACCAGATCGGCGGCATCGTGTTCGACGACCTTGCCGCGCCGGTCGGTGGTGCGCTTGAGCGTCGGGTCATGGATCACCATCAGCTCGCCGTCGCGGGACAGATGCAGGTCCAGTTCGCAGCGTTTGACGCCGTGTTTGAGGCATTCCTGAAAGCTGGTGAGGGTGTTTTCCGGTGCTTCGCCCTTGGCGCCGCGGTGGCCGTAAATAATGGTCACAATCACTCCTTGGTACGCATAGCGCTGGAATAAGTCGAGCTGGAATCAGTTGGGCTTGACGTCTGGGTCACTTTGCTCACGGGCCAGGCGTCGCTGCGCGGCTTGTCGTTGCAGGATGTGTCGGGCAAGCAATTGGCGCTGGGCATCGGTGAGGTCGATCCACTCGCTGCCGACGTCAAAATCGCCGATGGCCAACGCATCGCAATGTGTCACCCGGGCGCGCAGCATCATCCCCGAAGCCTGGGGCATCAGCACCATTTTCACCGACAGCAAGGTGCCGGGCGGGAAGGGTTGAGGGGTCACGAATTGCAGACCGCCCTCGGACATGATCACGCGCTGGGGGGCGCCCAGCTTGCCCAATGCGGTGTGCGCAACCACTTGACCGAGCAGGTCGATGCGTTTGCTCATGGCCCGAAGGAAGCTGTTGGTGGTGCGGTCGCGATCATCCAGCTGACGCAGCAGGTGCTGGGATTCGAACTCGGCGACGTGCAATTCGCTCAGCAGATCGAACAGCGTGGAAGTGTCGTGATGGCCAGGTTCATCTCCCGTCTCTGGGCCGGTGATGCGGTTAATTTCCAGTGCGACGCTGTCCTCGATACGGTAGTATTCGCGGCGTTCTTCTTCATCTAGTGTCGGCATGGCGAACCCATGGTAGCGGCGATTGTCAGAGTGATTGCTCAAAATCATGGCTCGGCTTTTCGAGCATGATTCGGCGGTGATTCGAGTGTAAAGCCGCTGGCCCAGGCCCGCCACAAGGACGTTCCCATTCCTTCGAACAAGCCCCTAAATGTTCAGACCTCTTTTTGTATTTATCGGTACGCGCTACACCCGTGCCAAACGTCGTAATCATTTTGTCTCTTTCATTTCCCTGACGTCGATGATCGGCCTCGCCCTGGGCGTGGTGGTGATGATCGTCGTGCTCTCGGTCATGAACGGCTTCGACCACGAGATGCGCACCCGCGTGCTAGGCATGGTGCCCCACGCGACCATCGAGTCCGGCGAGCCGATCAATGACTGGCAGGCCCTGGCCGCCCGCGTCAAACAGAATAAACAGGTCGAAGCCGTTGCGCCGTTTACCCAGATGCAAGGCCTGCTGACCAACAACGGCAACGTGCAGAAGATCCTGCTCAACGCCATCGACCCGGCGCAGGAGCGCAAGGTGTCGATCATCGACGGCTTCATGAAGCAGGGCAGCCTCGACGATCTGGTCGCGGGCGGCTTCGGCGTGGTGATCGGCGACAAGGCCGCGACCAAGCTCGGGGTCGGCATGGGCGACAAAGTCACCTTCGTGTCACCCGAAGTCACCGTGACCCCGGCGGGCATGTTCCCGCGCATGAAGCGCTTCACCGTGGTCGGCATCTTTCATGTCGGCGCCGGCGAGCTGGACGGCTACCTGGGCGTTACCAACCTGCAGGATCTGGCGCGGCTGCACCGCTGGAAGCCGGATCAGGTGCAGGGCTTGCGCCTGAAGTTCACCGATCTGTTCAAGGCGCCGCGCACGGCGTACGACATCGCCCAGAATCTCGGCGAGCATCAGTATTACTCCCGTGACTGGACCCGCACCCACGGCAACCTGTATCAGGCGATCGGCATGGAGAAATCCATCATCGGCCTGCTGCTGTTGCTGATCGTGGCGGTGGCGGCGTTCAACATCATTTCCACGCTGGTCATGGTGGTCAACGACAAGCGCGGCGACATCGCCATTTTGCGCACCCTGGGCGCGACCCCGGGCCAGATCATGGCGATCTTCATGGTCCAGGGCACGGTTATCGGCGTGGTCGGAACATTGATCGGCGCCGGTGTCGGCATTCTTGCGGCGCTCAACGTCAGTTCGGCGATCTCGGCGCTGGAAGGCCTGATCGGTCACAAGTTTCTCAATGCGGATGTCTACTTCATCGACTATCTGCCTTCGCAATTGATGGCCCAGGACGTGCTGCTGGTATGCGGCGCGGCGCTGGTCCTGAGTTTCCTCGCCACCCTGTATCCAGCCTGGCGTGCTGCGCGCACCCAGCCGGCGGAGGCGCTACGTTATGAGTGAGTCGGGCATGAGTGATAAAGCTGTACTGAGCTGCCGCAACCTGGGCAAGTCCTACGAGGAAGGTCCGGAATCCGTGGTCGTCCTGTCGGGACTGCAACTGGAGTTGCACCCGGGCGAACGCGTGGCGATCGTCGGCAGTTCGGGGTCGGGCAAAAGTACCTTGCTCAACTTGCTCGGCGGCCTCGACACGCCGACCGAAGGCAGTGTCTGGCTGGCGGGCGAAGAGCTGTCGGCGCTGAACGAGAAAGCCCGCGGCCTGCTGCGCAATCGCGCCCTTGGCTTCGTCTATCAGTTCCACCACTTGCTGGCCGAGTTCACTGCGCTGGAAAACGTCTGCATGCCGCTGCTGATCGGCAAGACGCCGATTCCGGAAGCGCGTCAGCGCGCAACCGCCCTGCTGGAGCGGGTAGGGCTCAAACATCGACTGGCGCACAAGCCATCGGAGTTGTCGGGTGGCGAACGCCAACGGGTGGCGATTGCCCGCGCGCTGGTCAACCAGCCGGGTCTGGTCATGCTCGACGAGCCCACCGGCAACCTCGATTCGCATACCGCCCAAGGGATTCAGGACCTGATGCTGGAACTCAGCACGTCGTCGCGCACCGCGTTTCTGGTGGTGACCCACGACATGGCGCTGGCCCGGCAGATGGACCGCGTGTGGCGTCTTGAAGAAGGCCGTCTGGTCGAAGCCTGACCCGCACAACCGGTGCCTTTCGGGCATCGGCTTTTTACTTTCAGCTGCTTAGTTACGGTGCTCCACGAATGTTCAGACCGTTATCCATCTTTATCGGTACGCGCTACACGCGGGCCAAGCGTCGCAACCACTTCATCTCGTTCATTTCCATGACCTCGATGATCGGGCTGGCGCTGGGCGTGCTGGCGATGATCGTGGTGCTGTCCGTGATGAACGGTTTCCAGCAGGAAATGAGCTCGCGGATCCTCGGCATGGTTCCCCACGCGGTGATCTCCGGGGTGAAGCCGCTGGACGATTGGCAGCCGGCTGCCAAGGCATCGCTCAAGGATCCGCAAGTCACCGCCGCCGTGCCGTTCACTGAAATGGACGGCATGCTGTCGTACAAGGGGTCGATGCAGCCGATTCAAATCAACGGCGTCGATCCGGCGCTGGAATCCAAGGTCTCCATCGTGACCCAGCACATCGTGCAGGGCCGGTTGCAGGACTTGAAGGCGGGCGAGTTTGGTGTGGTGATCGGCGAAATCACCGCCCGGCGCTTTCGCCTGAACGTCGGCGACAAACTGACGCTGATCGTTCCGGAAATCAGCAGCGCCCCAGGTGGCATCACCCCGCGTTTGCAGCGTTTGACGGTGGTGGGCGTGTTCAAGGTCGGCGCTGAACTGGACGGTTCCATGGCCCTGGTGAACGTCGCGGATGCTGCGGTGATCCAGCGCTGGCAGCCCAATCAGGTGCAGGGCGTGCGCCTGGCGCTGACGGATCTGTACGCCGCGCCCCAGGTGTCCACGGCCATTGCCGCCGGACTCGGAGCGGACTACAAAGCGGATGACTGGACCCACAGTCAGGGCAGCCTGTTCAGCGCCATGAAGATGGAAAAGACCATGATCGGCCTGTTGCTGCTGATGATCGTTGCCGTGGCGGCCTTCAACATCATCGCCACGCTGATCATGGTCGTGAACGACAAGGGCGCCGACATCGCGATTCTGCGCACCATTGGCGCCACCCCCGGGCAGATCATGGCCATCTTCATGGTGCAGGGCACCGTCATCGGCATCGTCGGCACCGTCATCGGCGGTGTGCTGGGCGTGATCGCGGCGATCAACGTCAGTCAGATCGTCGGCTGGGTCGAGCGGGTGACAGGCCAGCACATCTTCACCTCGGACGTGTACTTCATCAGCAACCTTCCGTCGAAGCTCGAAGGCAGCGATGTGGCGCTGATCTGCAGTGCCGGCTTCATCCTCAGCTTTCTGGCGACGATCTACCCGGCCTATCGCGCCGCGCAGATTCAGCCGGCCCACGCCCTGCGCTACGAGTAGGAGAGGGATCAGGGGCTGACCCGCGGCGGGGAGCAATGACGCCACGGGTCTGGCGTCCGCGTGCAATATTCCCGGGCATGGCCAGGGGGCACGGTCGGTAAGTTGGCGATCAGTCAGTAAACGCTGAAAACCCGGGCCGAACCCGATAAACTTCGCGGCCTTGGTTTTTACAGCCGCTTTATTCAGGTTCAGGTCCCGCCATGCATCCCGCAGCCGAACACTCGCCGCTGGGCAAGTCCAGCGAATACATCGCCACGTACACCCCGTCTCTGCTGTTCCCGATCCCGCGCGCTGCCAAGTGGGCAGAGCTGGGCCTGACCGCCGAGACGCTGCCTTATCAGGGTGTCGATTTCTGGAATTGTTATGAGCTGTCCTGGCTGCTTCCGTCGGGCAAGCCGGTGGTGGCCATCGGTGAGTTCAGCATTCCGGCGGACTCGGCCAATATCATCGAATCCAAGTCGTTCAAGCTGTACCTGAACTCGCTCAACCAGACTGCGTTCGCGTCTGAAGCCGAGCTGATCGCCACGTTGCAGAAAGACCTCTCGGCGGCCGCAGGCAAGCCGGTTGGCGTCCGCGTTCGCAGTCTGAAGGACATCGAGGCCGAGGGTATCGTCGCGGTGCCGGGTGTGTGTGTCGATGACCTGGACGTGAGCATTTCAAGCTACGACCGCCCTCAACCCGAGCTGCTGCGCTGCGATGAGTCGCAAGTGGTGGACGACGCGCTGCACAGTCATCTGCTCAAATCCAACTGCCCGGTGACGAGCCAGCCAGACTGGGGCAGCGTCGCGGTGGAGTACCGTGGCGCGGCGCTGGATCACGCAAGTTTTCTGGCGTACATCGTCAGCTTCCGCCAGCATTCGGATTTCCACGAGCAGTGTGTGGAACGCATCTTCATGGACCTGAAGCGCTTGCTGAAGCCAGAGAAGCTGACGGTGTATGCGCGTTACGTGCGCCGCGGCGGGCTGGACATCAATCCGTACCGCAGCACGGAAACACTGACGCTGGAGAACGGGCGTCTCGCGCGGCAGTAACCTCTCGACCACTTTCTGCACGTTAACGCACTGTGGGAGTGACCGGGGTGGAACGCCATCCCCTTCACTCCCACTGAAGGGGACGGGATGATTCAGATCCCCATGCTGCCCAGGGTTACCAACACATTGCGCAGCGTGCCAGCGATGGTCGGGTGATCGACTTCAAACCGCTCGACCGCCAGGTTGACGCCATCGGCAATGCTCGGGTCCTGGGAGACGGTTTCGAGTTCGATCTGCGCCTGGATCTGCTCCATGACCTCAGTCAGGTTCCCGCGCTCTTCCAGCGTCAGCTGCGGATTTTGCTCAAGCTGCTCGCGCAACGTGTTGAGTTGTAGTTGCAAGTCACTGACGGACATGGGGTCTTCCTTAATGTGATGGGTCTCACGATGGACCGCAATGCGCAGGCAAAGGTCCTTACCGCTCTAGACTAATCCACTCCCGGCCGCCGTGCATGACCGCTGTCAGCTCAAGGCTTTTCCGACTTCTGCCGGCGCAGCGTGATATCCGCCAGGCAGGACTCCAATTCCCCCAAGTGATCGATGACCGAATGCGCGCCGGCGGCATACAGCTCAAGGGTGGCGCGGCCGCGACGGCGCTCGCGATCCAGGTCGCTCAGCGCTTCCCATTGCTCGGGTGACAAACCGCACAGCGGCCCGCAGGACGCGAGCCCGACCGTCCACAGCCCTGCGTTGATTCCGGCCATGAGCAGACGCGGATCACCGCTGACCATCACGCAGCCGTCCAGTTGCATGACGCCAAGGATCATCAGCGCATGCCAGCACGCATCAGGTGCTGGCCAGCGGTGGGTTGGCGGGGGCGTGGGCAAAATCAGGTTGCTCAGTGGCGCAGCCAGTTGATCGGTAACCGGGGAGGGGTACTCATCGATCCAGGCGCAGGGAATGCCGTGCTGCTTGAGGTACTTCAGTGCGTTGATCGCCCCGGGCGCCGGTGCTGCAAAGGATTGGACGTCATGGGAGGCGAGGGACTTGCCATCGGCGGCAAGCAGCGTGCGTGTCTGGGCGCCGAAGTCGACGAGGCATCCGCTGAGTCCGAACAACACAGCGGTGAACGGCGGAACAGCGACGGCAACCGGGGCGAGCATGGCATTCCCTCTCAAAGCCGTAGACGCTAAGGGATTGCCATGACAAATCGATGACTGAACGATGACAGTGACTCGGGATGTTTATTGCCCTACAAAACCCTGACCATTTCAGCGACGTAAATAGTCACAGAAGGCTTTATACTCTCGCCTTTGGTTTGGGGCGTAGCGCCCGCTTCATTACTTTGACTGGGAGTCTCAGCTATGCCCGAGAACGGTGCTGGCTTTATTAATCGTCTGGTTCGAACGTGCGTCTGGGCCAGCCTGGCCGTGGCGCCGATGGCTGCAAACGCGGCAGACGAAGATCCGTGGGAAGGCGTCAACCGTGCGATTTTCCGTTTCAACGACACCGTCGACACCTATGCGCTGAAACCCATCGCCCAAGGCTATGAGTTCATCACGCCGCAGTTCCTCGAAGACGGCATTCACAACATGTTCAAGAACGTCGGCGAAGTGACCAACTTTGCCAACGACGTGCTCCAGGCCAAGCCTGAGGCCGCTGGCGTCGACACCGCGCGCCTGATCTTCAACACCACGTTCGGTCTGCTCGGCTTCTTCGACGTCGGCACCAAGATGGGCCTGCAGCGCAACGACGAAGACTTCGGTCAGACCCTCGGTCACTGGGGTGTTGCCAGCGGTCCGTTCGTGATGCTGCCGCTGTTCGGTCCCAGCACCGTGCGTGACGCATTCGCCAAATACCCTGACACCTACACCCAGCCTTGGCGGTACATTGATCACGTGCCGACGCGCAACACCGCGCTGGGCGTGAGTCTGGTCGATACCCGCGCCAGCCTGCTGTCGGCTGAAAAGCTGATCAATGGCGACAAGTACATCTTCATCCGCAACGCTTACCTGCAGAACCGTGAGTTCAAGGTCAAAGACGGCAAGGTCGTCGACGACTTCTGATTCAGCCGGTCCGCAAAACGATGCAAAAAAAGGCGACCTGAGGGTCGCCTTTTTATTTTCGCTATTTTTCGAAAATGTGACGGAGTTCCGGGCTGCCGTCACTTGATCTTCAAGATCGTCAGGCCCAGTCTCTGATCGCCGCCGTCGATGTCGGCAATCCACACCACCTCGGTGTCGGCCTCCAGGCCCTTGAGCGCAGCATGCTCGGAATCGATGCTCACGCTGATCTTGTCACCCACCTGAAACGAGCGCGGCGCCTGTATCTGCATGCCGGAGCTGGATAAATCCACGCACACCGCCGGGATAATCTGGCCGGCGTAGATCAGACTGATGTCCGCATCGACCCGCATGCGAATGTAATCCCGTTTTTCTTCGTAATCGCGATCGAGCTGACCCATGGCACATCCTTTGTTTTGATTGCTGATTTAACGGTTCTTATAACTCCGGGTGATTTGCGATGTAAAGACGCCGCTCGGCAGCCGGGCCACGCTTGAAACGCCAGGCGGATGGGAGTACCGTCTGCGCCTTGAAGGGCAGCTCTGTCATGTGAAGCGTTTGACCAAAAGTCCGCTACCTGAGCCAGAGAGGCTAGAAGCGAATCCAGTACGCGGGCTGACTGCAACCAGCCGCCTACGCCAACCTAATCTGGCGCCGTTTGCCCACATGCAAAAAACCAGTGCCACGCTGCTGATCATCGATGACGACGAAGTAGTGCGCGCGAGTCTCGCGGCCTATTTGGAAGACAGCGGTTTCAGCGTTCTGCAAGCCGGTAATGGCCTGCAGGGTCTCCAGACCTTCGAGCAGGAAAAGCCCGATCTGCTGATCTGCGATCTGCGCATGCCGCAGGTGGGCGGTCTCGAGCTGATTCGTCAGGTCACCAGCCTTGCGCCGGAAACCCCGGTCATCGTGGTTTCCGGCGCAGGCGTGATGAGTGATGCCGTCGAAGCCCTGCGCCTTGGCGCGGCCGACTACCTGATCAAACCCCTCGAAGACCTCGCAGTGCTTGAGCACTCGGTCCGACGCGCGCTGGATCGCGCACGCCTGCTCCACGAAAACCAGGAATACCGCCAGAAGCTGGAGACCGCCAACCGCGAGCTCGAGGCCAGCCTGCATTTGCTGCAGGAAGACCAGGACGCGGGGCGTCAGGTGCAGATGAACATGCTGCCTACCAGCCCTTGGGCCATTGATGCGTTCGAATTCGAACATGAGATCATCCCGTCGCTGTACCTGTCGGGGGATTTCGTTGACTATTTCCGGGTCGATGAGCGCCGTGTTGCGTTCTACCTGGCGGACGTGTCCGGCCATGGCGCGTCGTCTGCGTTCATCACCGTGCTGTTGAAATTCATGACCACGCGTCTGCTGTTCGAATCAAAGCGCGGCGGCAGTCTGCCGGAGTTCAAGCCGTCAGACGTGCTGGGCCATATCAATCGCGGACTGATCAGCTGCAAGCTGGGCAAGCACGTGACGATGGTGGGCGGCGTGATCGACGAAGACACCGGGCAGTTGACCTACAGCGTCGGCGGCCATTTGCCGCTGCCGGTGTTCTACACCCCGGGCGACACCCATTACCTGGAAGGCCGGGGTCTGCCCGTCGGGCTGTTCAACGAAGCGACTTACACCGATCACGTCATCGATCTGCCGGAGTCCTTTAGTCTGACGCTGCTGTCCGACGGCATTCTGGACCTTCTGCCAGGTGATACACTCAAAGAGAAAGAAGCCAGCTTGCCCGAACTGGTCAAGGCGGCGGGGGGCAGCCTGGATGGTCTGCGCCAAACGTTTGGATTGGCCACGCTAGGGGAGATGCCGGATGATATCGCCTTGTTAGTGTTGAGCAGGAACCTTTAATGAGTACCGGTAGAATCCAGTTCGCCGAGCAAGACGGCACATTCGTCCTCAAGTTTGTGGGTGAAGTGCGTCTGACACTGTGCTCGGCGTTGGATGCGACAATTGAACGGATCTTCACCTCGATGAACTTCTCGACGGTGGTCATCGATCTGACCGAAACCCGCAGCATCGACAGCACGACCCTCGGTCTGCTGGCCAAGCTGTCGATCCTCTCGCGCCAGAAAGCCGGGTTGTTGCCGACGGTCGTCACCACCCACGAAGACATCACGCGCCTGTTGCAGTCGATGGGCTTCGATCAGGTGTTCAACATTGTCGGTCGGCCGATTCCGCGTCCTGAAGCGCTGAGCGATCTGCCGAGCCAGGATCAGTGCGAAGACGTGGTCAAGGCGAAGGTGCTGGAGGCCCACAAGATCCTCATGGGCTTGAACGATTCGAACCGCGAAGCCTTCCGCGATCTGGTCAACGCACTCGAACACCAGTAACACGCCTCGGTCCTGAACCGAGGCATTAAAAAAGGGCGGCACCTGTGAGGGTGCCGCCCTTTTTACATGCCTGACGCTTTACGCTTTGGCCGACAGCATTTTTTCCAGTGCCACTTGGTCACGGGCGAACTGACGGATGCCTTCGGCCAGTTTCTCGGTGGCCATGGCGTCTTCGTTGGAAGCCCAGCGGAACTGGCTTTCGTTGAGGGTCACGCGCGCCTCGCCACCGTTGCCCGGCTTGAGTTTCTGCGCCAGCGTGCCGTTGTCTTCTGCCAGTTTCTGCAGCAGGTCAGGGCTGATGGTCAGACGGTCGCAGCCGGCCAGTTCTTCGATCTGGCTGAGGTTGCGGAAGCTGGCGCCCATGACCACGGTCTTGTAATCATTGGCCTTGTAGTAGTTGTAGATGCGGGTCACCGACTGCACGCCCGGGTCTTCTGCACCGACGTAGTCTTTGCCTTCGGCTTTCTTGTACCAGTCGTAGATGCGACCTACGAATGGCGAGATCAGGAACACGCCGGCATCGGCACAGGCCTGGGCCTGGGCGAAGGAGAACAGCAGGGTCAGGTTGCACTGGATGCCTTTCTTTTCCAGCACTTCAGCGGCCTTGATGCCTTCCCAGGTTGACGCCAGCTTGATCAGGATGCGGTCGCGACCGATGCCGAAATCTTCGTACAGACCGACGATGCGGTCGGCGCGTTCGATGCAGGCCTGGGTGTCGAACGACAGGCGTGCGTCCACTTCGGTGGAGACGCGGCCCGGGACCACTTTCAGAATCTCGCGGCCAATGGCGACGGCGAAACGGTCGCTGGCGACGTTGATGTCGTTGTTGCTGCCGGTGAACGCCTCTTTCAACCGATCGCTGTTGCTGTCGCTGGAAGCGGCCTTGAGCAAGAGGGAAGGGTTGGTGGTGGCGTCGACGGGTTTGAGTTTTTCGATGGCAGCGAAGTCGCCGGTGTCGGCAACGACGGTGGTGAATTGCTTGAGTTGTTCCAGCTTGGAAGTCATGAGCGTGCTCTGTCCTGTGGTTGTGCTGACATTACCCGAGCGCCGCCGGTCACTCAAGGGCGTAAACCGCGACAGACACGCCGGTTTAGACGCCTGCGTTTGCGCAAACGTCGCGCCTGCGCGTCAGCCATGATCCGGGCGGTGCGAGCTTTTTAAAAGGGCAGCGCGGGGTCATGGTCTGTCGGTTCCCGAGGAGGGCGGATACTCGATCCAGACTGGTTGGAGCCCGGACCGCCCGGGATGTTCCCGGCGCCCGGCATCTTATCCGCTGACGGTCGGGGGCCGAGCGAGGGAGAGGGCGCTGATGCGGCTTGTGCTTCTGAACCCGCACCGTCTGAATCAGCGGGCGGGCGTGTCGCCGCAGTCGCTGTCCACCGATTTGATCAGCGTGGTGCGGTCGAAGACCTCCAGATGCACCTGACACGTGGCGTCAGCCGGCAGCGTCAGGCTCACGCTGTTTGCCGCGACGCCGTTCTGCAGGTCGCCCTGCTGGTTGATGGCCGAGGTGCCTTGGGCGCTGTTCTGCCTGACGGTCATTCGGTATTGCAGCGTCAGCGGGGCAGGATTCTCGAGGTGCGGGCGGATCACCACCGTCGAGCCGCTGCGCTGGGCGTCAACCGTCACCACCAGCTGCGTGAAATCCATCATCAAGGTCACCGTTGGGTCGCGCTTGCGTTCATGTTGTCGCCGAACTGCTTGATGGAGACGGCGCCGCCCGATCCGGCCTGGGTAACGCTGGCCTGGTTGGCCTGACCGTACTGCCCGACGAAGGCCTGATTGTAGGCGCCGGTCTGCACCACGCTTGCGGCGTTGTCGGTGCCGTTCTGCATCACGCCGGTCTGGTTGTTGTTGCCCGACTGGCTGACCTGCGCGGTGTTCGCTGTGCCGTACTGCTGGGCGGTGAGCGCGTTGTTGACGCCGCTCTGGTTGACCACCGCCTGGTTGCGACTGCCGGTCTGGCTCACGGCCTGATTCTGTCGGGCCCCGCTTTGATCGACGCGCGCAGTGTTATAGGCGCCGATCTGCAAGATGGTGGCGACGCTGTTGCCGACGGTGATGTCCGCGTAGCGTGCTTCGCGCACCAGATCCTGCGCCTGGGCGAGCGTGCCGGTGAGCAGCAGTGCCGCTGCGACCCAGCCGAATCCTTTAGCGTTGCGTTCCATTTTTCTCTCCTGTGGCAACGATGTCCTTGTCCGCGTCAGCCAGCGGCAAGGTGGTCATCTGTTCGTCGTAGCTCTGCAGGTAACTCTGCAGCAGCGGTTTGTTCAGGTCAGTGGGATTTTTCAGGTTCCAGCTACCGTCCCGCGCACCTTGGGCAATCATGTGGATCAACGCCGTCTCGATGGCTTCGCGAACGCATTGCTGCACGGGCTCGTTGCGTGACACGCCGGTCTCCACCTCCAGCAGGTGCTTGAGGGAGACAAAACGGAAGATGCCGAAATCGACCTGGATCGAGAATATGGTCTTGGTGGTGGTGATGCTCTGGATGATGTCACCGGTGCGGATGTCCACCGCCCTCAGGTTGACGGTCACCTGATCCTGACGGTAAAGCTCCGAGGGCCCGACACCCAGATAGCGAACGCCGATGCCGCCGGTGCGCACATTGCTTTCGTAGGCGACGATGGCGCCTTCGATGATCATGTTCGCCGGTCGCAGCGCAGGCAGTTGCACCTGGGCCTGGTCCTGGGGCTGCTCCAGGGCGCGGATGATTTTGCGCTCGGTCAGCAGGTCCTGAAGGTTTTCGCGTTCCACCGGCTTGAACCAGCGTGAGTCCCGCAGGGCGCTGATCAGCAGCGACGCGGCGCCCTGGGTCACCGAGGTGGAAAACGAGCTGTCGGGGGACGGTTTGTATTGCCCGGTCTGGTCGCGCAGGCCGTACACCGCAACGCTGATGGGGCCAGCGGGCGGCGGCAGGTGAGTCAGGTCACGCAGGCTCTGGGTCGCAGGCGACAGCGTGGCCGGGGAAATGGTCGCGGCAGGGCGGGACGTGGTGCAGCCGGCAATCAGCATGACGGCGGTGACGATCAACATGAGGGGGCGGACGCGCATTCTTTTTCTTCCCGCAAGAAAACCCCGCCAGAACCTGGCGGGGTACACCATCTTAGTGTTGGTAGATCGTTGCCACGTTGCCGCTGCCGCCGGTCTGGCTGACGTTGGCGACCATGTTGTTGCCGGACTGAGTCAGGCGAACGGCGTTGGTGGAGAGGTAAGTGCCGGTGCCGGTCTGGCTCACAGCCGCGCGGTTGTTGTTGCCGGTCTGCAGCAGCGTATCTTCGTTGTTAAGGCCGGTCTGGGTGCTGGACGCGTAGTTGTTGTTGCCGTTCTGCTGGACGTCGGCGTTCAGCAGAGAGCCGTTCTGCGAAACGGAAAGCGTGTTGAAATCGCCGCGCTGTTGAGCCTTGGCTGTGGTGACGAGGGTGTCGTTCTGCTGGATCGAGCCGACGTTGTAGTTGCCGTTCTGTTGCAGAGTGGCGGACACCTGCTGGGCGTTATGCTGTTGCGAAACAATCCCGGTATTGCTGTTGCCCGCCTGGGTGACGCTGCTGGTGACGGTGTTGTTATTTCTCTCTTGCGAAACAGTCGCCAGGTTGTAGCTGCCGGCTTGGGAGACAGTCGTGCCGACGCGCGTGCTATTGCCGATCTGCGAAGTGCTGGCGGTGTTGTTGTTACCGCCGCCCTGGGTGATGGAGGCGCTGGTGCTGTGGTTGCTCTGTTGATCAATGCTGGCTTTGCTGTAGCCGCCGGACTGATCCAGGCTGGCGATCTGCGGCTGAGGGCCGCCGCCGTTCTGAGTGATGGAGCCGGTATTGTTGTTCCCGGCCTGTTTGGCGCTGCTGAGGTTGTAGTAGCCGGTCTGATTGATCGTCAGGTTGCTGTAAGTGGCCGTCTGGTTGATAGCGCCTGCGGTGTTACGGCCGCCGTTCTGATTAACGGTGACAGTGGACTGGGTGGCGCCGCGTTGCTCGACGTTCAGTCCGTTGTCAGAACCTGCCTGGGTGGTGTTGACGGTGCTGGAGTCGGCCATGGCCGCACCGGAGACAGCAAACAGGATGGCCAGAGACAGTAAGGATTTGCGTGCTTGCATGGTGATCTTCCTTATTCAGTAGGGTAGTGGGGTGGTGCGGGGTAGCGGGTGCGACGGGTGTTACGGTTGATTCACTTGAAACTGGGTGGTCTGGCCGGTGTTCTTGTCGGTGGTGACGATCTGCAGCAGGCCGCCTTGCAGGTTGGTGATTGCGATGCGGAAGTCAGTGGTTTCGACGGTGCCCGGCACCAGTTGGCCGTTGGTACCGACGATGCTGGACGTGACCGCCGACGACACCCGGCTGAGGATGGCGCTCTGCAACATGCTGTTGAACTGGGTCAGCGCGGTCTGCCCGGCGTAGGCGCCGGACGATGAAGACTTTTCGACGTAATGGTTTTGCGCCTGCGCCTGATTGAGCAGCACCGGGCCGTTCAACGGATTGCCGCCAAATGACGGGTTGTTCGGGACATACGCCAGTTCGCTGGCCTGGACGCCTGACCCCATGCCGGCCATCAAGGCGAGGCTGGCAATAACCACCAAACTGCGGTTAATAGTGAGTGCTTTCATAGCTCGTCTCGTCCCATGTCCGGGTCGCCAAAGAATTGTGCCAATTGATAATCAAGGATGCCCTGATACACCTGACCGGCCGCGTCGGCGGCAATGGCCGGAATAAGCGTTCGATTGGGTGGCAGGAACATTTGAAATAACCGGCGATTGCCGTAATCCACGAATACCTGGCTGCCTAAACGCGCCGTGGGCCGCTCGGTAATAGTGACGGTGAATGTTTCCGCTTCATCTTTCTCACGCCAGGTGTTTGCGAAACTGTCATAAAACGTTCGGCCTGCCAGCGTCATGGTCTGCCCGATCACAATACCGCCGACGTCACGATGGTTAAGCGTCCGGTGTTGTTCAACCGTTGCGGAAGTGTTCACGCTGGGCTGAGCAAACGCCGTGGTGGCGGCGCACAGAGGCAGCAGCCAGAGGCCGATGAACTTAAGGGTTGTCATGTTTGTACGTTCGTGTGTGCAGGTTGTTACTTGTTATATCTCAATAAAAATACTTTGCCAGTGGTGAGTTAAAATAAAGTTCATTTATTTTGTTGGCGTCAACTTCCTTTCTTATTTAAATAACCCTGGTTAAAGAGTAATGGATTAACCAGATTGCGAATTAATGGCGTCAAAGAATCCACCGGGTGATGGCGTTAATAACGCCAGCGTCTATGGGCGTGTAAAAAGCGTGTTTTAAAAGGCGGTTGTTAGCGTGCTAATGTTTAGGAGGGTCGCTAAGTGTAGGACTGTGCGGTATCGATTAAGTTGTTATAAGTTCTGAACACTTGGGTCATTAATGTCAGGATGGAACCGGTTCTGCAGAGGGTGTCTTTTCAGCCGGATCGGCTTCAGCCTGGCGGGCGAGCTGTTAGAATGCGCGTCCTCCTTCGCCCGACCTGCTAATTGCGCCCATGTTGCCTATCACAGAACCCCGTACCGACCGCCTTCCGTCCGAGCCCTCACGGCGTTTTTCCGTGGCCCCGATGATGGACTGGACGGATCGTCACTGCCGTTTCTTCCTGCGTCTGCTGTCGAAAAATGCGCTGCTGTACACCGAAATGGTGACCACCGGCGCGTTGCTGCACGGCGATACCGAGCGCTTTTTGCGCCATGACGAAACGGAGCATCCGCTGGCCTTGCAATTAGGTGGCAGCAACCCGGCCGACCTTGCTGCCAGCGCGCGTCTGGCGCAGGCCGCGGGGTACGATGAGGTCAACCTCAACGTCGGTTGCCCGAGCGATCGCGTGCAGAACAACATGATCGGCGCGGTGTTGATGGGGCATCCGCAGTTGGTGGCCGATTGCGTCAAGGCCATGCGCGACGCCGTGACGATTCCGGTGACCGTCAAGCACCGCATCGGCATCAACGGCCGCGACAGTTACGAGCAGCTGTGCGAGTTCGTTGGCACCGTTCGCGACGCCGGCTGCACGAGCTTCACTGTGCATGCACGTATCGCCATTCTCGAGGGCCTGTCGCCCAAGGAAAACCGTGACATTCCGCCGCTGCGTTATGACATCGCCGCGCAGTTGAAGCAGGACTTCCCCGAACTGGAGATCATCCTCAACGGCGGCATCAAGACTCTGGAGCAGTGCCAGGCGCACCTGAACACCTTCGACGGCGTGATGCTTGGCCGCGAGGCGTATCACAATCCCTACCTGCTGGCCGGCGTGGACCGCGAACTGTTCGGCAGCGACGCCCCGCAGATCACCCGCGCCGAAGCCCTGGCGCTGATGCGCCCCTATGTGGAAGCGCACCTACGCGACGGCGGCTCCATGCACCACATCACCCGCCACGTGCTGGGCCTGGGCACCGGCTTCCCCGGCGCGCGCAAATTTCGGCAGATGCTCTCGGTGGACATTCACAAGACGGACGATCCGCTGGGGTTGCTGGATCGGGCGGGGGAGTTGCTGGAGGGGCGGTGAGTTCGGAGCGCCTACAGGCTCCCGGAGTCCGGATTGTCAGCGGTCACCAATTTGCGCGAGGCCGCTGTCTTGTATGAAAAATCCCGAGGATCTGCAGTCGGTCGCCGACAAGTCGGTACGGTATCAAATAGGACCAATTGGGTACCGCCCATTCCCGCGTATTCTTAACCCGACCCTCACGGCCCATACCGGGAAACAAAGCCAAGTTATCGACGCTCGCGAAAATGGCATCGGCGAAATCATCAGCGGCGTCCGGGTTCTCCAGCGCAATGTAATCGGCTTCATCCTTGAGATTCTTGAGGGCTTGTTCCAGCCACTCAACTCGCATCCCGACCCCAGCGCCGGGCGCGCATCGCCGCGACTTGCTGGTCGCTCGCGAATTTTCCTTCGTCTGCCTCAATCACCGCTTGCTCGATCTGAGTGGTCAGGGTCTTTTCGTGTTCGATGTAGTCACGAAGGACATCCATCGCCAGATAGCTTGCGCTCTGGCCATGGGCCTTTGCGAGGTCGGCGAGGGAGTTGGATAGGTCTTCCGGGAGGTTCAGCGATAGTCCGGTCATGGCAACCTCGACATTGAGTGGTGGGCCGTATGTTACACCGTCGTCCTGAATCGAGAACCGGCAGGTTGTCGCGAGGCGTGTACGACAGATCCAGGATTTACCGGTCCGGCGCTCCAACTTGCTGGCGAAGGCACTCGTCCAGGCATGAACGTGTGAGCTTACACAGCCGGTTCGCCAGCAAGCCGGCCCCTACAGACTCGAGTGTAGTGAAAGTCGGTGTGGTTAAGCACTCACCGTCGTCCCGCCCGCGTGCTCACATCCACCCACACCGCCAGCACCAGAATGCTGCCCTTGACGATCATCTGCCAGTAGCTGTCGACGTCGAGCATGGACATGCCGTTGTCGAGGCTGGTGATGACGAGGGCGCCGAGCAGGGCGCCGTAGACGGTGCCCGAGCCGCCGCGCATGGAGGTGCCGCCGATGAAGCAGGCGGCGATGGCGTCGAGTTCACCCATGTTACCCGCCGACGGCGAACCCGCAGCCAGGCGCGCGGTGTTGACCAGGCCGGCGAGGGCGCACATGACGCCCATGATGCCGAAGATCCACAATTTCACCGCCTGCACATTGATGCCGGAAAGCCGCGTGGCTTCCATGTTGCTGCCCACCGAGTAGATGCGCCGGCCGAACACGGTCTGGGTGGTGATGTAGCTGAACACGCCGAGCAGGACCAACAGCAGCAGGACCGGCACCGGAATCCCGTCGTAGCTGTTCAGCGTATAGACGAAGCCCGCCAGGACGGCGCCAATCGCCACGACCCGCACCACATCCCGAACCAGTGAATGGGCCGCCAGCCCGTGCAAAGCGCGGTTGCTGCGCTGACGCCAGGTCAGGAACAGCGTCAGCGCGAAGAGCAGCACGCCAAGCACGATCCCCACCAGCGGCGGCAGATACCCCTGGCCGATGTAGACCAGCTCCGGCGACACCGGCGCAATGGTGGTGCCGCCGGTGATCCCCAGCAGAATGCCGCGAAACGCGAGCATGCCGCCCAGGCCGACGATGAATGACGGGATGCGCAGGTACGCGGTCATGCAGCCGTTGGCCAGACCGATCAACAGCCCGCAGCCGGCGACGATGCACAGGTTCAGCGGCAGCGGCAGGTGGTAGACCACGTCGAGAAGCGCCGCCACGCCGCCGAGCAGGCCGAGCAACGACCCCACCGACAGATCGATCTCACCGCTGATGATCACAAGCACCATGCCGCAGGCCAGAATCCCGGTGATCGACATCTGCCGCAGCAGATTGGACAGATTGCGCGGCGTCAGAAAGCCTCCGTCGGTCTCCCAGCTGAAGAACAGCCAGATGACCGCGATGGCGATCACCAGTGCGAGCATTTTGTAGCGGGTGAACAGTTGCTTGAGCTGATTCATTGACGCGCGTCTCCCACAGCACCTGGCCGGTCGTTATTGTTTTTGTTGTGCGCAGTGTCGCCGGACTGACTGAGTGCGGCCGCGAGCACCTGTTCCTGGGTCAGCCCTTCGTTGATGAAGTCCCCGCGCAGCTGGCCGTCGCCGATCACCAGCACCCGGTCGGAGACGCCGAGCACTTCGGCCAGCTCCGACGACACCATGATGATCGACACGCCGCTGGCCGCCAGCGCGCCCATCAGTTTGTAGATTTCGTATTTGGCGCCGACGTCCACGCCGCGGGTGGGCTCGTCCAGAATCAGCACCCGCGGCTTCGTCAGCAGCATCTTCGCCAGCACGGCTTTTTGCTGATTGCCGCCAGAGAGGCTGGTGATCGGCAGGAACGGGCTCGCGGTCTTCAGGTGCATGCGCGCGATTTCCTTGTCGATGCTGCCCAGCTCGGCTTCGGCGTCGATGCGCGTCAGGTGGGCGAAGCTGTCGAGCACGGCGAGGGTGATGTTCTGGCCCACGCCCAGGTCGGGAATGATGCCCTGGCGTTTGCGGTCCTCGGGGACCATGCACAGCCCCGCGCGGATGGATTTGAGCGGTGTGCGCGTGTCGATGGCTTTACCGTCCAGCCACACGTCGCCGATGTAGCGTCCCGGGTAAGCGCCGAACAGTGCCGAGACCAGTTCGGTGCGGCCGGCCCCGACCAGCCCGGCGATGCCCAGGATTTCTCCGCGCCTGAGCACGAAGGAGATGTCGTCCACGCGTTTGCGCTTCGGGTTGTCGACGTCGTAGCAGGTGACGTGGCGCGCCTCGAAAATCACCTCACCGACGCTGTGGGGTTCGGTGGGGTAGAGGTTGCTCATCTCGCGGCCGACCATCTGCGTGATGATGCTGGGAATGTCCATGTCGGCCATGGCCGTGGTCGCGATGTGTTTGCCGTCGCGGATCACCGAGATGGTGTCGCAGACGGCAGCGACTTCATCGAGCTTGTGGGAAATGTAGACGCAGGCGACGCCCTTGGCTTTGAGGTCACGAATGATGTCGAGCAGGACGTCGATTTCCGAGCGGGTCAGGGCCGAAGAGGGTTCGTCGAGGATCAGCAGTCGCGCCTGCTTGTTCAGCGCCTTGGCGATCTCCACGAGTTGCTGATAGCCGCCGCCGTATTGCGAGACCGGCAGGGCGACGTTCATGTCCGGCACTTTCAGTTCGCGCATCAGGGCTTCGGCGCGGTGAATCATCGCCGGGTAATTCATCCGCCCAACCGGCAGGGTCAGTTCATGGCCCATGAAGATGTTTTCCGCCACCGACAGGTCGGGGACGAGGGTGAGTTCCTGGTGAATGATGACGATCCCGGCGGCCTCGGTTTCGCTGATGGATTGCGCCTTCAGCGGCTGGCCGTCCCAGAGGATTTCACCCTCCCAGGTGCCGTGGGGATAGACCGCCGAGAGGACTTTCATCAGGGTCGATTTGCCGGCGCCGTTCTCGCCGCACAGGCCGACGCATTCGCCGGCCCGCACCTTGATGTCGATGCCATTGAGCGCCTTGACGCCGCCGAAGGATTTGACGATGCCGTTCATTTGCAGCAGATAGTCGGACATGGCGCGGTATTCCAGGACAGGCCGGAGTTCTTGTGCAGGAGCGCGGCGTGTCCCGCGACCGGCTTCGAATCAGTCGTAAATTCAGCAGACGCGTTGTGTCAGGCAAACCACAGTGTCAGGTTTTACGACGGGTTCCCCGCCGCTCGCGGGACAAGCCACGCTCCTACAGGTGTCGGTGCAGGGGTCACACTGCAGCTATGGCAATCTGCAAAAAGTGATCACTTCCCGGCGATCTGATCCTTGGTGTAAAACCCGTCCTTCTCCAGCAGATCGATGTTGTCCTTGGTCAGCGGCGTCGGGGTCAGGAGGATGGTGTCGACCTTCTTCGTGCCGTTGTCGTACTGCGAGCTGTACGTAGGCTTTTCATTGCGCGCCAGTTGCACGGACAGTTTTGCCGCTTCCGAGGCAATGAGTTTCAGCGGTTTGTAGACGGTCATGGTCTGGGTGCCGTCGATCACGCGCTTGACCGCTGCCAGGTCGGCGTCTTGCCCGGAGATGGGCACCTTGCCGGCCAGCTTCTGCGCGGCGAGGGCCTGAATCGCGCCGCCGGCGGTGGCGTCGTTTGAGGCGACGATGCCGTCGATCTTGTTGTTGTTTTTGGTCAGGGCGTTTTCGACGATGCTCAGGGCTTCGGTCGGGTTCCATTCCTTGACCCACTGCTGGCCGACAATTTTGATGTCGCCCTTGTCGATGGCTGGCTGCAGCACTTTCATCTGGCCTTCGCGCAGGACCTTGGCGTTGTTGTCGGTGGGTGCCCCGCCGAGCAGGAAGTAGTTGCCTTTCGGGGCTGCCTTGAGCACGCCCGCCGCCTGCATTTCGCCGACTTTTTCGTTATCGAAGGAGATATAGGCGTCGATGTCGGCGTTGAGGATCAGCCGGTCGTAGGACACCACTTTGATGCCGGCCTTCTTGGCTTCAGCGACGGCGTTGGTCAGCACGGTGGCGTTGAACGGCACGATGACAATGACGTCGACGCCGCGGGAGATCAGGTTTTCGATCTGGGAGATCTGTTTGCCTTCGTTGGCATCGGCGGACTGTACGTAGACCTTGGCGTCCATTTTCTCCGCTGCCGCGACGAAGTAATCGCGGTCCCGGGCCCAGCGTTCGAGGCGCAGGTCATCGATGGAAAAGCCGATTTTCGGATGGGCCGAATCGGCCATGACGGGCAGGCTGAGCAGGGCCAGAGCACTGGCGAGCAGGGTGGTCTTGAAACTCTTCATGGGATTGCGTCCTGTTATTTTTGTTTAAAGACACTTTTCGAGCATGTATGGGTTTGCCGGTGGAACTGTAGATACTGGCCGCGCGCCGCGAGCAGGGAATTGTCGTGAGAATGTAACCAACGCAATTCCCTTAGTAGGACCGGGTTTAGCCGGGAAGCTGTTGGCGTCACACCGCAAGATGAATGTTGCACGCATTGGCCTCTTCCCGGCTAAAGCCGGTCCTACGAAAACCACCGCGTCCAGCCCGCGGATTTGGCGTTGACCTCGACTGTAGGATCGGCTTTAGCCGGGAATGCGTCAGTCGTCACGCTGCAAATGTGAGGGTGCTACCACTGGCCTCTTCCCGGCTGAAGCCGGTCCTACGAAAACCACCGCGTCCATCCGACGGCATTGGCGATGACCTCGACTGTAGGACCGGCTTTAGCCGGGAATGCGTCAGTCGTCACGCTGCAAATGTGAGGGTGCTACCCCTGGCCTCTTCCCGGCTAAAGCCGGTCCTACGAAAACCACCGCGTCCAGCCCGCGGATTTGGCGTTGACCTCGACTGTAGGACCGGCTTTAGCCGGGAAGCTGTTGGCGTCACACCGCAAGATGAATGTTGCACGCATTGGCCTCTTCCCGGCTGAAGCCGGTCCTACGAAAACCATCGCGTCCATCCAGCGGATTTGGTGATGACCTCGCCGGTCCTGCATGTGAATCGCGGGCGCCTGCTGTCAGGGATAGATAAACCGGTTCACCACGCCTTCGAGCATTTCCTGGCGGCCGCTCACGGCCTGCGGGTTAAGTTCGTTGTCCAGCGCGTGTTGCGCCAGAGAATCCAGGCTGAAGTCCCCCGACAGCACGGCGCGCCCGAACGGTTGGTCCCAGCCGGCGTAGCGCTGGTCCTTGAACGCTTGCAGCTTATCGTCCTGAATCATCGCAGCAGCCCGTTCCAGCGACAGCGCGAGGACGTCCATGGCCGCGACGTGGCCGTAGAACAGGTCGATTTCGTCCAGGCTCTGCCGGCGCACTTTCGAATCGAAATTGTAGCCGCCGTTCTTGAAACCGCCGGCCTTGAGGATTTCGTAGGTGGCCAGGGTCAGCTCTTCGACGCTGTTGGGGAACTGATCGGTGTCCCAGCCGTTCTGCGGATCACCGCGGTTGGCGTCGATGCTGCCGAAGATGCCGAGGGACGCCGCCGTGGCGATTTCATGGTGAAAACTGTGGCCGGCGAGGGTGGCGTGGTTGGCCTCGATATTGACCTTGATCTCTTTCTCCAGGCCGAACTGGTGCAGAAAGCCGAACACCGTGGCCGTGTCGTAATCGTACTGGTGCTTGGTCGGCTCCTGGGGCTTGGGCTCGATCAGCAGGTCGCCGGTAAAACCGATCTTGTGTTTGTGCTCGACCACCATGGCCATGAAGCGGCCCAGTTGCTCGCGCTCGCGCGCAAGGTCGGTGTTGAGCAGCGTCTCGTAACCCTCGCGGCCACCCCACAGCACGTAGTTCGAGCCCTTGAGCCGATGGGTGGCGTTCATCGCGCTGAACACCTGAGCGGCGGCAAAGGCGAACACTTCCGGGTCCGGATTACTCGCAGCGCCGGCCGCAAAGCGCGGGTTGCTGAAGCAATTGGCGGTGCCCCACAGCAGCTGAATGCCGCTCTGTTCCTGATGGCGTTCGAGTTCGTCGACCATCTGCGCGAAGTTGCGGCTGTACTCTTTCAGACTGGCGCCTTCGGGGGCGACGTCGGTGTCGTGGAAACTGTAGTAGTCGATGCCCAGCTTGGAGAAGAATTCGAATGCTGCATCGGCCTTCAAGCGCGCCAGCTCCATGGCGTCCCCCGGTTTGACCCATGGCCGCTTGAAGGTGCCGACGCCGAACATATCAGCGCCGGGCCAGACGAAGGTGTGCCAGTAGCAGGCGGCCATGCGCAGGTGTTCGCGCATGGGCTTGCCGAGGATGATCTTGTTGGCGTCGTAATGGCGGAAGGCGAGGGGCGACTCGCTGCCGGGGCCTTCGTAGCGAATGGTGTCGACATCGGGGAAGCAGGGCATCGGGGTTTCCTTATTATTCTTGCCAGCGTTGACGGGCGATGTGTGATTGCCTGTGTGCCGATACTAGCAACGGCCCCGTCCGCGCCGATTGCGAAAATCACCAACTCGGTGTTCGATTTTGAGTATTGAGATTCCCCCGGCGCAGGCCTAGTCTGTGCCGACTCGCTTCACAGGCCCGGGGAACAATAATGAAAACCGTCCCGCCCGCTCACCGCATCGCGCTGTTGTTCAACGGCGGCAAAATCTACGACCGCGGCATTATCACCGGCATCGGCAATTACCTGAGCAGCACCCGCGCGACCTGGGATCTGTTTCTGGAAGAGGACTTTCTCTGCCGCCTGAAGGGCATCGAGCGCTGGCAGGGCGACGGCATCATTGCCGACTTCGACGATCCACTGATCGGCGAGGCGCTGGCCGGCAGCACCTTGCCGGTGGTGGCCGTGGGCGGTTCCTACGAGGACGAGCGGGCCTACCCGAAGCACATTCCCTACGTGGCCACCGACAACTTCGCCCTGATCAAGCTGGCCTACGAGCACCTGATCGAGGCGGGTCTGACGCGCTTCGCCTGTTTCAGCCTGCCGGAAGCCCAGAGCAATCGCTGGGCCCAGGAGCGTGAGAAAGCCTTTCGCCGGCTGTTGCAGCGTGACGGTCTGTACGGCGAGGTCTATCGCGGTCTGAGCACCAGCGCACCGTTGTGGGACAGCGCCGTCGAACAGCAGATCACCTGGCTGCAAAGCCTGCCCAAACCCATCGGCATCATCGCCGTCAGCGACGCCCGCGCCCGGCAGTTGCTGCAGGCGTGTCTGACGGCGGGCATTGCGGTACCCGAGCAGGTGGCGCTGATCGGCATCGACAACGACCCGCTGACCCGCACCCTCACGCGGGTTCCCCTCAGTTCGGTGACGCAAGGCACCCAGCTGATGGGGCGCACGGCGGCACAGTTGCTGCACCAGATGCTCCACGGCATGCCCTCGACCGCTCGCCAGATTCTGGTGCCGCCCGAGGCCATCAACGTTCAGGCCTCCAGCCTGCATCAGCCGCTGGGCAATCCGTACGTCATGCAGGCGCTGCACTTCATTCGCCAGTACGCGTGCCAGGGCATCAAGACTGCCCAAGTCGCGAGCTACGTCGGCATTTCCCGTTCTTCGCTGGAATCGCACTTCCGCAAGGAACGCGGCTGCAGCGTGCATGACGAGATTCTGAGCTTCAAACTGACCGCCGCCGCTTCAGGGCTGAAACACGGTGACTCGGCCATCGCCGACATCGCGCAAAACTGCGGCTTCAAGTCCGCGCAATACCTGCACACCGTGTTCCGCCGGGAGTTCGGCTGCACCCCGCGCGAATACCAGCAGGGCGAGGCAGCACCGCTTCATTGAATTGCTTTAGCGCGTCTCGTTTGGGGCGCGTCTGTCATAACAACGACAACATCACAGGAGTCATCGATGCATCCGATTCGTTTAGGGCTGGTGGGTTACGGCAAGATCGCCCAGGACCAGCACGTGCCGGCGATCCACGGCAGTGACCGCTTTGAGCTGGTGGCCGTGGCGACGCTGGGTCAGCACTGTCCGGGCGTGCCCAATTTCAGCTCGCTGGCTGAGTTGCTGGCCCAAGGACCGGCGGTGGACGCCATCGCCTTTTGCACGCCGCCCCAAGGGCGTTTTGCGCTGGTTGAACAGGCGCTGAAAGCCGGCAAACACGTGCTGGTGGAGAAGCCGCCGTGCTCGACCCTCGGTGAAGCCCTTGCCCTGATCGACGAGGTCAATGCAGCGGGCGTCAGCGGGCTGTTCGCCTGGCATTCACGTTTCGCCCCGGGCGTGGGCAACGCGGTGCAATGGCTTGAAGGCAAGACCCTCAAACAGGTGCGGATCGACTGGAAAGAGCAGGTGCGTAAATGGCACCCGGGTCAGGCGTGGATCTGGCAGGCGGGCGGGTTGGGGGTGTTCGATCCGGGGATCAACGCGTTGTCGATCGTCACCGAATTGCTGCCCCGTGCACTGTTCGTCGAATCGGCGAACCTCAGCGTGCCGAGCAACTGCCAGTCGCCGATTGCGGCGTCGTTGCAGATGCGCTCCGGTGAGAACGTGCAGGTGATTGCCGAACTGGATTTCGATCACAGCGTCAACGAGCAGTGGAGTATCGAGCTGCAGTGCGACGAGGGCGTGATGCGTCTGGACGCGGGCGGCGCGCAGGTCAGCATCGATGGCGTGACGCAGGCCGTATCGGAGGAGGGTGAGTACCCGGCGATGTACGGGCACTTCGCGCGCCTGATCGACGGGGGCAAGAGCGACCTGGATCTGCAGCCGCTGCGCATCGTCGCCGACAGTTTTTTTGTCGGCAGTAAGGAGACGGTAGCGGCGTTTCACGAGTAAAAAGTGACGATCGATGGCCCGATCTGGTGTGCCGGACCGGGCTTCGGCGCCTAATGCGTATCTGCAGCCAGTGTCAGATATGCACCACGCCGACCAGGGCGATGGAAAACGAAACGATGAGGGCCAACAGAATGGTCATGTTGATGGACATTGCGGGCAAATCCTTGTCTGGTTAATCAGTGTCGCCATCATCCGGATTTGCACAGGCAAACTGAACGGCGTTCGTGACTATGTTGGCAATCGATGGAAACAATAGTTCGGGGTTTTGCCAGGAACGCAGATGAAGTGGCACATGTAGGCAATGTGGGAGTGAGCTTGCTCACGAAGGCGGCATTTCAGGCGCCAGAGATGTAACGGATGCCTCGGCCTCTTCGCGAGCAACCTCGCCCCCACAAAATCCGTGTCACTTTCACAATTCCGTGTCGTTGCTTAAATCCCTGCAGCTGCGCCAACTCAATGAGCCAAATCCAACCACTCCCTACCCATAAGGACCACCATGCCTTCCACCCCCATCCGCCTCACCGATGAACAACTCCTCTCTGACAACTGGTACGTGCTCAAGAAATACAGCTTCGAGCTGCAACGCCGCGACGGCAGTTGGCAGTCGCAGACCCGCGAGGTGTACGACCGGGGCAATGGCGCGACGATTCTGTTGTACAACCTCGAACGCCGGACCGTGGTGCTGACCCGCCAGTTCCGCATGCCGGCCTTCGTCAACGGTCACAGCGGTTATTTGATTGAAGCGGCAGCAGGGTTGCTGGACAACGCCAGCCCCGAAGAGCGCATTCGCCTGGAAGCCGAGGAAGAGACCGGCTACGTCGTGCGCTCGGTGAAGAAAATCTTCGATGCCTTCATGAGCCCCGGTTCAGTGACCGAGCGCATTCACTTTTTCATCGGCGAATACCAGCCCGACGATCGAGTCAGCGACGGCGGCGGACTGGAAGAGGAGGGCGAAGACATCGAGGTGCTGGAGCTGAACTTCGAGCGGGCCATCGCCATGGTGGAAAGCGGTGAAATCAATGACGGCAAGACCATCATGCTCCTGCAATACCTGGAGCTGCGCCTTATGAAATGAGGATTGCAGGGCCGAAACGACTCAGGGTGCGGCGAGAAAGTTTCACCAATCGGTAAACTTTCTTACGTTGCAATGAGAATCGTTTGCGTTATCCTTCGCGTTCCTTTGTTACCAGGGATGTCGAACAAGATGGATTTTCGCCCTGCAATGAGCCAGCCCACCCGGCTCGGCTCACCGTGTGTTGGCGCCACCCGTGGCGCGAGAGACCCGCGCCTCGAGGCGCTGATGGGCACCTACAACACCCACCGCGAGGCGCTGATGCGCCTGGCGGCAAAATTCCTTGGCTGTCGCGCCCGCGCCGAGGACGTGGTCCAGGACGCTTTCGTGAAGATGCTCGAAAGCGACCTGGCGTCTGCGGAACCGGCGCGCTACATGTTTCGCGTCGTGCGCAATCTGTCCATCGACCGTCTTCGCCGCCAGCGTCTTGAACGCAACCACGGCGCCGAAGCCGAGCATGAAGAGCAGATACGTTTCGAGGTGTCCCCCGAACGTGTGCTGGCCGGTCGCGAGTCACTGGATCAGCTGGTCGGGGCGCTCAACGAACTGCCCAAGCGCATGCGCATCGTCTTCGACCTCAGCCAGATCCAGGGCTACACCCAGCGCGACGTGGCCAAGGTCATCGGCACCTCGCCGACGATGGTCAACTTCCTCCTGCGCGACACCTTGTCTCACTGCCGCGCGCGGCTCGGCGAGCTCTAGCCACCGCCGCGCCATGTCCCCCGTTTTCACTGCCCGGAGTCATCCATGAAATTAGTTCGTCTGGTCTTCCAGCAATACCGCTGGCCGCTTGCGATGGTGCTGCTGCTGAGCGTCAGCAGCGGGCTGTTGAGCGTCGGCGTGATTGCCTTCGTCAACCAACGCATGATCAGCAGCCACGAAGGCCTCGGCACCGCGCTGTGGCAGTTTGGCCTGATGCTCGCCGTGCTGCTGGCGCTGGCGTCCGGGGCGTCGTTGTCGCTGACCGCCCTGGGTCACCGGTTCGTCTACGGCCTGCGCCGGGTGATGGTCAAGCGCCTGCTGGACACCAACATCGAGCGCATCGAATCCATCGGCGGGGCGAAGATTTTTGCCAGCCTGTCCAGCGACATTCGCGCGGTGACCATGGCCTTCGTGCAGCTGCCGGACCTGATCTACGGCTCGGTGCTCAGCATCGCGTCGTTCAGTTACCTGGCCTGGCTGTCGCCGTCGCTGTTCATCACCACCTTGTGCTGGATGGCTTTCACGTTGGGGGTGGGCTGGCTGCTGGTGGGTAAGCTCAACGCCCACATCCGCGCGCTGCGTGAGTCCGAAGACAAGCTCTATCAGAGCTATCAAGGGGTGATCGACGGGCGCAAGGAGCTGACCCTCAACCGCGACCGCGCGCGCCGGCTGTACGAGGAAACCTTCGACGTCGCCGCCCAGCGCTACCGCGAGCATTTCACCCTGGCCGATCGTTATCACGGCCTGGCCAGCAACTGGGCCAACATCATGGTCCTCGGCACCATTGGCCTGGCGTTTTACCTGGCCAACGGCCTGGGCTGGGCGCCGACGGAAGTGGCGGCGACCTACGCGCTGACCGTGCTGTTCATGCGCACGCCGCTGGTGCTGGCGGTGGCAGCGATTCCGGCGCAGATCTCCGGGCGCGTGGCGCTGGATAAAGTCGAGTCCCTGGCCCTGGCCGAGCACCACGAAAGCTTTGACGTCGCCCCGAGCCACATCGCCGGCCACTGGCAAACCCTCGAACTGCGTGACGTTGAATACCACTATGCGCCCCAGGGTGACGAGCCCGGTTTCGATGTCGGCCCGGTCAACCTGACCCTGCGCCGGGGCGAAACGGTGTTCCTCATGGGTGGCAACGGCAGCGGCAAATCCAGCCTGGCGCGCTTGCTCAGCGGTTTGTATCGACCGTCGGCGGGGGCGATCCTGATCGACGGCCAGGTCATCGGCTCGGACGACTGGCTGGCCTATCGTCAGCTGTTCGCCAGCGTGTTCACCGACTTCCATCTTTTCGCTCAATTGCTCGGCGCCGATGGGCAGAACGCTGAAGTCGCTGACGTCGAGCACTGGCTGGAGAAACTGCACATGAAGCACAAGGTGCAGCTCGCCGACGGGCACTTGCTCGACACGCGTTTTTCCCAAGGTCAGCGCAAGCGTCTGGCGCTGATGCTGGCGCTGCTGGAGAAGCGCGACATCCTGCTGCTGGACGAATGGGCCGCCGATCAGGACCCGTTGTTCCGCCGCTTCTTCTACCGCGAGCTGCTGCCGATGTTCAAAAAAGCCGGCGTGACGGTGTTCGCCATCAGCCACGACGACCAGTATTTCGACCTGGCCGACCGCCTGGTGAAGATGGAGTCCGGGCAGCTCAGCGAACTGCAGGGTGATCGCCGGGAAAACGCCAGCCGCGACGCGGTGGAAGAGATTGGCGCTGCCTACCAGATGAAGACAGTAGAGGCGTTGTAAGAATTTTCGGCGACTGCGACTAAACAGCCGTCAGCCTCAGTCGTCATGTTAATGAGAATCAGTCTTAAACATTTTTGATGCGCGTGAACTGCCATCCGGCGCCAGCGATTTTGTCGCGCGGCTTGCCGGAGTCGATCGCGCGTCGCGCCTTACGAGAGGGAAGCATGGAACTCGTCTACGACTTCATCGGCATCGGTTTCGGCCCGTCGAACCTGGCTTTGGCCATTGCCACCCAGGAGCATGCCCAGCGCAGCGGTCTGGCGCCCCACGTGTGTTTCCTCGAGAAAAAGCCGGCGTTCAACTGGCACGAAGGCATGCTGATCGACGGTTCCACCATGCAGATTTCCTTTCTCAAGGACCTGGTGACCCTGCGCAATCCGGCCAGCCGTTTCACCTTCGTCAACTACCTCAACGAGCGCGGCCGCCTGCAGGACTTCATCAACCTGAAGACCTTCTTCCCGACCCGCGAGGAATACACCGATTACCTGACTTGGGCCGCCTCGCATTTCAACGAACAGGCCCATTACGGTGCCGAAGTGATGTCGGTGGAACCGCATTTCGAAGACGGCCGCTTCGTCGCCATGGACGTGTTGTCCCGCGATGAGCACGGCGAAATCTCCCGCCGTCGCGCGCGCAATCTGGTGTTCGGCATCGGCGGCATTCCCCAGGCGCCAGTGGCCTTCGACGGTCTGGAAGATGCCCGCGTGCTGCACTCTGCCGGCTACCGCGGCGGCATCGAAAAACTCCTCGCCAATCGCCCCGGCCCGGTGCGCGTGGCGGTGGTCGGCGGCGGTCAGAGCGCAGCGGAAATCTTCGAAGACCTGGCCTCGCGTTTCGACAACGTCGAGGCCACTTTGGTGATTCGCGGCAGCGCGCTGAAGCCGTCCGATGACAGCCCCTTCGTCAATCAGATCTTCAACCCGTCGTTCACCGACACTATTTTCAACCACAGTCAGGAGCGTCGCGTCGCGCTGTTCGACGAGTTCCGCAACACCAACTATTCGGTGGTCGACACCGATCTGATCGAGACGATTTTCCAGCGCATGTACCAGCAAAAGGTGCGCGGCGAAGAGCGTCACCGCATGCTCACCAACCGTGAAGTGGTCCACGCCGAAGTGGCCGCCGACGGCATTGAGCTGTTCCTGCGCGATGCGCCCCATGACCAGATGCACAGCGAGTCCTTCGACGTTGTCGTGCTCGCCACCGGCTACCGCCGCGACTATCACCTGGAGCTGCTCTCGGGCATTCAGCAATACATCGAGGGCGCCAACGTCGACCGGCACTACCGTTTGCCCCTGACCCCCGGCAGCGAAGCGGGCATCTTCCTGCAGGGTTGCTGCGAAGACAGCCACGGCTTGAGCGACACGCTGTTGTCGGTGCTGGCGATCCGCTCCCAGGAAGTCGTCGAATCGATCTTCGGCGATCAGCAGCCACCGTGTTCGGCGCGCTCTGCCCATGGGTCGTTGCAGGCCCAGGCCGAGCCCCGCGTGGCACTCAAGCTGGCGCGCTGAGCCCGGGCCTTCAAACAAAGCCCGTCACAACGGTGGTCGTCAGCGGCCACCCACTCTTTTCTCACAACGTTGTGGGCCGCCGTTGCGCGGCCTGCGGGTTGAGCCTTGCCGATACAAACAGGTGAAAGAATGAAATCCATACGAGATCAGGCCGCGCATTTTCCCGAACTGGTGGGCTTTTATGCGCAGACCCAGCCGGACCGGATTGCCCTTCGACACATCGTCCACGAGGACCAGGCGCCGCTGCTGACCACCTACGCCCAGCTGGATGCCAGGGCGCGTTCGATTGCCGCCTGCCTTCAGCAGCACCTCGGCGTGCAGGGCGGCGAGCGATGCGTGCTGATCCTGCCGACCGGCGCCGATTACGCGGCGGCATTTCTCGGCTGTTTGTACGCTCGGGTCATCGCGGTGCCGGCCTTCGCTCCGGAGTACAACCGCCAGACCCACCTCGACCGTCTCACCGGCATCCTTCACGACGCCGCGCCGCAGATGGTCCTCGGGCGCCGGGAAGACCTGGACAAATTCCAACACCTGTTGCAACCCTTTATGCCCGCTGGCGGGCGCTTCGCTGCAGTGGAAGAAATCGCCGACGGCCACGCAGGGTTTCAGGCGCCGCTGATCGACACCGCCTCGCTGGCCTTCCTGCAATACACCTCGGGCTCCACCAGCGCACCGAAAGGCGTGATGGTCTCCCACGACAATCTCATGGCCAACGAAATCGCCATGGCCCGGCACTTCATTTCGGACCCCGCATCGGAAAGCTGGGTCAGCTGGCTGCCGCTTTACCACGACATGGGGCTGATGTGCGGCCTGCTGTTGCCGCTGTACTACGGCGGCACGCTGACAATGATGTCGCCTAACTACTTCCTCGGCCGGCCGGCGCGCTGGCTGGAAGCGATGAGTCAGTACGGTGGGACCTTCTCCGGTGGCCCGGATTTCGCCTATCGCCTGTGCGTCGAGCGCATCAAGCCCGCCGCCGTGAAAGGCCTGGTGCTGGATCGCTGGAGCCTGGCGTTTTCCGGCTCCGAGCCGATCCGCATCGCCACGCTGGATGCCTTCAGCGAACATTTTGAGCCAGCCGGTTTCAACCGCCGCGCCCTGACGCCGAGCTACGGGCTGGCCGAAGCGACCTTGTATGTGAGCGCCGCCGAGCGCGACAGGCCGTTCGGCATCAAGCATTTCGACGGCAGCCAACTGGCCGCCGGGGAGGCCGCAGAGGCGGTGTTCGCCAACCAGAACGCGAAAAGTCGTCTGCCGGGGTGCGGCTGGTGCCGGCCCGATCACGACCTGCGCATTGTCGATCCGGCGACGCTGCAGCGCCTCGCGCCGGGTCACGTCGGCGAAATCTGGATTACCGGGCCGAGTGTCGCCCAGGGCTACTGGCAGAACGCCGAAGCCACCGCGCAGACCTTCGTCGAGGAAGACGGCCAGCGCTGGTTGCGCAGCGGCGATCTGGGTATCGCCAGCGACAACGAGCTGTTCATCACCGGTCGCTTGAAGGATTTGATCATCCTCAACGGCCAGAACCTCTACCCCCAGGACATCGAGCAGGCGCTGGAGAAGAGCGTCGAGCTGCTGCGTCGCGGGCGCATCGCGGCGTTTCCAGTGACGGACGAGCAGGGCGTCGAAGGCGTCGGCCTGGCCCTGGAGATCAGCCGCAACGTGCGCCGCCTGATGAAGCCGCCGATGATCTGCGATGCGGTGCGCGACGCCGTGTCCGAGCTGTTTCTGGTGGCGCCCAAAGTCATCGTGCTGCTGGAGCCGGGCGCACTGCCGCGCACCACCAGTGGCAAGCTGCAGCGTTCCGCCTGCCGCAGTGGCTGGCAGAACGGCAGCCTCGACAGCTTCGCGATCTGGCAGGACGGGCGCTTGCTCGATGCTGACAGCACGGACGTCTCGGTTGAGGCTTCGCCTTTGCTGTCGGAAGTGCGGGCCGCGTGGCAGGAAGTCCTCGGCAAAAGCGACCTGATCGCTGCCGATCACTTCTTTGCCCGTGGCGGTGATTCGGTGGGCGTGGTGCAAGTGCTGTCCCGTCTGAACAGCGAGTTGGGCCTGAAACTTGAGCCCGCCCACCTGTTCGAACATCCGACCCTTGGCGCCTTCAACGCCCACGTCGCCGCGCACCTCTCCACCCATGACCGCAGTGCCGAAGCCTCTGCGGGCGTGCCGCGCATTTCCCGTGACAGCGATCCCGAGCAATCCTTCGCCCAGCAGCGCCTGTGGTTCCTCGCGCAACTGGAGCCGGACAGCAGCGCCTATCACCTGTGCGGTCAGCTGAGTCTCAACGGCGCGCTGGATGATGCCGCGCTGCAACGCAGCCTTGACGACCTGGCCGCCCGCCACGAAAGCCTGCGCACCACCTTCGCCATCGACGCCAACGAAAAGCTGGTGCAGCGCATCCACGCGCCGGTCCCGGTGCTGGTCGAACGCCATTACCTGAGCGAGGACACCGACCCGGCAGCCGCCTTGAGCGAACTGGCCAGAGCGGCCGTCGAGCAGCCAATGGATTTGCAGAAAGGTCCGCTGTGGCGGGTGCTCAATGTGCGGTTGGCACCGGACCGGCAGCAATTGGTGCTGGTGTTGCACCACATCATTGCCGACGGCTGGTCGGTGCAGGTCATGCTCAAGGAATTCGCTGCGCTGTACAGCGCCCATGCAAAGGGGGCACAACCGACGTTGCCGCCTCTGCCGGTTCAATACGCCGACTTCGCCGCCTGGCAGCGCGCGCGTCTGGCCGGTGGGGAAGGCCAGCGTCAACTGGCCTACTGGCGTGAGCAATTGGGTGATGCCCAGACCGTTTTGAATCTGCCGGCCGATCGCCCGCGTCCGGCGCAACAAAGCCATCGCGGCGCCCGTTACGCCATCGCCCTTGACCGCGACTTGAGCCAGGGCCTGCGCGACCTCGCCAGCCGTCACGGCGCGACCCTGTTCATGGTCATGCTCGGCGCCTACAAAACCCTGTTGCAGCGTTACAGCAGCCATACCGATCTGCGCGTCGGCGTGCCGGTGGCGGGGCGGACCTGCACCGAATCCGAAGGCCTGATCGGCCTGTTCGTCAATACCCTGGTGCTGCGCAGCGAGGTGTCGCCGCAGCAGTCGTTCAGCACGCTGATCGACGCCGTGCGCCACACCGCGCTGGGTGCGCAACACCATCAGGACCTGCCATTCGAGCAACTGGTCGAAGCCCTCGGCGTGTCGCGCAACCTCAGCCACAACCCGCTGTGTCAGGTGAAATTCACCCAGCAGTTCCCGCTGCCGCAGAACGTTGAAATGGCCGGCGTGCGCATGGACGTCAATCAGCTCGACGACTACTCGGCGCACTTCGATTTAGGCCTGGACATCACCGACGACGCCGACGGCATTCAGGCGGTGTTCACCTATGCGTGCGACCTGTTCGACGAACCGCGTATCGCCGGTCTCGCCGGTGACCTGCTGCGGATCTGCGCGCAAGTGGTGGCGCAACCGCAGGTGCGTCTGGCTGATTTGCAGATCGGCGCCGAACCTTCATGCCTCGCTGCCGAGTCCGTGACGTTCCCGGCCACCGATGTCCTGAGCCTGTGGGACGCCAGCGTGCGCGCACAACCGAATCGTCTGGCCCTGCAAGACGAACAGCGCAGCGCCGGTTTTGCCGAGGTCGACGCCCAGGCCAATCAACTGGCGCAGCATTTGCGCCAGGCCGGGGTGGGCGCGGAAAGCCGCGTGGGTATTCTGCTGGAACGCTCGGTGGAGTTCGTCGTCGGCCTGCTGGCGGTGATGAAGAGTGGCGCCGCATTTTTGCCGATGGACCCGAAATGGCCCGCCGAACGTCAGGCGTTTGTGCTGGCCGACAGTGGCGCAAGCGCGTTGATCAGTGACGTGGCTGCGCCAGGCGACTTCCATGGCAACGTCATCAGCGTGGGTGCCGACGCTGCGTGGCGTTCGCTACCGGCGACAACACTGGATGTGCCCGTAAACGCCGATCAGGCCGCGTACCTGATCTACACCTCCGGCACCAGCGGCACGCCGAAAGGGGTGGTCATCAGTCACGGCGCTCTGGCCGATTACGTCCAGGGCTTGCTCGCCCGTCTTGATCTGGCGCCCGAAGCAAGCATGGCGATGGTCTCCACCGTCGGCGCCGACTTGGGCCACACCGTGCTGTTCGGCGCAATGTGCTCAGCGCGTTCGCTGCACCTGATCAGCCCCGACCGCACCAATGACGCCGACCGCTTCGCCGCCTACATGGCCGAGCACAGGGTGAGTGTGCTGAAGATCGTGCCGACCCATTTGAACGGCCTGTTGCAGGCGACGAATGCCGCCGATGTGCTGCCGGAACACGCGCTGATTCTTGGTGGCGACACGCTGCCGTGGGAGCTGGCGGCCCAGGTCAACCGCTTGAAGCCCGGCTGCCGGGTCATCAATCACTATGGACCGACCGAAACCACCGTGGGCGTGCTGAGCAATGAGGCTTTTGAAGAGTCGATGGGCGACAGCGTGCCCGTCGGCCGTCCGCTGCCCAACGCCATCGCGCTGATTCTCAACGACCATCTGCAACCGGTGGTGCAGGGCGACGTCGGCGAGCTGTACATCGGCGGGCCGGGCCTGGCGCGCGGGTATCACCAGCGCCCGGCGATGACCGCTGCGGCGTTTATTCCGGACCCGAGGGGCAGTGGCGCGCGGCTCTACCGCAGTGGCGACCGCGCGCGCTTGCTGGCCAACGGGCAGATTCAGTTCCTCGGCCGTGCCGACGACCAGGTCAAGGTGCGCGGCTACCGCGTGGCCCTGGGTGAAATCGCCCAGCGGCTGCGCCAGCTGGACGGCCTGCGTGACGCCCATGTCCGCGTCGATGATCGCGGCCAATTAATCGCTTATGCGCTGGTGGCGAGTGGTGCAACGGTGGATGGCGAGACGCTGCGCACACAGCTGGCCCACAGCCTGCCGGACTACATGGTGCCGAGCCATATCCTGACCCTCGACGCCTTCCCGCTGACCGCCAACGGCAAGCTCGACGCCAGCGCGCTGCCGTCGCCGACCACAACATCGGAAGATTTCGAAGCGCCTCACGAAGGGGTCGAAGCTGCACTCGCCGCGCTCTGGCAAGCGGCGTTGAACGTCGAAGCGGTGGGCCGTCACGACAACTTCTTCACCCTCGGCGGCGACTCGATTCTCAGCCTGCAGATCATTGCCCGGGCGCGGCGTCAGGGCATTCGCCTGACGCCCAAGCAGCTGTTCGAAAAACAGACCATCGCCGAACTCGCCCAAGTCGCCACGGTGGCCGAAGCCAAGCCTGCCGCTGCGCCCGTCACGGCCGCCGTTGCGCCCCGCGAGTTTGCCCTGACGCCGATTCAGGCGCGCTTCTTCAGCCTGCCCATCGCCCAGCGTCAGCACTGGAACCAGTCGCTGTTGCTCGACGTGCCCCAGGCGCTGGACACCGCGCTATTGCAGCAGGCCCTCGCCGCTGTGCTGGCCCACCACGACAGCCTGCGCCTGAGCTTCCATCAGAACGATGCAGGCCAGTGGCAGCAGCGTTACCGCGACAGCGAAAGTGCCGAGCGCGTGCTGTGGACCTGCGAACTGAGCCGCGAAGACGACCTCGATTCGCTCAACGACGAAGCCCAGCGCAGCCTGAACATCGACACCGGTCCGCTGCTGCGGCTGGTGCATGCGCGTCTGCCGTCGGGCGAAGCGCGGTTGCTGCTGGCGATCCATCACCTGGCCGTGGACGGCGTGTCGTGGCGGGTGCTGCTGGAAGATCTGCAACTCGCTTACCGCCAACTGGCGGCTGGAAAGAGCGTGGCATTGGCCGATAAAACCGCCAGCTTCCAGACCTGGTCGCAGTCGGTGAACACCCTGGCGCATAGCCCTGAGCTGCAAAACCAATTGCCGTACTGGCAAGGGCTGAACGCCGCCGATGCCACTCTGCCCGGCGATGCTTCGGTAGAGAGCCTTGTCGGTGACAGCGAAACCCTGCAGCTGAAAATCGACGTGGCCAACACCCGTCGCCTGCTCAGCGAAGCCCCGGCGGCGTATCGCACCCGCATCGACGACCTGCTGCTGGCGGCATTGTCCCAGGCGCTGTGGCAGTGGAGCGGCCGTCGTCGCCAGGTCATCAGCCTCGAAGGCCATGGCCGCGAAGACGCCACCGGCACCCTGGACCTGAGCCGCAGCGTCGGCTGGTTCACCAGCCTGTACCCACTGGCGCTGGACGCTGCGGATGACGCGGTCGCCACCCTCAAGGCGGTCAAGGAAGCCGTGCGCGCGGTACCGGAAAAAGGCCTCGGCTACGGACTACTGAAGTACATCGCTGGGGCGGATTTGCCGGAGCTGATCGGGCAGGGCGTGACCTTCAACTACCTCGGCCGCTTCGATGACAGCGAGGGCGCGCTGTTCGCATTGTCGAGCCGCACACCGGCTAATGCGCGCGACCCCCAAGGGCCGCTGGCCAATGCGTTGGCGGTGGACGGCCAAGTCCGCGACGGCGAGTTGCAGCTGGACTGGACCTTCAGCCGCGAACGCTTCAGCCGCGACAGCATCGAGCAACTGGTCGCGCTGTATGAAGCGCAGTTGTTGCAGCTGATCGCCCATTGCAGCGATGAAACCAATGCCGGCCTGACGCCGTCGGACTTCCCCCTGGCGGCGTTGAATCAAACGCAACTCGACGGGCTGGGCATCCCCGCGCGGGAGATCGAAGACATCCTGCCGCTGGCGCCCATGCAGCAGGGCATTTTGCTGCACAGCCTGCTGGAGCAGGGCAACGGCATCTACCTGATGCAGGATCAGTACGACGTCGGCAGTCACGTGGATTTTGAGGCGTTCAAATTCGCCTGGCAGCAAGTGGTGCAGCGACACCCGGCGTTGCGCACGGCGTTTCATGGGCTGGAAAGCGGCGTGCAGCGTCAGATCGTGATGCGCCGCGTGCCGTCGCCGGTGCAACTGATCGACCTCAGCCATCTGTCCCGGGACGCCGCCGAGGCCGAGCTTGAAGACCTGCTGAAAAGCGAGCGCGAGCAGGGCTTCGATTTCGCCCGGGCGCCGTTGCTGCGCCTGCGCCTGATCAAGTTCGGCGAGGCGGATTTCCGCATCGTCCAGAGCCACCACCACGCCTTGATCGACGCCTGGTGCCGGGGCCTGATGCTCACTGAATTCTTCGCCCATTACCGCGCGTTCCTGGATGGGCGTCAGGTCAGCCTGCCGCCGGCGCGGCCGTACCGCGACTTCCTCGCCTGGCTCGCCGAGCAGGACGAAGCGGTGAGCCGCGATTACTGGCGCAACGCATTGGCGGGCTTCACCGACGTCACGCCACTGCCGTACCGCCACAGTCCTCAGGGTGATTCGCAAATGCGCGACGTGACCTTGGCCCTGGGTGTCGAGCAGACGACGAAACTGGCCGAACAAGCCCGTCAGCATCGTCTGACGGCGAACACCTTCGTGCAGGCCGCCTGGGCCTTGTTGCTGATGCGCCATGCCGACCGCGACGAAGTGCTGTTCGGCGTCACCGTGGCCGGTCGTCCGACCGAGCTGGAAGGCATCGAAAGCGCGCTGGGGCTGTTCATCAACACCTTGCCGCTGCGCATCCGCCGGCCGGGCATGGGCGCGTCGGCGCTGGAGCTGCTGAATGCCTTGCAGGGGCAGAACGCCGACATGCGCCAGCACGAACACCTGTCCCTGGCCGACATTCAGCTGCTCGCCGATACCCCGCGCGGCCAGCCGCTGTTCGACAGCCTGTTTGTTTTCGAGAACGTTCCGTTGGGTGCCGAGGTGCAGCAGGCCGTGAACGAATACCGCATCAACCCGCTGGCCAACCGCACCCACACCAACTACCCGTTGACCGTGGTGCTGCTGCCGGGTGAATCCCTGCAACTGCAGTTGACCTACGACAGCCGGCACTTCAACGACGCCGAGATGGGCACGCTGGTCAGCCATTTCCGCCGCTTGCTGACCCAGTTGATCGACAACCCGCAGCAGACCCTGAGCCAGTTGCAGATCCTTGAGCACAACGAGCGCGAGCAGTTGCTGGCCCAAGGGCTCGGCCCGGTGCAACCGCATTGGTACGACATCAGCTACCTGGAGCGTTTCGAGGCGCGGGTGCTGGCCCATCCGGCCCAGGAAGTGGCCCGTTGTCAGGGTCAACGCCTGAGCTACCGCGAACTCAATCGTCAGGCCAACCGCATCGGTCACGGCCTCATCGCAGCGGGCGTACAGGGCGACGACGTGGTGGCGCTCTTCGCACCCCGCGGTCTGCCGTTGTTGAGCATGATCGTCGGCGCGTTCAAGGCCGGTGCGGCCTATCTGGCGCTGGATGATCGTCACCCGGCCGGGCGCAGCGCGCGCATGCTGGTCAGCAGCGCCGCGCCGGTATTGCTGACGCCGCGGGAGTGTCTGCCCCAGGTCGAGGCGATCGTCGCGCTGGCTGAACGCAAGCCCCGTGTGCGGGTGCTTGAGGACGTGCTGGCTCGCGCCGATGAGTCCGCCGACGAGAACCCGGGCCGCTACGCAACGGCCGAGCAACTGGCCTACGTCATCTACACCTCCGGTTCCACCGGCGAGCCGAAAGGGGTGATGGTTAACCAGCGCGGCATGCTCAACAACCAGATGTCCAAGCTGCCGTATCTGCGGCTGGGCGAGGGCGATGTCATTGCCCAGACCGCCGCCACCGGGTTCGACATTTCCGTGTGGCAGTTCCTCACCGCGCCGCTGTTCGGCGGGCGCGTGGAAATCCTGCCGGACGCCGTGGTCCAGGACCCGCAACGCCTGCTGGAGGCAGTCGCGGCCAATCAGGTCAGCGTGCTGGAATGCGTGCCGGCGGTGATCGACGCCATGCTCGCGGTCGCACCCCAGCGACTCGATGCCCTGCGCTGGCTGCTGCCGACCGGCGAAGCGCTGACCACCGACCTCGCCGCGCGCTGGTTTGCCCGCTACCCCGAGGTGCCGCTGGTGAACGCCTACGGTCCGGCGGAGTGCGCCGACGATGTCGCGCTGCACACTCTGACCGCCGCGCCCGCCCTCAACGCCAACATGCCGATTGGCCGGCCCACCGACAACAACGGCCTGTACGTGCTGGATTCCAACCTGCAACTGGCCGCGCCCGGTGTGGTGGGCGAGCTGTACATCGGCGGCGTTGGCGTCGGCCGTGGCTATGCCGCGCGGCCAGGGCTGACCGCCGAGCGCTTCCTGCCCGATCCCTTTGGCGAAACCGGTGCGCGGCTGTATCGCAGCGGCGACCTGGCCCGCTGGAACGCCGACGGCGCGCTGGAATACGTCGGCCGGGCGGACTTCCAGGTGAAGATCCGCGGCCAGCGCATCGAGCTGGGCGAAATCGAAAACCTGCTCTTGGCGCAACCCTGGGTGCACGACGCCGTGGTCAGCGCGCTACCGACGGCCCACGGCCCGCAACTGGTGGCCTATGTGGTCGCCGAGGCGCAGCAGGCGTTGTCCAGCGACGTGCTGAAAAGCGCGCTGGCGCAGACCCTGCCGGCGTTCATGGTGCCGGCCCACGTCGTTGTGCTGCCACAGATGCCGCGCAATGCCAACGGCAAGCTCGACCGCAAGGCACTGCCGGCGCCGAGCCTGGAAGAGCGCGTGTTCGAAGCGCCACAGGGCGAGCGTGAGGAAGTCCTCGCCGAACTCTGGCAGAGCCTGCTGAAGGTTGAGCAGGTCGGTCGTCATGACAACTTCTTTGAACTCGGCGGCCATTCGTTGCTGGCGACGCGGCTGCTGTCGCGCATTCGCGAGCGCCTCGGGGTGAGCATCCCGCTGGCCCAGGCCTTCGAAGCCACCACCGTCGCCGCCCAGGCGGCGCTGATCGACACCTTGCAGGGGCAGACCCTGACACTCGACCGGCTCGATGCCTTGGACGAGTTAATGAATGAGCTGGAGGAAAGCAACTGATGTCGCAACCGAGCATGACTTCACAGAGCAAGCTGCTGGCGCTGGCCGCGCGTTTCCTCAGCCTTGGCAGCGCTCAGCGTCGGGTGTTTTTGAACAAGCTGCGCGAGCAGGGCCTGGATGCGTCGTCGTTGCCGGTGCCACCGGGTGTGGCGGGCGAGCGCAGCCCGGCGTCGTTTTCCCAGCAGCGTCTGTGGTTTCTGGAGCAACTGGAACCGGGCAACAGCACGTATCACCTGCCGGGTGCCTTGCGCCTGAAGGGCGAGCTGAATGTCGGGGCTGTGGGAACGGCGTTCGAGCGCGTGGCCGAGCGGCATGCCAGCCTGCGCACGGTGTTCGCCACCGCTGAAGACGGCACGCCGGAGCAGGTGATTCAACCTGGTCAATCGTTGCCATTCGAGCGTTTGCGCGCGGCTGACGAAGCCGAAGTGCAGGCGCTGGCCGACGCCTTCGCCCGACGCCCGTTTGACCTGGCCCAGGGCCCGCTGTGGCGCGTGGCGTTGATCGAACGCGCCGCAGACGATCACGTGCTGCTGGTCTGTCTGCACCACATCATCGCCGACGGTTGGTCGATTCAAGTGCTGCTGCTGGATTTCGTCGAGGCCTATCGCGCCGCCCTTCAAAACGATACTGACTCACTGCCACCGCTGCCGCTCAGCTACGCCGATGTCGCCCTGTGGCAGCGCGCCTGTCTGGACGCGGGCGAGGGTGATCGGCAACTCGCCTACTGGCAGCAACAACTGGGCGACGAGCCGCCGGTGCTGGAACTGCCGGCGGACCGTCCACGCCCGGCGCGCCAGAGTTTCCGTGGCGCGCGCCTGCCGTTCAGCTTCGACGCGGCACTGTCCGGGCGTATGCGTGAACTGGCCCGGCAGCGCGGCGTGACTTTGTTCACTGTCCTGCTGGCTGCCTATCAAGTGCTGTTGCAGCGGATGAGCGGCCAGACCGATCTGCGCATCGGCGTGCCCATTGCCGGCCGTCAGCGCGCCGAAACCGAGGGCCTGATCGGCTTCTTCGTCAACACCCAGATTCTGCGCGGCGACGTGCAGGCCGACGCCAGTTTCAACCAGATCATCGACAGCGTTCGCCTGGCCTCCCAGGGCGCACAAGCCCATCAGGACCTGCCGTTCGAGCAACTGGTGGACGCCCTGGCGCCGGAACGCAGCCTTAGCCACAACCCGCTGTTTCAGGTGCTCTACAACCATCAGCAACGCCAGGACGAAGCGCTGCAATTGATGCCCGGCCTCAACGCCACGCTGATGCCCCTGGACAACGGCAGCGCGCAGTTCGACCTGGCGCTGCACACCTGGGAAAACGCGGCGGGGGAACTGTCGGGGAACTGGAATTACGCCACGGATCTGTTTGATCACGGCAGCATCGAGCGGCTGCATGGGCGTTTTGAGCAGCTGTTTGCCGAGTTGCTGGAGCGGCCGGATGCGGCGATTGGCGACTTCGAGTTGCTGGATGTTGAGGACCGCGCGCAGTTGGCGGTGGTCAATGACACGGCGCGGGATTGGTCTGATACCGAGCCGTTTGTGCATCGGCATTTTGAGCGGCTGGCGCAGGCACATCCCGAGCGGGAGGCTGTGCGCTTTGGCGATGCGGTGTTGAGTTATTGCGAACTGGATCAGCGTGCGAATCAGCTGGCCCATTACCTGCGCGAACAGGGCGTGGGGCGGGAATCTCTGGTGGGCGTGGCGGCGTTGCGTTCGGTGGAAATGGTGGTTGCGCTGTATGCGGTGCTCAAAGCCAGCGCTGCCTATGTGCCACTGGACCCTGAGTACCCGGCAGATCGTCTGCGCTACATGCTGGAAGACGCCGGGATCGGGTTGCTGCTGAGCCACGATGGGGTGATCGCTGATTTGCCGGTCGTGGAAGGCCTGCGGGTGCTGAATCTGGATCATCTGGGATTGGCGGATTATCCCGTCACAGCGCCAGTTGTAGAGCTGCACCCCGAGCAGCTGGCCTACATGATTTACACCTCCGGCTCGACGGGGAAACCCAAGGGCGCCGGCAATACCCATGCCGCACTGTTCAACCGTCTGGCCTGGATGCAAGAGGCTTACGCACTCGACGCATCAGACGCGGTATTGCAAAAAACGCCGTTCAGTTTCGACGTGTCGGTCTGGGAGTTCTTCTGGCCGTTGATGGTGGGTGCGCGTCTGGTGGTCGCTCAGCCGGGGGATCATCGCGATCCGCTGCTGTTGAAGACGCTGATCGAACAACAGCAGATCACCACGCTGCACTTCGTCCCGTCGATGCTCGGTGCCTTCATGGCTCAGGACGATCTCGCCGGCTGTGCGTCCCTGAAACGCATCGTCTGCAGCGGCGAAGCCTTGCCTGCCGATCTGGCGCGGGAAACCCTTCAACGCCTGCCCAACGCCGGCCTGTTCAACCTGTATGGCCCGACGGAAGCGGCCATCGACGTGACTCACTGGACGTGCGTTGATGAGCCGGGCGTTTCCGTGCCCATCGGTCGCCCGATAAATAACCTTCAAATCCACATCCTCGACAGCCGCCTCAACCCGCAGCCCATCGGCGTGCCGGGCGAGCTGTACATCGGCGGCGACGGCCTGGCGCGCGGTTATCACCTGCGTCCGGGGCTGACCGCCGAGCGTTTTGTTGCCAGTCCGTTCGGCAGTGGCGAGCGTTTGTACCGCACCGGCGACCTGGCCCGCTGGCGTGCCGACGGCGTGGTGGAATACCTCGGCCGTCTCGATCACCAGATCAAACTGCGCGGCTTGCGCGTGGAAATCGGCGAGATCGAAGCGGCGCTGCTGGATCACCCAGCCGTCAACGACGCGGTGGTTATCGCCCGTGAACTCGCCACCGGCATGCAGTTGGTGGGCTATCTGGTCGCCGAAGATTTCGACGAAGAACAGCTGCGCATCCAACTGAAACAACGCCTGCCGGATTACATGGTTCCGGCCCACTTCGTCACGCTGGACAGCCTGCCGCTGTCGGCCAACGGCAAGCTCGACCGCAAGGCGCTGCCCGACCCACAGATCCAGCAGCGCGCTTTCGAAGCACCGCTGGCCGGGGTCGAAACCCAGCTGGCGGCGTTGTGGCAAGACCTGCTCGGCGTCGCGCAAATCGGTCGCCAGGACAACTTCTTTGCCCTCGGTGGCGACTCGATCCTCAGCCTGCAAATCATCTCCCGCGCCCGCAAGGCCGGCATCGTGCTGTCGCCCCGGCAGATGTTCGAACGCCAGACCATCGCCGAACTGGCCCAGGTCGCCCAGGTGGTCAGTCAGGATGCGCCTGCGGTCGAGCGCATCGAGCTGAACCGCGACATCCCGCTGACGCCGATCCAGCACTGGTTTTTCCAGCAGCCGATGAAGCAACGCAGTCACTGGAACCAGTCGCTGCTGTTGAACCCGAGCGAAGCGCTGGACCTCCCGGCGCTGACCCAAGCCCTTCACGCCGTGCTCAACCACCACGACGCCCTGCGCATGCGCTTTGTCCAGCAGGACAACGGCCAGTGGCAGCAACGCTATCGTGCAGAGCTTTCTACGGACGAGCAGGCTCATGACGGCCTGATCTGGCAGCGTACAACCAGCCTGAACGAGCTGACCACAACCTGCGCCGAAGCCCAGGCCAGCCTCGATCTGAGGGACGGCCCCTTGCTGCGCGCCGTGCATTTCACCCTGGCCGAAGGCGGCGAGCGTCTGTTGCTGGTGGTGCATCATTTGGTGGTGGATGGCGTGTCGTGGCGCCTCCTCCTGGAGGACCTGCAAAACGCCTACACCCAGGCCCAAGCCGGCCTCGCCATCGATCTCGGCGACAAGGCCGCGTCGTTCCAGCGCTGGGCCAACCGCCTGCTCGATTTCGCTTACAGCGACGCCGTGCTGGCCGAAGCCGAATACTGGCGCAACCTGCCGTCAGCACCCGCGTTGCCCTGCGCCAATCCGAAGGGAGAGGCGCGACAAAACAACGTGCGCCAGCTGCATTTGCAACTGGACGCTGCTCGCACCGAAAAGCTGATCAGCGAGGCGCCGGCGGCGTATCGCACGCAGATCAACGACCTGCTGCTGACCGCGCTGGTCCGCGCGATGAAGCGCTGGAGCGGCGAGTCCCAGGCGATGATCGCCCTGGAAGGCCACGGCCGCGAAGACCTGTTCGACGGCGTTGACCCGGCGCGCACCGTCGGCTGGTTCACCAGCCTGTACTCGGTCAGCCTGCACGCCGACGACGACCTCGATGCGGCACTCAAACACACCAAGGAAACCCTGCGCGCCGTGCCCAACGGCGGCCTGGGTTACGGTCTGCTGCGCCATCTGCGCGGCGAAACCTTGCCGGCGCTGGACGGTTGCGTGCTGTTCAATTACATGGGACGGCTGCAAAACAGCAGCGGGCTTTTCAATCTGGCCGAGGAGGGCAGCGGTGCCCAGCGCGCCGCCGATGCGCCGCTCAATGGCGAGCTGTCCATCGATGCGCAAATCCGTGACGGCCAGTTCAGCCTGACCTGCAGTTTCAGCAGCGAGCGCCATGAATCGGCGTCGATCCAACGCTTGCTAGACGCCTACGGCGAAGCGCTGAACGAGGTGATCGAACACTGCCGCCGCCACGCTGCGGTCACCCCGTCGGACTTCCCGGCGCTGGCGTTGACTCAGGCACAACTCGACGCACTGCCGGTCGCCGCATGGGACATCGAACAGCTGTACCCACTGACCCCGATGCAGCAAGGTCTGCTGTTTCACACCGAGCTGAGCGGCAGCGAGGTCGTCGATCCCGACAGCGCCCGCGATCTGTACATCAACCAGGTGGCTCTGGACATCGAAAACTTGCCGGTGGCCCGTTTTAAATCGGCGTGGGCGGCGGCGGTGCAGCGTCATCCGATCCTGCGTGCGGCCTTCCTGCGCGTCTCCGGCAGCGAACAGCCGGTGCAACTGATTCGTCGCGATGCGGCGTTGGTGGTGCGCGAACTGGATCTACGTGAACTGGAACCGGGCGGCAGCGATCAGGCACTGGCCGACGTATTGGCGAACGAGCGCGAAACCCCGTTCGACCTGCACGCCGCGCCGCTGATGCGCGTGCTGCTGGTTCGCCAAAGCGAGACGCTGTGGAAACTGGTCTGGACCTTCCACCACATTTTGCTGGACGGCTGGAGCAGCGCCGCGGTGCTTGGCGAAGTGATTCAGGCGGCGATGTCCGACGCCACCCCGCAGCCCGCCGGGCATTACGGCGACTACGTCGAATGGCTGCTGAGCCGGGATGCCGAGCGCAGCAAGGCCTTCTGGCAGAGCCATCTGGCCGGTTTCGATCAGCCCACGATGATGGCAGCAGCGCTGACCGCACCGACCTCCAGCACGGGCGAGCCGTTGCCGAACCAGGTGCGGGTCACGTCCATGGATCTGAACAGCGAACTGCTGAACAGCGCCGCCCGCCGCCAGCGCGTGACCGTCAACACGCTGATTCAGGCGGTGTGGGTGTTGCTGTTGCAGCGCTACACCGGCCAGCAACGGGTGGCGTTCGGCGCCACCGTGTCCGGTCGTTCCGCGCAAGTGCCGGGCATCGAACGCATGCTCGGGCTGTTCATCAACACCCTGCCGCTGGTGCAGGCGCCGCAAGCGCAGCAGAAGGTCGGCGACTGGCTCAATGACCTGCAAGCCCACAACCTGGAACTGCGCGAGCACGAGCATACGCCGCTGTTCGAGGCCCAGCGCTATGCAGGTCATGCCGGTCGTGACCTGTTCGACAGCCTGCTGGTGTTCGAGAACTACCCGGTGGACGCGGTGCTGCGGGACAAGCAGGCCAATGGCGTCAACCTGGGTTCCGTCGAACTCAGCGACAAGACCCACTACCCGCTGAGCCTGGCGGTGGTGGCGGGCGAGCAGGCGCACGTTCACGTCAACTACCACAGCAACGTGTTCAGCGCCGAACAGATCACGCGTCTGTGCGGGCATTTCCAGGCGCTATTGGACGGGGTCTGCCGCTTCCCCGATGCGCGCATCGGCGAGCTGTCGATGCTCACCGAAGGCGACATCCAGCAGATGCACGCGTGGAACACGCCGCCGTTTTCATCGTATGTGAATCGGCCGATTCACGAGCTGATCGCCGACCACGCACGCCGTCGTCCTGACGCCATCGCGCTGGTCCATGGCGAACAGCGCCTGACCTTCGCCGAGTTCGACCGTCGTGCCAACCAACTGGCTCATGCGCTGCGGGCGCGAGGCATCGGCACTGAAGTTCGAGTGGCAATCGCCATGGAGCGGGGGATTGATCTGTGGCTGGCGTTTTATGCCGTGCTCAAGGCGGGCGGCGCGTACATCCCGCTGGACCCGGATTACCCGACCGAGCGCCTGCGTTACATGCTGGAAGACGGCGGCGTGAAGCTGCTGATCAGCCACGACGCTGCGCTGGGTCGTGTGCCGGTCGGTGATGTGCCGCTGTTAAATATCGATGAGCTGGATTGCTCGTCCGAGCCAGTAACCGCGCCGGATGTGGTGATTCACCCGCAGCAACTGGCGTACCTGATCTACACCTCGGGCTCGACCGGCAAACCGAAAGGCGCGGCCATTGTCCATGCCGACATCTCGATGCACATCCAGACCATCGGCGAGCGTTATCGCTTCACGCCGGAGGATCGCAAGTTTCACTTCCTCTCGATCAGCTTCGACGGCGCCCACGAAGGCTGGATGATGCCGCTGTGTTACGGCGCTCGCGTTGTACTGCGCGATCAAGAGCTGTGGAGCGTCGAGCAGACCTACGACACGCTGATTCGCGAAGGCATCACCGTGGCTTCGTTCCCGCCGAGCTATCTGCGCCAGCTGTCCGACTGGGCCGGCGTGCAGGGCAAGGGTCCTGGCGTGAAGACCTACTGCTTCGCCGGTGAAGCCTTCAGCCGCGAAATGCTCCACGACGTGATCCGCAATCTGCAGCCGCTGTGGATCATCAACGGCTACGGCCCGACCGAAACGGTGGTCACCCCGACCCTGTGGCTGGCCTCCGCCGAGACCGCCGATTTCACCACCGCCTACGCGCCGATTGGTGATCTGGTCGGTGATCGCCAAGGCTATGTGATGGACGCGGACCTCAATCCGCTGCCCCAAGGGATTGCGGGCGAACTCTATCTGGGTGGCGCCGTGGCCCGGGGTTATCTGGACCGTCCCGGCGCCACCGCCGAGCGCTTCTTGCCGCATCCTTTCAAGGCCGGTGAGCGCCTCTATCGCAGTGGCGACCGCGTGCGCCTGAACAGCAAGGGGCTGCTGGAATACCTCGGCCGTATCGACCATCAGATCAAAATCCGTGGCTTCCGCATTGAGGCCGGCGAGATCGAAGCGGCGCTGAAAGCCTGCGACGGCGTGCGCGAAGCCTTGGTCGTTGTCCGTGACAGCGCGAACGGAAAGCTCCTGCTGGGTTATGTCGGCGGCAACGGTCTGGCCGAGGACAGCCTCAAGCAGCAACTGAAAAACACCCTGCCGGAATACATGGTGCCGGCGCACATCGTGGTCATGGAGCGCCTGCCGCAGTTGCCCAACGGCAAACTGGACCGCAACGCGCTGCCTGACCCGCAGGTGATTTCCAGCGATTATCAGGCGCCGCAAACGGTGCTTGAACAGCAATTGGCGGCGCTGTGGCAGCCACTGCTGGGAATCGACGCCGTGGGTCGCAACGATCACTTTTTCGAACTCGGCGGCCACTCGCTGCTGGCGATGCAGCTGATCTCCCGTCTGCGCCATGAGCATCAACTGAGCGTGCCGCTGCGCGCGCTGTTCGACGCGCCGCGCCTCAGTGATTTCGCCCAGCGCATTGCCGGGTTGGCATCCACCGATGCCAAGCAGCTTGAGCTGACCCCGCGCCGGCAAGCCCTTGCCGTGCAGTCGTTTTCCCAGCAGCGCTTGTGGTTCCTCGATCAACTGCAACCCGGCGGCCACGCCTACAACCTGCCGGGCGCCGTGCGCCTGCACGGCGAGCTGAACGAGGCTGCGTTGCAGGCGGCCTTCGACGGCCTGACCGCGCGTCATGAAGTGCTGCGCACACGGTTCCTGGCGGTCAATGGCGTGCCGATGCAGCAGATTGAGCCTGCCCAGTCGGTGCAGATTGAGCGGATAGACATCACCGCCGAGCCGAATCTCGACACTGCTTTCAACGCCCTGGCCCAGGCCTTCGTCAAGCGCCCGTTCGACCTGTCCCGCAGCCCCGTCTGGCGACTGGCGCTGGTGCGTGTCGCGGCCGACGAACAGCGTCTGCTGCTGTGCCTGCACCACATGATCTCGGACGGCTGGTCAGTGCGCGTGCTGCTGCAGGAATTCTGCGAGCTGTACCGCGCGGCCGTGGAAAACCGCGCGCCGCAACTCGCGCCATTGCCGGCGCAATACGCCGACTTTGCCGCCTGGCAGCGCGAATGGCTGGCGGCGGGCGAGGGCGAGCGGCAACTGAACTACTGGCGCGAGCAACTGGGTGACGAGCATCCGGTGCTGGAACTGCCGACCGACCGGCCGCGTCCGCCCCAGCAAAGCTATCGCGGCGACCGGGTGCTTTTCACCTTTGACGACGCGTTCAGTCAGCGCGTGCGCGGGTTCGCGAAACAGCAGGGCGTTACGCCGTTCATGGCGATCCTGTCGGCGTACCAAGTCTTGCTGCACCGCCTGAGCGGGCAGAACGACCTGCGCATCGGCGTGCCGATTGCCGGTCGTTCGCGGCTGGAAGTCGAAGGGCTGATCGGCTTTTTCGTCAGCACCCAGGTGCTGCGCGCCGAGGTGTCTGCCGAGCTGAGCTATCGCCAGGTGCTGGAGCAGGCCAAGACACGAACCCTCGGCGCCCAGGCCCATCAGGACTTGCCGTTCGAGCAATTGGTCGAGGCGCTGCAACCTGCGCGGAGCCTGAGCCACAACCCGCTGTTCCAGGTGGCCTACGATCACCAGCAGCAGAACTTCGAATCACTCGCCGGGCTGCCGGGTCTGCGCGCCGACGTGCTGCCGCTGGACGACGGCAGCAGCCAGTTCGACCTGGCGCTGAACACCCACGAAGACGCCGAGGGCGGGCTGGGTGGGTCGTGGAATTACGCCACGGATCTGTTTGATCACGGCAGTATCGAGCGGCTGCATGCTCGCTTTGAGCAGCTGTTCGCCGAGTTGATCGAGCAGCCGGACGCGGCGATTGGCGATTTCGAGCTGCTGGATGCCGAGGATCGCGCGCAGTTGGCGGTGGTCAATGACACGGCGCGGGAGTGGGCTAACACCGAACCGTTTGTTCATCGCCAGTTTGAGCGTCTGGCGCAGTTGCATCCTGAGCGGGAAGCGGTGCGCTTTGGCGATGAGGTACTGAGTTATCGCGAGCTGGATCAGCGGGCCAATCAGCTGGCCCATTACCTTCGCGAGCAGGGCGTCGACCGGGAATCGCTGGTGGGCGTGGCGGCGTTGCGTTCGGTTGAGATGGTGGTTGCGCTGTATGCGGTGCTCAAAGCCGGTGCTGCCTATGTGCCACTGGACCCGGAATATCCGGCGGACCGTTTGCGCTACATGCTCGAAGACGCCGGGATCGGGTTGCTGCTGAGCCACGATGCCGTGATCAATGACCTCCCGGTTGTTGAAGGCCTGCGAGTGGTGAACCTCGATCACCTGGCACTGGCGGATTATCCCATCACAGCGCCAGTTGTAGAGCTGCACCCCGAACAACTGGCCTACATGATTTACACCTCCGGTTCGACCGGCAAACCCAAGGGCGCGGGCAACACTCACGCCGCGCTGTTCAACCGTCTGGCCTGGATGCAAGAGGCTTATGCCCTCGACGCATCCGACGCCGTGCTGCAAAAAACGCCGTTCAGTTTTGACGTGTCGGTGTGGGAGTTTTTCTGGCCGCTGATGGTGGGCGCGCGCTTGGTGGTCGCCCAGCCGGGTGATCACCGCGATCCTGTTGCCCTCAACAAGCTGATCGAACACCAGCAGGTCACCACGCTGCATTTCGTCCCGTCGATGCTCGGCGCCTTCATGGCTCAGGACGATCTCACTGGCTGCGCTTCCCTGAAACGCATCGTCTGCAGCGGCGAAGCGTTACCCGCCGACCTGGCGCGAGAGACCTTGCAGCGCCTGCCAAACGCCGGCCTGTTCAACCTGTACGGCCCGACGGAAGCGGCCATCGATGTCACCCATTGGACCTGCGTTGATGAGCCGGGCGTTTCCGTTCCAATCGGCCGTCCAATCAACAACCTTCAAATCCACATTCTCGACAGCCGCCTGAATCCGCAGCCCATCGGCGTGCCCGGCGAGCTGTACATCGGCGGCGACGGTTTGGCTCGCGGTTACCATCAGCGTCCCGGCCTGACCGCCGAGCGCTTTGTTGCCAGCCCGTTCGGCACCGGCGAGCGACTGTATCGCACCGGTGACCTGGCGCGCTGGCGTGCCGACGGCGTGGTGGAATACCTCGGCCGTCTCGATCACCAGATCAAACTGCGCGGCTTGCGGGTTGAGATCGGGGAGATCGAAGCGGCGCTGCTGGATCACCCGGCGGTCAGCGAAGCGGTGGTTATCGCCCGTGAACTCAGCACTGGGATGCAGCTGGTGGGCTATCTGGTGGCCGAGGACTTCGACGAAGAACACCTGCGCACTCAACTGAAACAACGCCTGCCGGATTACATGGTCCCGGCCCACTTCGTCACGCTGGACAGCCTGCCGCTGTCCGCCAACGGCAAGCTCGACCGCAAGACGTTGCCCGACCCACACATCCAGCAACGGGCCTTCGAAGCGCCACTGGCGGGGGTCGAAACCCAGCTGGCGGCGTTGTGGCAAGACCTGCTCGGCGTCGCGCAAATCGGTCGCCAGGACAACTTCTTTGCCCTCGGCGGTCATTCGCTGCTGGGCATTCAACTGGTGGCCCAGATCCGCCGCGACCTGAAGCTTGAGCTGCCCCTGCGTGCGCTGTTCGAGTCGCCGGTGCTGGCTGACCTCGCTCACTACCTGAACACACAGGCCGTTGCGACGGCGATGCCGGTTCTGCAGCCCCGTGCCGACCGCGAGTTCGCGCCGCAGTCCTTTGCCCAGCAGCGCCTGTGGTTCCTCGCGCAACTGGAGCCCGAAAGCGTCGCGTACAACCTGCCGTGCGTGCTCAACCTCAGCGGCGCGCTGAAACTTGATGCCCTGCAGCAGACCTTCGACGCCCTGGCGGCCCGTCACGAAACCCTGCGCACCTGCTTCCGCCCATCCCCGATGCAAAACGGGGAGGCGGTGCCGCAGCAACGGATTTTGCCGATCAGCAGCGTGCACATCGGCCGTCACGATCTGCGCGACAACGCGGCGCCGGAAGCCGCATTCGACGCGCTGGCCGAGGCGTTCATGAATCAGCCGTTCGACCTCGATGCCGAGCGTGCGCCGTGGCGGGTGGCCCTGGCGCGGGTGGCGGACGATCAGTGGCGCCTGCTGCTGTGCATGCACCACATCATCTCCGACGGCTGGTCGGTGCAGGTCATGCTGGAGGACTTCGCCGCGTTGTATCGCCGGTTCGCCCAGGGCAGCGACGTGCAACTGTCTGGGCCGCAACTTACGGAGCTAAGCGTGCACTACGCCGACTACGCCCGCTGGCAGCGCGAGCACCTGAGCGGCGCTGAGCGCGAGCGCCAGTTGAACTGGTGGCGCGAGGCGCTGGGTGACGAGCAGCCGGTGCTGGAACTGCCGGCGGACCGTTCGCGTCCGGCCGAACGCGACGGCAAAGGCGGGCGCCATGCCTTCGTGCTGCCGCAAGACCTGGCCGACACGCTGCGCCAGACCGCCAAGACCCACGACGCCACGCTGTTCATGCTGTTTCTGGCCTCGTTCGACACGCTGCTGTATCGCCTCAGCGGCCAGCGCGACCTGCGCATCGGCGTGCCGGTGGCCGGACGCGCGGAGGTACAGACCCAGGGCTTGATCGGCTTCTTCGTCAACACCCTGGTGCTGCGTGCCCAGCTCAGCGGCGACCAGCCCTTCACCGCGCTGCTCGCCCAGGTCAAGGACAACCTGCTCGGCGCCCATGCCCATCAGGACCTGCCGTTCGAGCAACTGGTGGAAGCGCTGCAACCGGCGCGCAGCCTGAGCGTCAACCCGCTGTTCCAGGTCAGCTACAACCATCAGCAGCAGCCGGATATGTCGCTGCTGCAATTCGACGGCCTGAGCTGCGAAGCGCGCCATTGGGACATCAAGGGCGCGCAATTCGACCTGGTGCTGGGCACCTTCGAGCACCGCGACGGCAGGATCAGTGGCTACCTCGATTACGCCACCGACCTGTTCGATGCGTCGACCGTGGCGCGTTTGTTCGAGCAACTGGTCACGCTGCTGCGGGCGATTTGCGACCAGCCCGACGCCGCCATCGGTGACCTGCCGCTGCTGGGCGAGACCGACCTGGCCGCGCTGGATCAGTGGAACACGCCGCCGTTTTCGCCTTACGTTGATCGCCCAATTCACCAACTGATTGCCGACCACGCGCGTATTCGCCCTGACGCCATCGCGCTGGTCCATGGCGAACAGCGCCTGACCTTCGCCGAGTTCGACCGACGCGCCAATCAACTGGCTCATGCCTTGCGCGCCCGGGGCATCGGCACCGAAGTGCGCGTGGCGATTGCCATGGAGCGGGGGATTGATCTGTGGCTGGCGTTTTATGCGGTGCTCAAGTCCGGCGGCGCGTACATCCCGGTCGACCCGGATTACCCGACCGAGCGCCTGCGCTACATGTTGGAAGACGGCGGCGTGAAGCTGTTGATCAGCCACGATGCCGCATTGGATCGAGTGCCGGTGGGCGACGTGCCGTTGCTGAACATCGACGAACTGGATTGCTCGTCCGAGCCAGTAACCGCGCCCAATGTGGTGATTCATCCGCAGCAACTGGCCTACCTGATTTACACCTCAGGCTCGACCGGCAAGCCGAAAGGCGCGGCCATCGCCCACGCCGACATCTCGATGCACATCCAGACCATCGGCGAGCGCTATCGCTTCACATCGGAGGACCGCAAGTTCCACTTCCTGTCGATCAGTTTCGACGGCGCCCACGAAGGGTGGATGATGCCGCTGTGTTACGGCGCGCGGGTGGTGTTGCGCGATCAGGAGTTGTGGAGCGTTGAACAGACCTACGACACGCTGATTCGCGAAGGCATTACCGTGGCCTCGTTCCCGCCGAGCTACTTGCGTCAGCTGTCTGACTGGGCCGGTGTGCAGGGCAAAGGCCCGGGGGTGAAAACCTACTGCTTCGCCGGCGAAGCCTTCAGCCGGGAAATGCTCCACGACGTGATCCGAAATCTGCAACCGCTGTGGATCATCAACGGCTACGGCCCGACGGAAACCGTGGTCACACCGACCTTGTGGCTGGCGTCTGCCGAGACCGCTGATTTCACCACCGCCTACGCGCCGATTGGTGATCTGGTGGGGGATCGTCAGGGCTACGTGATGGACGCGGATTTGAACCCGTTACCTCAAGGCATTGCCGGGGAGCTTTATCTGGGTGGCGCAGTGGCGCGGGGTTATCTGGACCGTCCGGGCGCAACGGCTGAACGCTTCCTGCCGCACCCGTTCAGGGCTGGCGAACGCATCTATCGCAGCGGCGACCGCGTGCGCCTGAATAGCGAAGGGCTGCTGGAATACCTCGGCCGTATCGACCATCAGATCAAGATCCGTGGCTTCCGCATCGAGGCCGGTGAAATCGAAGCGGCGCTCAAGGCCTGCGAGGGCGTGCGTGAAGCGCTGGTGATCGTGCGCGACAAAGGCAACGGCAAGCAGTTGCTCGGCTATGTCGGCGGCAATGAACTGTCGGAAGACAGCCTCAAGGATCAGCTGAAAAACACCCTGCCGGAATACATGGTGCCGGCGCACATCGTGGTCATGGAGCGCCTGCCGCAGTTGCCCAACGGCAAGCTCGATCGCAACGCGCTGCCTGATCCGCAGCTCGGCAGTCAGGCCGTCGAAGCGCCGGAAAGTGAGCGCGAAGTCGAGCTGGCAAGGGTCTGGCAACAATTGCTGGGCGTCGAAAGCATCAGCCGTCAGGACAGCTTCTTCGAGCTGGGCGGCGATTCGATCCAGTCGTTGGCGGTGATCACCCGTCTGCGTCAGGTCGGTTTCAAGCTGCTGCCCAAAGACGTGTTCAGCCATCCGCGGCTTAAGGATCTGGCCCTGCGCCTCACGGTCATCGAGGCCGGCGCAGCGCCGTTGATTGAAGACGCGCCGAAGGGCGAGTTGCCGTTGACGCCGATTCAGGCGCATTTCTTCGAGCAGCCGATGAGCAAACGCGCGCACTTCAACCAGGCGCTGTTGCTGGACGTGCAGCGCCCGCTGGAAGCGGCATTGCTGAGCAAGGCGCTGGACGCGCTGCTGGGTCATCACGATGCCCTGAACCTGAGTTTCCATCAGCACGCCGACGGTCGCTGGCAGCAGCAGTATCGAGCAACACCGGCTGCCGACAGCCTATGGCTGCGTGACGTGGCCGACGAGCGTGCCATGACTGCGCTGTGCGAACAGGCCCAGCGCAGCCTTGACCTGCACGACGGTCCGCTGCTGCGTGTGGTGCTGGCGCAGATGCCTGAAGGGCAAAAACTGTTGCTGGTCGCCCATCACCTGGTGGTCGACGGTGTGTCGTGGCGGGTGCTGCTGGAGGATCTGGCGCGGGCTTACGCCCAGATTGCTTCGGGCAGCTCGGTCGATCTGGGGCCGAAATCCAGCAGCTTTCAGCGCTGGGCGCGGCATCTGGTCGATGCGGCACAGGCGCCTGAGCGTCAAACCGAAGTGGGCCAGTGGCGGGAGCAGGTCGGCAGCACCGAGCCGGTGTGCCCGGTGGACCACCCGGAAGGCCGCGCCACGCAACAGGACCTCGAACAGTGCGAGCTGCTGCTGGACGCCGGGCTGACCCGCCGTCTGCTGCGCGAAGCCCCGGCGGCACTGGCGGCGCGCACCGATGAAATCCTGCTGGCCGTGCTCGCCGAAGCGCTCAAGGACTGGAGTGGCCAGCCCGACACCCTCATCGCGCTGGAGGGCCATGGCCGCGAAGCCCTCGCCGACGGCCTGGATGTGGGCCGTACAGTGGGCTGGTTCACCAGTCTGTTCCCGCTGCGGGTGCGTGCTGCGAACGACATACGCCAGACCCTCGCCAGCGTGCGCGACAGCCTGCGGGGCTTGCCGGACAAGGGCGTCGGCTTCGGCCTGCTGCGCTATCTGGGCAACGATTCGGCGCGTCAGTCATTGGCCGCGCTGGCGGAACCCAAGGTGGTGTTCAACTACCTCGGTCAGTTCGATCAGGACCTGGGCGATGGCCGCTTCTCGCCGTCGAAGCTGTCGGCCGGGGCGCTGGTGGATCCGTCCACCCCGCTCAATCGCGAGTTGGAAATCAACGGTCAGGTGTTCGCCGGGCAACTGGGGCTGACTTTCCGTTTCAGCGGTCAGCGCTATCAGCGCCAGACCATCGAACGCCTGCAAACCGCCTATCGCGACGGGCTGGTGGCGTTGCTGGAAAGCCTGCCGTCGGCGCAACCGGCCGCGCCGCAATCGACTGCACCGCAAAGCCTGTCGGTCAGCCGCGACGGCGCGCCGAATCCGCTGATCCGCCTGAGCAGCGGCGCCAGTGACAAACCGCCGGTGTTCTGCGTGCACCCGGTCAGTGGCACGGTGGTCGGTTACTACGCACTGGCCCGGCGCTTGTCTGCGCAGTGGGACGTGTGGGGCATTCAGAACCGTCAGGTGCTGGACGGTCAGTGGCGCGACAGTTCCATCGAGCAAATGGCCCGGGACTACGTCAAGGCGCTGCTTGAACAGCAACCGTCCGGCCCATACCGGCTGATCGGCTGGTCCATGGGCGGGACCATGGTCCTGGAAATGGCGCGACTGCTGACCCGACTCGGCAAGCGCGTTGAGTTCGTCGGCCTGATCGACGGCTACGTACCGGGCGCCGGCCAGCCGCGTCCTGCCGTGCCGGAAACCCCGGTTCTCGACGCTGATGACGAGGGCCTTGAAGCCGACGCGCACTGGCAACAGTTGCTCGGCGTCGAGCGGCACATGCGCCAGCTGGCCAATCAATGCCGCCAGATCCACGCCCTCAGCGTGCCGGTCTACGCCTGGTGGGCCGAGGGCTCGCCGGAAAATAACGATAACGCACCGGCTCTTCTGGAGCAGGGCATGGGTGTTCGCTTGCAGGTTTCGGCCTGGATCGACGCCGACCACCTTTCGATCGTCCGTGATCAGCCGTTCATCACTCAGCTTGCCGAGGCCCTCGCGCAGGTCAACGAACGCCCTCATTCCTACGATTCCCAGGAGCACGAACATGCATAGCCAACACAACGTGACGCCGATTGCCGCCCGCCACAGCGAGGCGCTGTCGAGCAGCCCGGACGCCGCCGTGGCCAACGCCGACTACCGCTTTGCGCCAACCCCGCGACTGGAGCGGCAGGCCGCCGTGGAATCCAATGCGCGCAGCTACCCACGGCGCATCCCCCTGGAACTCAAGCGCGCCCAGGGCATTCACGTGCAGGACAGCGAAGGGCGCTGGTTCATCGATTGCCTGGCCGGCGCCGGCACCCTGGCGCTGGGGCATAACCACCCCGAGGTGATCCAGGCGATGCGCGCCACCCTCGACGGCCAGCGTCCGCTGCACACCCTGGACCTGATGACTGAAGCCAAGGACGATTTCATCAACGAGCTGTTCGCCTTGCTACCGCCAGAATTCGCCAAGGACGCGCGCATTCAGTTTTGCGGCCCGGCCGGTACCGATGCGGTGGAAGCGGCGCTGAAACTGGTACGCACCGCCACCGGGCGCAGCAATCTCATGGCTTACCACGGCGCCTATCACGGCATGACCCAGGGCGCGCTTGCGCTGATGGGCAACTTGGGGCCGAAGACTTATCTGGACGGCATGGCCGGCGGCGCGCAGTTCCTGCCGTTTCCCTACGACTACCGCTGCCCGTTCGGCGTCGGTGGCGAGGCCGGCGAGCGCATCGGCCTGCACTACATCGAGAACCAGCTGACCGACCCGGAAAGCGGCGTCCTGCCGCCGGCCGGGATGATTCTGGAAACCCTGCAGGGGGAGGGCGGCGTGGTGCCGACCTCGGCCAACTGGCTGCGGGAAATCCGCCGCATCACCCGCGACGCTGGCGTGCCGCTGATTCTCGACGAAATCCAGTGTGGCGTCGGTCGCACCGGCAAGCCGTTTGCCTTCGAACACGCGGGTATCGTGCCGGACGTGCTGGTGCTGTCCAAAGCCATCGGCGGCAGCCAGCCGATGGCGGTGGTCGTCTACAACAAGTCCCTGGACGTGTGGAAACCGGGCTCCCACGCCGGCACCTTCCGTGGCAATCAGCTGGCGATGGTGGCGGGTTCGACAACCTTGCGCATCGTCCGCGAACAGCAACTGGACCTGCACGCCGCCGCCATGGGCGAGCGCCTGATCGGCCACCTGCGCTCGCTGCAGAAGGACTTCCCGCAGATGGGTGATGTGCGTGGCATGGGCTTGATGCTCGGGGTGGAAATGGTCGATCTCGACGGCCGCCCGGACGCCCTCGGTCACTTCCCCCACAGCGGCGCGCTGGCCTCGAATGTTCAGCGTGAGTGCTTGCAACGCGGCCTGATCATCGAAGTGGGCGGGCGGCACTCGTCGGTCATTCGCTTCCTGCCGCCGCTGATCGTCACCGCGACGCAAATCGACCAGATCGCCGACATCTTCGCCGCCGCCGTTTCAGCGGCCGTCAAACAGCGTTAAACCCTTGTTGTAACAGCGTTGAACCAGGGCGTAGGACCAGCAGTGGCCCTTCGCCCTTTTTTACGATAAGAATGGTAATGAGAAACGTTCTTTGTTACATTTTCACGCTTTTTTGACATATGTGGTCAATTTTGGGGCCTTGCCCCGTGTGATATCAAAGGGAGGGGGAGTTCGGATGGCGAGCAATAACAAGGGTCAATTCAAGGTCAATGCCTTGGCCGCACTGGTCGCAACGGTCGCCTGCCACGGCGCGGCGTGGGCGGCGGATGCCCCGGCCAAGGCCGAGCAGGGCGCTACCATCGAGCTGCAGAATTCGGTGGTCACCGGCGAAGCACCCGAAGGGGAGCAAACCGTAGGCTATCAGGTGAAAAACAGCACGGCCGGCACCAAGACCAGCACACCGCTGTCGGAAACCCCGCGCTCGGTGTCAGTGGTGACACGCCAGCGCATTCAGGATCAGGGCTCGCAATCCCTGACCGACATCCTCGGTTACGTCCCCGGCATCTTCGCCCCGCCATTCGCCGTCGGCGACGGCCTCGCGGGCGACCTGTTCTCCATTCGCGGCTACAACGCCACCGACTACGGTTACGGCCTGCTCAAGGACGGCCTGCGTCTGCAAGGCAACCGTTACGACACCACCACCGAACCCTATGGCCTGGAACGCACTGAAGTGTTCCGCGGCCCGAGCTCGATCCTCTACGGCGAAAACGCGCCGGGCGGGCTGGTCAACCTGGTCAGCAAGCGCCCGACCGAAACGCCCCAGGGCGAAGCCAAATTCACCTACGGCAGCAACAACCGCCGCCAGCTCTCCCTCGACGTCTCCGGCCCGCTGACCGACGACAACCGCATCCTCGGCCGCGTGGTCATGCTCGGCCGCAACGCCGACACCCAGGTGGATTCGGTGCCGGACGACCGTATCTACATCGCGCCGTCGATGACCTTCAACTTCGACGAAGACACCGCGCTGACCCTGCTCTCGTCCTACCAGCGCGACCGCACCAAGCTGCTGCTCGGCTACCCCGCAGCGGGCACCTTGCTGAACAACGTCAACGGCAAGATCGGCAAGGACCAGTTCAACGGCAACCCGAACTGGGACGACTTCGAGCGCGAAACATGGACCCTGGGTTACGAGTTCAAGCACCAGCTCAACGACACCTGGCAGTTCCGCCAGAACTCGCGCTTCATGGAATCGCGTCTGGACCGTCACGAGACTTGGCCGAACAACCTGAATAACGCCGGTTTTGGCAGCACCCTGACCAGCACCGCGTACGATCGCGACAACAAGTCGATCACTTACTCGCTGGACAACCAGTTCGAAGGGCACTTCACCTCCGGTGCACTGGAAAACACTGTGCTGCTGGGCGCGAGCTACGACCGCACTTCGTACAACCAGGACTGGGCGGCCGGCAACGGCGGTACCTACAACGCCTTCAACCCGGTGTTCCCGTCGGCCAAGCCGCGCATGCTCGCGACGGTTCAGAACTCGCAGCTGGATCAACAGATGTACGGCGTTTACGGCCAGCTGCAGAGCAAGTACGACAACTGGATCTACCTGCTGGGCGGGCGTCAGGACTTCGTCAACAGCCAGTACCGCAACCGCGCCGGCACCATCAGTGGCGTATCGGACCTGGACGGCTGGGACCATCGTTTCAGCTGGCAGACCGGCTTGATGTACCAGTTCGAGAACGGTATTTCGCCGTACGTGAGTTACTCGACGGCGTTCACGCCGGTGCAGCAGTCGTCGCAACCGAACGGCGAGTTGCTCGACCCGATTCTCAGCGAGCAGTACGAGGTGGGTCTGAAGTACGAGCCGGCTGGCTGGAACACGACGTTCAGCGCGGCGGTGTTTGACCTGACCAAGACCCACGATGTGATTTCCGGTTCGAACGGATACAGCCGTCAGATCGGCAAGAGCGAGTCGAAGGGCGTGGAGCTGGAGGTCAACAGTGATGTGACCAAGAACCTGAGCCTGACGGCGTCGTACACCTACACCGATGCGCGGGTGACGAAGGACAGCCCGGGGTCGTTGTACGAGGATCATCAGTTGACCGGCATACCGCGTAATCAGGCGAGTACCTGGGCGACGTATCGCTTCCTGGATGGCCCGATGAGCGGTTTCCGTGTGGGTGGCGGGGTGCGTTATTTCGACAATACGTTCGCGTATACCGCGCCGACGCTGTACGGGAAGTTGAAGACGGGCGATGTGACGCTGGTGGATGCGTTGGTGGGGTATGACATCGATAAGCATTGGTCGGTGGATGTGAATGCGAAGAATCTGTTCGACAAGGAGTATGTGAGCGGCTGCAATAACGCGGGTCGGTGTTATTGGGGCGAAGAGCGTACGGTCCTGGGGACTGTGGCGTTCCGCTGGTAATCCGTTAGGGGACCGCCGTTAGGGAACCGATTTATTTACAGTGCTTCATCGTAAATTAATCTGTCCCCGAGGTGCGCGGTGCGGCTTATTGCGCCAGGATCAAAAGCGTCTGCCTAGGGGCAGACGTTTCGCCTTCGGCGAGTTACTTGGAAAAGCACCCCAAGTAACCAAGGGTGCTTGCTCTCGGTTGGGCCCGACTTCGTCGGGTTCCTTCACTCCGGTCCCGCTCCGTGGGCCCGCTGCCATCCGCCATCCATGGCGGGGGGCAGCTCTCGCCGCATCCATGCGGCTCGGCCCACTCCGCGAGACCTCCGTTCAGCCTGCACCCAAGTCGCGATGGGTGTCGTCTGAACTTCATGTGTATGAAGATCAAAAGCAACGGCAACGGCAACGGCAACGGCAACCGCAACCGCAACCGCAACCGCTTCCCGGCTAAAGCCGGTCCTACAGTCGAGGCACCGCCAAGTCCACTGGACGCCTGCGATCCCTTTGTAGGACCGGCTTCAGCCGGGAAGAGGCCAGCCCACTCCCCAACAATTTCGCTGATAGCACCCCTTCCCTTTATCGATCGTGCCCACGCTCCGCGTGGGCATGCATCCTGTGACGCTCCGCGTCACCCCACCTAAGAAGGGACGCGGAGCGTCCTAGGCGGCATTACCACGCGGAGCGTGGGAACGATCACAACCGCATGTTCTTCGCTTCTGCCGTTGATCTTCCTACACAAAAAGCCCAGTCACCGCCAAACGCGACTTGGGTGCAGGCTGAACGCAGACGACGCGCAGTGGGCCGAGCCGCATGGATGCGGCGAGAGCGCCGTCAGGACATGGATGTCCGTTCGGCGCGGGCTCCACGGAGCGTCGTCGAAGTGAAGGTATTCCGACGAAGGAGGAACCTAACCAGGAGCAGGCACCCTTGGTTACTTGGGGTGCTTTTCCAAGTAACTCGCCGAAGGCGAAACAGTCTGCCCCCAGGCAGACGCCCTTGATCCGCTTTTAAGTTTTTCGCGAAAAACCACTAACCATCCAGCCCGCTCGTTCGTCTTTCAGGTAAGGCGCGCTTACCTGCGCCGTTCCAACACCACGAGGGATAACTCATGAGCTTCGACAGCGAAAACACACAGTTCCGGGTCGTCATCAACCACGAAGAACAGTACTCCATCTGGCCCGACTACAAAGCCATCCCGGACGGCTGGAAAAGCGTCGGCGTCGAAGGCGACAAACAGACCTGCCTCAACCACATCGAAAACGTCTGGACCGACATGCGCCCCCTCAGCCTGCGCAAGGCCATGGCCTGAACCCACCCCCTTCAGCCACATCAGGAGCGTCCCGCCCATGAACATGCGCATGCTCACCCCCGAACGCCTGCGCCTTGAAGCCGGCTTCCCCCTGCGCGTCCAGCCCGGCCAGACCGGCGTCTCCCTGGCCGCCGAAATCGACGCCCTGCGCAGCGTCGTTGACCACTCGCTTGAGCGCGACGGCGCCATCCTCTTCAGCGGCTTCACCCCCGAAGGCGTCGAAGGCTTCCAGCAGTTCGCCGCCTCCTTCGGCCACTCGCTGCTCAACTACGAATTCGGTTCCACCCCGCGCAGCCAGGTCGATGGCAAAGGCGTCTACACCTCCACCGAATACCCGGCCCACCGCTCGATCCCCCTGCACAACGAACAGGCCTACACCACCGAATGGCCCATGCGCATCTTCTTCTACTGCGCCAAAGCCGCGGTCAGCGGAGGCGAGACGCCGATTGCCGACAGCCGCCGGGTGTTCCAGCGCATCAGTCCGGCGCTGCGCAAACGCTTCGAAGAAAAGCGCCTGATGTACGTGCGCAATTACGGCAACGGGCTGGACCTGACCTGGCAACAGGTCTTCAACACCGAGCGCCACAGCGACGTCGAAGACTACTGCCGCCCCCGTGGCATCCAGTGCGACTGGAACGAGGACGGCGACCTGCGCACCCGGCAGTTGGTGCAAGGCGTCGCCCAGCATCCGCGCACCAAAGACTGGGTCTGGTTCAACCAGGCGCACCTGTTCCACCTGTCGAACCTGGACGAGGAGATGCAGGAGATCCTCCTCGACACCGTCGGCGAAGAAGGCCTGCCGCGCAACGTCTACTACGGCGACGGCAGCCCGCTGGAGGCCGACGCCCTGGCGGAAATTCGTGGCGTGCTGAGCGAATGCGAAGTGGTCTTCCCCTGGCAGACCGGCGACGTGCTGATGCTCGACAACATGCTCACGGCGCACTCGCGCAAGCCGTTCAGCGGCGAACGCAAAGTCGTGGTCGCCATGGCCGAAGGCGTCAGCGGCGACACCCTGCACACCCTTTCCTGAGTCCGATATTCATGCAGAAAACCAAGCTTGTTTACGTCTGGTCGCTGCGTAACGCCGCGGCGGACAAGGCCGGTCAATACGTCGATTACCACGGCGAGCAGCGTTACATGACCTCGCCACTGGAGTACCTGGTCAAGGCGCTCAACGACACCGCCCTCGGCGATCACTACTCGCTGGAAGCGATCATCTACGACGAGAATCCTGAGTCCGCGCGGGACCGCGAGAGCATCAAGGACTACGGGTTCAAGCCGGGGCAGGGCGCCCACTGGTTCTACCCGGCGGGCCTGACGGTGCAGGGGCGCAAGGTCGATGACCTGCTGGAAAACGTGCCGTCGAGCTACCGCGCCTTGCCCTTGGGCGACAGCGCGAGGCCGGCCGGCAAGTCGGATTTCGAGCGACGTCTCGGCGAGCGACTGCACGCGCTGGGCGCCGACGTCGTGGTCCTCGACGGGTTGCTGGTGATCCTCGACGAACTGGTGCGCGAAGGCGCTGATTTCCATCGCCGCATCTTCAACGTGCACCCGGGCATCACGCGGCTGGAGTCACCGTACGAACGGCGCGGCGCCTATGCCACCCTCGACGCGCTGTACGGCGCCCGGGGCAAGAAAGTGGTCGACTGGACCACGCGGGAGATGGTCGACACGCCGGTGGTGAACATGACCGGCGCGTCGTTCCATTACGTCGACACCGGCATCGATTCCGGTGAGGTGGTGTTCGACGTGCTCGACACGCCCATCGCGCCCGACGACACCATCCTCGAACTGCGCTGGAACAACTTCAACAACAGCCTGTTTCCCGCGCTGGAGCAGGGGTTGTGGGTGCTGGCGCGGCAGCAGTCCCATTGACCGCTTCACGATGAACAGGCGGCCAGCACAGCGAATCGCCCCATGATTCCTGCGCTGGCGCCGCTGTTTATCGCTGACTTCGAGCACTATCGCGATGTGCTCGTATTGCCCGACGACCCTCGCGTCGGTGTGCCTTTACGCACCTTTCTCGGCGGCGATTACCTGAACGATGTCCTAACGCGATTCGGTACTGCCTATCCCGAGAGCGACCCGCGCGGGCTGGCGTCGATCTGGAGCAAGTACTACTTCGTGAAGCTGATTCCGCCGGTGGTGGCGGCTTCGCTGATTCTCAACCATCGTCTGCCGCTGCACCTCGATCATCTGCAGCTGATTCTCGACGATGATTGCCTGCCTGTCGCGTTCAAACTGCCTGACGCGGGCCAGCAATGGACGCCCGGTCCGGCCGATGCTTTCGAGCGTTTCGATGAGTTGCTCGACCATAACCTCAGGCCGTTCATTCAAGCCTTGGCCGGCCACTTCCGCCTGTCCCCCAAGGTGCTGTGGAGCAACGCCGGCAACTATTTCGAGTGGCTGTTGGGTGTGCTGGCCAATGCGGTGCCTCACGCCGATCTGACCCATGGTCACCAGTTGCTCAACGCCCGACATCTCCCCAATGGACGCCGCAATCCGCTTTACCAGCCGGTGCGTTACCTCAAGATTGACGGGCAAAGCGAACCAAAGCGACAACGCCGAGTGTGCTGCATTCGTTATCGAGTGACCGCGCTTGAGTTGTGTGACAACTGCCCGTTATCTAAATCAAAGCCGCCAGTGAAAATCCATCCACGCTGATCGCTGCGCAGGCCCTGGCCTGTGGCTCTAGCCCCATTCATATGGATACGGACTAGCCAATACATTGGCGTCAAATTGCCAGCAAAAGCTTTGAAGTTGTACGATCTCTGGCCGATAGTGGGGGACTAACGACCAGGAGGTGACCCGTCCCATGAAGCTTACCGTCAAGCGCAAGCTGCTCTGTCTTGCCATCATTCCCGCCCTGTTGTTCGCGCTGATTCTCAGTGGCGTCGCCTCGTGGGTGTTGCAGCGCAGTGCCGATCAGCAGATGCAGGACACCCGCGAGAAACTGGTGGAACGTAACCGCCAGGTGCTTAAAAATTACGTGGACGTGGCGTTGACCACCATCAAGCCGCTGCACGATGCCTCCGCCCCCGGTGACACGGCCGCACGGAACAAGGCGCTGGAACTGCTCAAGCCGATGAAGTACGGCGAAGACGGTTACTTCTTCGGTTACGACACCAAAGGCGTCCGGGTTTTCCGTGGTGACAGCGCGGCGGGCGTCGGCAAAAGCTTCTGGGACACCCGCGACCCCGACGGCACCTACCATTACCAGACCTTCGTGGAAGTGGCGAAGAACGGTAAACACTACGTCGATTACGCGGCGCCCAAGCCCGGCGATGAAGCGGTGCAAGTGCCCAAGCTCGGTTACACGGTGTACCTGGACAAGTGGGACATGGTGCTGGGCAGCGCGATCAACATGGACGACATCGACGCCGCCATGGTCCTGGAGCAGGCCGCCGTCGCCAGCCGCACGCGCAGCATTCTCGGCAGCGTCTTCGTGGTGACCCTGGTTCTGCTGCTGCTCACGGCGACGGCGGGCCTCTGGACCGCCAACGGCATCGTCCGCCCGCTGCGCATTCTCAAAAGCAACCTGGACGACATCGCCGCCGGCGACGGCGACTTGACCCACCGCCTGGTGGTGACCGGTCGCGATGAGCTGGGTGATTTGGCGGCCTCGTTCAACCAGTTCGTCGACAAGATCCACGCCATGGTCCGGCAGGTTGCGCAAATGACCACCGACCTGGACGGGCTGGTCAATCAGGCAACCCAGCAGACCCTGCGTTCCGAGAAGGCCATGCAGCGTCAGCGTGAGGAGACCGATCAGGTCGCCACCGCCATTCACGAGATGTCCGCCGCCGCGCAAGAAGTGGCACACAGCGCGCAACGGGCCGCCGAGGCCGCTTCCGAAACCGATCTGCAAGGTCATAACGCGCGCAGAGTGGTGGGCACCAGCATCACCGGGATGAACTCGCTGGTGAACGACATCCGCATGAGCGGCACCAGCCTGGACAGCCTGCAACAGGACGTGCGCTCTATCGTCTCGGTGCTGGCGGTGATCCGCTCGATTGCCGATCAGACCAACCTGCTGGCCCTCAACGCCGCGATCGAAGCGGCGCGTGCCGGGGAGGCCGGGCGCGGTTTTGCCGTGGTCGCCGATGAAGTCCGCGCGCTGGCCAGCCGCACCCAGCAAAGCACCCAGGAAATCCAGGGCATGATCACCCGTCTGGAAACGGGCACTCATGCCTCCGTCGAAGCCATGCGCCGTTCCACTCAGGCAGGCGAGGGCGCCAACCAGCAGACCAACGAAGTGGGCCAGTCGCTGGATTCCATCTCGCAGCTGATCGGCACCATCAACGCGATGAACGCGCAGATTGCCAGCGCCGCCGAAGAGCAGACCTCGGTGGCCGAGGAAATCAACCGCAGCGTCCACCAGATCGCCGGTGCGGTGGAAAACCTCGCGGAGGAAACCGAGCAGAGCTCGCGCACCATGCGTGACGTCTCGACCCTGGGCAGCAACCTCAGCGCCTTGGTCCGCCAATTCAAGATCTGATGAATCGTTTAACCCGGGCGCGCTAAGGCGTTAGCTGGTTTGATGGCACCCAGATACTTAGCCTGGCAACGATTAGTGCGCAATCCATTCGCCTCGCGTCTGCGGATCAGTCGCCGCAGCGTCGGGCGAGTTCCTAAGAAGAAAACGCAAGAAAAACGAAGCACACCCGTGTTTGGTCTCAGGAGAAGTGAACGATGTTCGATGACGACACCTCCGCGGCGCGTCGCGATTTTCTACGCAAGTCGCTGACACTCATCCCCGTTGTAACCCTGGCCAGCGCCGGCCTTCCTTCCGGTGCCTTCGCGCAAACGCCCGCCAGCGACGTACAGCAAAGCCTGCCTGCCGGGCCGGGGGCGGCAGCGGCAGCGGGCGACTACACGCCGACGTTCTTCACGCCGCAAGAGTGGGCCTTTCTCATCGCGGCCTGTGATCGCCTTATCCCGTCCGACGACGTCGGCCCCGGCGCCGTCGAACTGGGCGTGCCCGAATTTCTCGATCGACACATGCAGACGCCGTACGCCAACGGTGGCATCTGGTACATGCAGGGCCCGTTCCTCGAAGCCGCGCCCGAGTTCGGCTATCAAGGCCGGCTGAACCTGCGTGAAACCCTGCGCGTCGGCATCAAGGCCATGGACGCGCACTGCAAGAATACCTACGACGGCAAAGTCTTCGCCGAGGTGTCCTCGGCCCAACAGGAAGACCTGCTCAAGGCCGCCGAGAGCGGCAAGCTGGCGCTGGAGGACATCGCTTCAAAGCTGTTTTTCAGCAACCTGCTCAACGAAGTGCGCAACGGCTATTTCGCCGACCCGTCCCATGGCGGCAACAAAAACATGGGCGCGTGGAAAATGATCGGCTACCCCGGCATGCGTGCCGATTACACGGACTGGATCACGGTACGCGACAAGCCCTATCCGCTGGCACCGGTCGATCTGTCCGGGCGGAGGGGCTGAACATGGCAAACGTAAAACCGAAAGTAGACGCCGTCATTGTCGGAATGGGCTGGACGGGCGCGATCATGGCCAAGGAATTGACCGATGCCGGGCTGAATGTGGTGGTCCTGGAGCGCGGTGCAGACCGCGACACGCAGCCGGATTTCGCCTACCCGAAAGTCGTCGACGAACTGGAAGGGTCGGTGCATCGCCGTTACCTGCAAAGCCTGGCCCAGGAAACCGTCACAGTGCGCCACAACCTGACGTCCACCGCCGTGCCCTATCGGCAGATGGGCTCGTTCAAACCCGGCACAGGCGTCGGTGGTGCGGGCAGTCACTGGTCCGGCTGCCACTTCCGCGCATTGCCCGAAGACTTCAAGCTGCGCACCAACGTCGAGCAGCGCTACGGCGCAAGCTTCATCCCGTCGGACATGAGCATCCAGGATTTCCCGGTCAGCTACGAAGACCTCGAACCGCACTTCGATCACTTCGAATACGTCTGCGGCACGTCGGGCAAGGCGGGGATCATCAGCGGGGTCAAGCAGCCCGGCGGCAACCCTTTCGAAGGCTCGCGCTCCCGTGAGTTTCCCCTGGGCCCGAACCCCAATTACCTCGGCGCCGAAATGTTCTACGGGGCCGCGCGGGAGATGGGTTGGGACCCGTATCCGATTCCGGCGTCCAATGCGTCGGCGCCCTACGTCAACCCGTACGGTTGTCAGATGGGCCCGTGCAACGCCTGCGGGTTCTGCAGCGACTACGGCTGCCTGAACTACTCCAAGGCGAGCCCCAACATCAGCATTCTGCCGGTGCTGCGTCAGCGCAAGAATTTCGAGCTGCGCACCCACGCTCAGGTGCTCAAGGTCAACCTCGACAGCGACGGCAAAAAAGCTACTGGCGTCACCTACCTCGATGCTCAGGGCCGGGAAGTCGAGCAGCAGGCCGATCTGGTCTTGCTGTGCGCGTTCTCGCTGTACAACGTCCACCTGATGCTGCTCTCGGGGATCGGCAAACCCTACGATCCGCAGACTGGCGAAGGCACGGTCGGGCGCAATTATTCCTACCAGAACCTCAACCGCGTGGTGCTGTTTTTCAACAAGGAAGTGCAGGCCAATCAGTTCATCGGTATCGGTGGCGCCGGCACCACGATGGACAACCTCAACGGCAACCAGCTGGATAACGCCAAGGCCGGTTTCGTCGGCGGCGGCATCATTTGGGCGCGGCAACCCGGGGGCGGGCCGGTGCGCGGGATCAACGTGCCACCGGGCACGCCGAACTGGGGCACCGCCTGGAAACAGGCCGCCAGCGACGCGTTCCGTCACTCGTTCTATTTCGAGGTCCAAGGCGCCTGCATGTCCTACAAGCAGCATTACCTGAGCCTGGACCCGACCTACAAGGACGGCTTCGGTCGACCGCTGCTGCGCATCAACTTCGACTGGCACGACAACGAGATCAAGGCCTCGCAGTTCCTGGTGGGCAAGGCGCTGGAGATGTCGAAGATCCTCAACCCGGTGGCGCTGGCCGGCGATGCCAAGAAACCCGGCGAGCATTACAACATCACCAAGTACCAGAGCACCCACACCTGTGGCGGCGCCATCATGGGCAGCGATCCGAAGACCTCGGCGCTGAACCGTTATCTGCAGTCCTGGGACGTGCACAACGTTTTCGCCATCGGCGCCAACGCGTTCCCGCAGAACAACGGCTACAACCCGACCGGGATGGTGGGTGCGCTGGCGTACTGGTCCGCCAAGGCCATTCGCGAGCAGTACCTGAAAAACCCCGGCCCGCTGGTTCAGGCCTAAGGAGAAATGACCATGAAGAAGTTTCTCTTGAGCCTGATTTCACTGGCGGTGCTGGTGTTCGTTGCGCTGCTGGTGTTCGCGCTCTGGCCGACCTCGACGCCCAAACTCGCACCCGCGCCCGACACCGATCAGGCCGCGCTGATTGAAAAGGGCCGCTACCTGGCCGACGCCGGAGACTGCACGGCGTGCCACACCGCCACTGGTGGCAAGCCGTTCGCCGGAGGACTGCCGATTGCATCGCCGATCGGCACGCTGTACAGCAGCAACATCACCCCGGACACGGCGTCCGGGATTGGCCTTTACTCGCTGGACAACTTCGACCGTGCGCTGCGTCATGGCATCGCGGCCAACGGCAACAGCCTGTACCCGGCCATGCCGTATCCGGCCTATGGGCGAACCACGGATGACGACGTGCGCGCGCTGTACGCGTACTTTATGCACGGCGTGGCTCCGGTGCAGGCCGAGAACCGCGCCAACGATGTGCCGTGGCCGTTGTCGATGCGCTGGCCGCTGGCGATCTGGCGCAAGGTCTTCGCGCCATCGCCCGAGGCCGTGGCGTTCAATAGGGCGCGCTACCCGGACGCGCAAGTCGCTCGCGGGGCGTATTTGGTTCAGGGACTGGGGCATTGCGGCAGCTGCCACACGCCGCGTGCAATCACCCTGCAGGAAAAAGCCCTGGATGAATCGGGCGCGGAATTCCTTTCCGGCGGCCCGGTGATCGACGGCTGGCTGGCGGTGAACCTGCGCGGCAATCCTGCTGACGGACTGGGCAGCTGGAGCAAGGACGACATCGTCGCCACCCTGCGCAGCGCGCGCAGTGCGACCCATGCGGTATTGGGCGGCGCGATGGGCGATGTGGTGGTGCACAGCACCCAGCATCTCAACGATGCCGACTTGCAGGCGGTGGCCGCGTACTTGAAAACCCTGCCGGCGAGCGAGCGTCAGGTGTCCAGCTTCAAGGCGGATCCGGCAACCGCCAAGGCTCTGGCGGCGGGGCAGGAGGGCAGTCGCGGTGCCGAGTTGTATGTCGACAACTGCGCGGCCTGTCACCGCACCAACGGACAGGGTGAGGAGCGGGTTTTTCCGAAGATCGCCGGCAACTCGTCGGTGCTGTCGGAAGACCCGGTGTCGATGATTCGTCTGGTGCTGGCCGGCAGCAAACTCCCCGCCACCGAAACGGCGCCTTCGCAACTGGGCATGCCCGGGTTCGCCTGGCGCATGTCCGATGAAGAAGTGGCGCAACTGCTGACCTTCATCCGCAGCAGCTGGGGCAACCAGGCACCGGCCGTCAACGCCGGCCAAGTGGCGCAGATGCGCGCGACACTGCCGAAAGAATCCCCGGCGGTGAGCCGTACGGACATTGCCAAGCCCTGAGGGTTAGCGCTGCGCGGGTGACTTTCTGATAGTTCCCACGCTTCGCGTGGGAATGCCCGGTCGGACGCTCTGCGTCCCTGAGACGATGCACATTTCAGGTGTTGTGCGAGGCGACGCGGAGCGTCACGGGATGCATGCCCACGCAGAGCGTGGGCACGATCACGATTGGGGCTGGCTGAAACCTGATAGTAGGACCGGCTTCAGCCGGGAAAACGCAAGTCTTCACACCGCAAAAGTGAGGGTGTCGCAACTGGCCTCTTCCCGGCTAAAGCCGGTCCCACAAAAGCGTCGCGCACGCCGATTGGGACTGGCTTAAACCTGATAGTAGGACCGGCTTCAGCCGGGAAGGCGTCAGTCCTCACACCGCAAAACCGAGATCACGCCTCCCGCCCGCGTAACCCGCTACGCCCATAAAACGCCACCACCACAAAACACCCCAGCGGCAGCAGGTACGCCAGCGCCGTGGAGAAGTGGTCCGCCACCAGCCCCATGAAATACGGCATCAGCGCGCCGCCGACGATGGCCATGATCAGGAAGGAGCTGCCGCGTTTGGTGTGGGGGCCGAGGTTTTTCACGCCCATGGCGAAGATGGTCGGGAACATGATCGACATGAAGAAGAACACCGCCACCAGCGCCACCACGGACACGCTTTCCACGCCGCTGACCACCACCGCGCACAGCGCGACGTTGATCCACGCGTAGACCATCAGCAGCCTTTGCGCCGGGATACGCCCCATCAGCCAGGTGCTGAAGAAACGTCCGCACATGAAGCAGATCATCGCCACCGACAGCAGGTATGCGGCACTCTGGCTGGTCACGCTCGCCCAGTGCTCGGTGACGTAATTGATGAAGAACGCGCCGACGCCGACTTGCGCCGCGACGTAGAAGAACTGCGTGACCACGCCGCCTACAAACTCGCGGTGCTGCCAGAGGGTTTTGTGGTCGTGGCGTTGAATGCTTGACTCCTGCTCGCGCAGATCGGGCATCGGCGTGCGGGCGAACAGCGCCGCCACCAGCAGGACGATGACCGCGATGACCACGTAGGTGGTTTGCAGCGAGCTGTTGTCGCTGCCGGCGTTGCTGCCGCCGAAGAACAGTGCGCCCCCCAGCAGCGGCCCAACGAACTGGCCCAGGCCGTTGAACGATTGCGCCAGATTAAGCCGTCGCTCAGCACCTTTCGGATCACCCAGCACCGTCGCATAGGGATTGGCCGCCGTCTCCAGACAACCCAGCCCCAGGGCGATGACGAACAGCGCGAACAGGAAAAACGGGAAGCTCGCCGCATTGGCCGCCGGCATGAACAGCAATGCGCCCGCAGCGTACAGGCACAGACCCAGCAGGATCCCGGCCTTGTAGCCGAAGCGGTCCATCAAAAAGCCGGCGGGCAGGGCGATGATGAAATACGCGCCGAAGTAGGCCGCCTGCAGCAGCCCGGACTGGGCCTTGCTGACGTGCAGCGTTTCCTGAAAATGCTTGTTCAGCACATCAAGCAGGCCATACGACAGGCCCCAGAGAAAAAACAGGCTGGTCACCAGCATCAACGCCATCCGCACCGATGGCTCAGCGTGCCGATACACCCCAGTCTGTACTTTGCTGTGTTTGGTCAACATAACGCTCTCCTTTTTTGTTGTTGTTCAAGCGTGCCTGTGGAAGTGAGCTTGCTCACGAAGAGGCCGGTACATCCACGAGTTTTCCAGCGTTTGAAACTCAGCTTTCGCGAGCAAGCTCGCTCCCACCAGAGACCCATTCAGCAGCCGGCGCAGAGGGGTGTCAGGGCTCATGAAGTCTTTTCAATTGCTCATCCAGACTGAAAATCTGCGCCATGGGCTGCCATTTATTCCCCGGCTCGGTCCACGGCGTCGGCGTCTGAAACCGCCACATCAGCGCTTCCCATTCCTGCACTTTGGGATGGGCCGCCGACGCCTGCTCCATCGCGTCGGCGCTGAAGCCCGGCGCTGTGTCCATGACCATGAACAGCCGCGTGCCCAGTCGCCAGATCTGCATGTCCAGCACACCCTGGCCGCGAAGATGCTCGGCGATTTCCGGCCAGATGCGCCGATGCAACTGCTCATACTCGGCAATCAATGCCTCGTCATCGGCGAGGTCCAGAGCCAGACAAAAACGCTGCACAATCAGCCCAGTATTCATGTCAGCGCGCTCATGTCAGTGCCCGGTCAAGGTGCGTATAGCCGCCATCCACCACCAGCCACTGCCCGGTGGTGTGGGATGCTCGCGGGGATAGCAGAAACAGCACGCTGTCGGCGATCTCGGTCGGCGTGGTCATGCGCTGGCCCAAGGGGATTTTCTCGACGATCTTCGCCAGCTTCCCGTCAGGGTCGTCAAAGCTGGCAATCCAGCGCTCGTACAGCGGCGTCATCACTTCGGCCGGGATCACCGCGTTCACCCTCACGCCATCGCTCAGCAACGACGCCGCCCATTCCCGTGTCAGGGACAGTTGCGCACCTTTCGAGGCGGTATAACCGCTGGTGCCGCCCTGGCCGGTGAGGGCGGTTTTCGAGCCGATGTTGACGATGGCGCCCTTGCTGGCCTTCAGCGCGTCAACGCACAAATGCGCCATGACGTAGTAGTGAATGAGGTTCTTCTCCAGCGACTCGATGAACGCGCTGCGACCGGCCTCCAGCCCGACGTTGTCATTGACACCGGCGTTGTTGACCAGCCCGTCGATGTGACCAAAGCGTTCCAGCACCTGGCTCACCGCCGCCGCACATTCGGCCTCATCGCGCAGCTCGACCTGGACGAACAGGGTTTGCGGCTGGCGTCTGTCCAGTTCTGCCGCGAGTTCGGCGGGCAGCGGTTGATTGGCGAAGATCACCGGGATCGCGCCTTCTTCGGCCAGCCCCAGCGAGATGGCTGCGCCAATCCCCGAGCCGCCGCCGGTGACGATGATGATTTTGTCGTGCAGGTGCAGATTCATGGGCAGTTTCCTTGCAGGCCATAAAGGCGAATGGCGGTGCCGCCGCGCAGCTCATGTTGCTCATCGACAGAGAGCCTACTGATGGCGGTTTCGAACAACTGGTGGACATCGCTGTAACGGCCGGCGAGCTGGCAGACCGGCCAGTCTGAACCGAACATCAACCGTTGCGGCCCGAACAGCTCCAGCGCCAGACAGAAGTAAGGCAGCAGCTCCCCCGGTCGCCAGTGCTGCCAGTCGGCCTCGGTAATCAGCCCGGAGAGCTTGCAGGCGACGTGGGGCAGGGCGGCCAGCGGGGCGAGGCGGTCGGCCCAGTCGATGGGGTCTTCCCGGGACAGGTCCGGTTTGCCGAGGTGATCGAGGATCAGGTGATGCCGGTCGTGGCGTTGGCAGAAGTCGGTGGCGGCGTGCAGGTCTTTGTCTTTTATCAGCACGTCGTACGCCAGCCCGTGGCGTTGCAACAGCTGAATGCCACGGGCGAACGCAGGGTCCTGGAGGAACAGCGACGGCGCCGGTTCGTCCTGGATCAGATGACGGAGGCCGACCAGTTTTTGCGCGCCTTTATGAGCGTCGCCCCAGCGTGAGAGTTGCGCCTCTAGGTCATCCGCCCGCAGATCCGCCCAGCCGACCACGCCAAAGATCCACGGGTAAGTGGCGGCGTGGCTGAGCAGCGCGTCGGTCTCGCTGACGCTGTGCCGCGCCTGCACCGCGATGCAGCCGTCGATACCGTGCTCATCGAGCAGAGGTTTCAAATCCCCCGGCAGGAAATCCCGTTGCAACGCAGCATGGCGCTGGTCGATCCAGGGGTAATCCCGGGCGTCGTAGGTCCAGAAATGCTGATGGGCATCCACCCGCAAGGGCGCTGCCGGAATGCTTGAGTGTCGGGACGACATTGTTGTTGTACTCCGTCCGTTTCATGCCTGGGCAAAGCTCTGGCGGGGTCCTCAGCCTTTGTACGCGTACTGCTCCCGCGAAGCGGTTTTCATCTGAATCGAAAACCCCGGTGCGGCCGGCGGCAGATACGCGGCGTCACGAATCACGCAGGGGTCTTCAAAGTGCTCATGCAGGTGATCGACATACTCCACCACCCGACCTTCATGGGTCCCGGCGATGCACAGGAAATCGATCATCGACAGGTGCTGCACGTACTCGCACAGCCCGACGCCACCGGCATGGGGGCAGACCGGCAGCTGGTATTTGGCGGCCATCAACATCACCGCCAGCACCTCGTTGACCCCGCCGAGCCGGCAGGCGTCGATCTGCACCACGTCGATGGCGCCGCGCATGATCAGTTGCTTGAAGACGATGCGGTTCTGGCACATCTCGCCGGTCGCCACCTTCACCGGGTGGACGCCGAGACGAATCGTGCGATGGCCCTCGACGTCGTCGGGGCTGGTCGGTTCTTCGATGAACCAGGGTTTGGCAAACGCCAGTTCACGGACCCAGTCGATGGCCTCTTTGACCTCCCAGACCTGATTGGCGTCGATCATCAGATGGCGATCCGGCCCCAGCACTTCCCGGGCGATGCGCACGCGGCGAATGTCGTCCTGCAGGTCGCGACCGACCTTGAGTTTGATGTGGGAAAAACCGCCATCGACCGCCTCCTGACACAGTCGGCGCAACTTGTCGTCGGGGTAGCCCAGCCAGCCCGCCGACGTGGTGTAGCAGGGGTAACCGTCGGCCAGCAGCGTTCGCAGCCGCTGCGCCCTGCCCTCGGCGCGCTCGGTCAGCAGGGTCAGGGCTTCGTCCGGGGTGAGGCAGTCGGTGATGTAGCGAAAATCGATGCAGCGCACCAGTTGCGCCGGGGTCATTTCCGCCACCAGTTGCCACACCGGCTTGCCCTCGGATTTGGCCCACAGGTCCCAGGTGGCGTTTACCACGGCGCCCGTCGCCAGGTGAATCGCGCCCTTGTCCGGGCCGATCCAGCGCAACTGGCTGTCGCTGGTGACGTGGCGCCAGAAACGGCCCATGTCTTCGGTGATCCATTCCAGCGTCAAGCCGACCATCACGCCGGCCAGTGCGTTGATCGCTGTGCAGCAAATCTCGTTGCCACGGCCGATGGTGAAGGTCAGGCCGTGGCCCTGCAGGGTGGGGTGATCGGTTTCGAGAATGACGTAGGCCGCCGAGTAATCGGGGTCCGGGTTCATCGCGTCGGAGCCGTCGAGCAATTGCGACGTGGGGAAACGGATGTCTTCAACGCGCAAGGCGGTGATGGTGGTCATGGCGGGTCCCTTTGGCATTGTTATGGGCAGCGCGGCGTATTGGGAAAACTGAGGAAACCACTGATCTCAAGTGCATGCAGAACCTGTGGGAGCGAGCTTGCTCGCGAAACCTTTACTCCTGATGAATAGGCAGGGAATGCACTGGCCTCTTCGCGAGCAAGCTCGCTCCCACAGGAATGGTGTTTGCTGCCTCAGGCGTCGACCGTCAGTTGCTGCTGTTCGCCCAGCCCTTCAATCCCCAGACGCATGGTCTGGCCGGCGCGCAGGAACACCGGTTCCGGCTTGATGCCCAGGCCCACGCCCGGCGGTGTGCCGGTTGAAATCACGTCGCCCGGTTGCAGGCTCATGAACTGGCTCAGGTAGCTCACCAGCTTGGGAATCTGGAAAATCATCGTCCGCGTGTTGCCGTTCTGGTAGCGCTTGCCGTCGACTTCCAGCCACAGGTTGAGCTGATGGGGGTCGGCGATTTCATCGCGGGTCACCAGCCACGGGCCGATCGGGCCGAAGGTGTCGCAACCCTTGCCCTTGTCCCAGGTGCCGCCGCGCTCGAGCTGGTATTCACGCTCGGACACGTCGTTGATCACGCAATAACCCGCCACGTGTTCCAGCGCATCGGCCTCGCCGATGTAGCGACCACCCTTGCCGATGACTACGCCCAGCTCGACCTCCCAGTCGGTCTTCTTCGAGTTGCGCGGGATTTCCACGTTGTCGTTGGGGCCGACGATGGCGCTGGTCCACTTGTTGAAAATGATCGGCTCTTTCGGAATGTCGGCGCCGGTTTCAGCGGCGTGGTCGGCGTAGTTGAGGCCGATGCAGATGAACTTGCCGATCTGGCCGACGCACGGACCGAGGCGCGGAGTGCCCTCGACCAGCGGCAGGCTGTTGATGTCCTGGGACTGCAAGTGCGCGATGCTTTCCGGGCTCAGGGCGGTGCCCGACAGGTCGCCGATGAGATCGGTCAGATCGCGAATGCGGCCGTTGCTGTCCAGTAGGCCAGGGCGTTCTTGACCGGGTTCGCCGTAACGCAGCAATTTCATGGGGAGTCCTCTAAATGGTGATTGATCAGAAATCGGTTTAACGAATACGCGGGATTGGCGGCGGGCTCAATTGCTCCAGCCACCGTCGATGATTTGCGCAGTGCCGGTGGTAAAGCCGCTGGCGGACGACCCGAGGTACAGCGCCAGTTGGGCAATTTCCTCGGGCGTACCCAGGCGTCCCATGGGTTGGCGGGCTTCGAACGCGGCGTACACCTCGGACTCGTCACGATGCTCCCGCGCCGCCTGATCGGCCACCCGCTGACGCAGGGAAGGGGATTCCACGGTGCCGGGGCAAATGCAGTTGCAGCGGATGTTCTGGCCGACGAAATCAGCAGCGACCGAACGGGTGATGCCGATCACGGCGGCCTTGCTCGCGCAGTAGGCGAAGCGGTTGGGCACGCCCTTGATGGCCGAGGCGACCGACGACATATTGATGATCGAGCCGCCACCGTTGGCCAGCATTGCCGGCAGAAACGCGCGGATCATCTTGTACATCGCGGTGACGTTGAGGTCGAAGGCGAAGCGCCAGTCGTCTTCGGAGCATTCGAGGATGTTGCCGCTGTGCACCACGCCTGCGCAGTTGAACAGTACGTCCAGCGCGCCCACTTCGGCGGCCAGCCGTTCGATGGCGGCGTGGTCGGTGACGTCGAGCACGCGCTTGTGCACGCCTTGCAGATGGTCCAGCGCTGCACCGTTGATGTCGATGGCGAAGACTTCCGCGCCGGCCTTCAGGTAGGCCTCGACGCTGGCTTGACCGATGCCCTGGGCGGCGGCCGTGATGAGCACTCGCTTACCGGTGAGGTCCATGTTGATCCCTTGTTTTTATTGTTGAGACGACCTGCCTGGCAATCAAGCGGTTCAGGTCTGCTGACCGGGCCACGGAGGCCGCATTCAAGCGAAGACGACGCACGCTAACCCCATCGGGTTTTGCTATGCTCCGCTCACTGCAGTGCTCCAATGGTCAGGCCATTGGTCCTGTTTTTAGCACTTGTCATGGGCCGCAACAAGGCCATTTGTCGATCCAGTGCACTGTAAAATTCCGAGCCGATTCCCCATGCCAATCCAAGTAATTGATAACCAGAGACTTTATCGCCAGATCGCCGATCAGCTCCGCGCGTTGATCGACAGCGGCGAGTTTCCACCGGGCAGCCGCCTGCCGGCCGAACGTGAATTGGCGAAGATGCTGGGGGTGAGCAGGGCGTCGGTGCGTGAGGCAATGATTGCCCTTGAGGTAATCGGGCTGGTGGATGTGCGGGTGGGCAATGGCGTGCTGGTCTGCGAACCGCCGGGGCAGAAGCTGTCCGATGAACCGGTGATGACCCAGGTCACCCGCGATCAGTGGAAGGACGTCGACCCGGAGCTGGGCATCGAGGTGGATTTCAGCGCGGAGATTCCGCCGTTTGCCCTGCTTCAGGCGCGTCGGCTGATCGAACCGGAAGCGGCGGCGCTGGCCGCGCAAAACGCCAGCGATGAAGAACTCGACGCGATCCGCGAGGCCTTCGAACGCAACGCCCGGGACAACCGCGAGCATTCCCACACCCACCCCGGCGATCGCCTGTTCCACATCCGCATCGCCCAGGCCTCGGGCAACCCGGCCTATGGGCTGATGATCAAGCACCTGCTCGGGCATCAGTACGGCAGCATGTTCCAGCGTTTGCAGGCCCACTACACCTCCGACGACATGCCGTTCCGCTCCGAGCACGAACACCGCCTGATCCTCGACGCCTTGCAACACCGCGATGCAGAAGCTGCGAGGCAGGCGATGGCGGGGCATCTGGATGAAGTGATCCGCATCTTCAGCCGGGGCGGGGTGTAGGTTAAGTTACGCCACGAGTTCCCGGTTGACGGCTCCCACAAGGAGGGCGTTTCCCAGAAAAAATGATGGTGGTCATGCCGGCCTCTTCCCGGCTAAAGCCAGTCCTACAGTGGGTACGCAGCAGGTCTGTAGGACCGGCTTCAGCCGGGAAGCTTTTGATGTTGATGTTGATGTTGATGTTGATGTTGATCTGCTTTTGACCTTCATACGCAAAAAGTCCAGTTACCGCCAAACGCGACTTGGGTGCAGGCTGAACGCAGGGCCCACGGAGCGAGACCGGAGTGGCCGTTAGGCCGACGCCCTTTCATCGAACTTCACCCATCCGTCGAACGCGACACCTCTTCCCATTCCGCAAACTCGGCTTCCAGCTGCGCGAGCTTTTCCCGCACCAGCTTCAACGCATCGCTGCCCAGCAACAAGTGCGCGGGCGGGGTGGGGCTATCAATCAGCTTGAGCATCGCGTCCGCCGCCTTGACCGGATCCCCTGGCTGCTTGCCGCTGCGTTCTTCGCGGGCCTTGCGGATCGGGTCGAAGCTGGCGTCGTAGTCGGCAATTTGCCGTGCAGTCCGTTGCATCGAACGCCCGGCCCAGTCCGTGCGGAACGAACCCGGCGCCACGGCCGTGACAAACACATTGAAGGGCTTCAACTCCTTGCTCAGGGATTCGGAAATGCCTTCCAGCGCAAACTTGCTGCCGTGGTAGTAGGAAATCCCCGGCATCGTGATGAAGCCGCCCATGGAGGTGACGTTGAGGATGTGCCCGCTGCGGCGCTGGCGGAACAGCGGCACGAAGGCCTTGATGATCGCCACCGCGCCGAACACGTTGACGTCGAACTGCCGACGCAAATCCTCCAGCGGCGACTCTTCCAGAATGCCTTCGTGACCATAGCCGGCGTTGTTGACCAGCACGTCGATGGGCCCGAACGCGGTGTCGGCCTCGGCGACCACGCGGTCGATGTCGTCGAAGTCGGTGACGTCCAGCAGCACGCCGTGGGCGCGACCGGGTGCCTGGGCTTCGAATGCCTGAACGGCGTCTTCATTGCGCAGGGTGCCGATCACCGTATGACCCGCCGCCAGCGCCTGTTGCGCCAGCGCTTGACCGAAGCCGCTGCTGACACCGGTGATGAACAGGGTTTTTGATGTGCTCATTGTGGGTTTCCTCTCGGGGCCGAAGCCGTTGATCGATGGTCGATGCTTGAAGTCCCCCATGGTAGGAACCCTGCGCGCCAAACCGATGACCCAGTCCTGCGCGATGATTGCCTGATCCTGCGCTGGCTGGATTGACGACGTTTAAGGCCGCGGATTGGCGGTGTTCTTGGTCACCAACCGCAAGCCGCTCGCCACACTGCCCACCGCCGCAAAGCCGGCGCCGATGCTCAACGCCAGCACCGGGCCGTGGGTGCTGGAAATGCCGAAACTCAAGGCCACCAACGCCGCGCCCGTGGCCTGGCCAATCAGGCGTGCCGTCGCAATCGTGCCGCTGGCGCCGCTGGAGCGCTCCTTCGGGGCGCTGGTCATCAGCGCTTTCTGGTTCGGCGCCTGGAAGAAACCGAAGCCGATTCCGCACAGCATCATCCGCGCGATGATGGAGATTACGCTGGCGTCGGCCGGCATAGTCGCCAGGGAAATCATCCCCATACAGAGAATCGCCAGCCCGATCCCGCCCAGCAGCCCCGGCGCATAACGGTCTGACAGGCGCCCGGCGAACGGCGCGATCATGGCCACCACCACCGACCATGGGGTCATGAGAAACCCGGTCTGGATCGGGTCGCGGCCCAGGGTGCTTTCAAAAAAGAACGGCAGTGAGACAAACGCCAGCCCTTGGGTGGCGAACGAACAGAACGCCGTCAGCGCCGACAACGCGAACATCGGCCGCTTGAGCAAATCCAGCGGGAACATCGGCGCAGGGTGCCCGACCTCGCGCTTGAGCATCAGCGCGCCGCCCACCAGAAAAACCGCCAGGGCGATCAGCACGCTGGCCATGGAGCCCAGTTGCGCCGCCTGACTCAGGGCAAAGATCAGCGCGCCGAAGGTGATGACGTTCAGCACGGCGGTGACGCGGTCGAAGGTCAGTGTGCCGAGACGGGTCGCGGGCAGCGAATTCCAGGCGAACACCAGGGCGAACAGGCCGATGGGCAGGTTGATCGCGAACAGCCACGGCCAACTCGCCACCGACAACACCAGCGAGGCCACGGTCGGGCCGATGGAGAACGAGGTGCCGACCACCAGCGCGTTCATGCCCAGTCCGCGGCCGAGCCGTTCGTGGGGGAAGATCGAGCCGATCAACGCGGCGTTGACGCTCATGATCGCGCTGGCGCCGATGCCCTGCAGCACGCGGGCGACGGTCAGCGTCGGCAGTGACCAGGACAGCGCACACAACGCCGACGACACCACGAACAGAATCAGCCCGCCCAGATACACCTTGCGGTGGCCAAGCACGCCGCCGAGCGCCGCAAACGGCAACAGCGTGGCGACGGCGGCGAGCTGGTAGGCGTTGATGATCCACACCGACGCCGCCGGTGAGGCGTTCAAATCAGCCGCGATGGCGGGGAGGGCGGTATTGGCGATGGCGGTGTCGAGGGTGGCCAGGGCGATGGACATCAGAATCGCCGCCATGCCGCGAAACTCGCGGGGTGTGAGTTTATTACCGACGCGCGGGGCATCCTGAGTGGCGGGCTGGACCATTATCGACAACGCTCCGGGGATGAACTTCAGGCAAGTCTGCGGGCGCAGACCAAGGCGTGATGGTGCCGTTTTGTTAGGGGGCCATGCAATGAAATATCCGCCAGATCGAGCGGGTGGTGGAGCTGTTAGATCCGAACCAGGTCAGAGGCGGCGGTGAGAATCCCGTGGGAGCGAGCTTGCTCGCGAAGACTTAAGCCAACCCCCTGGAGATCCAGCGGCTGTGGCGACCTCCTCGCGAGCAAGCTCACTCCCACCAGTGCCCCGGACCGAAGGCCGCCCTCAACCCCCGGCGGTATCAATGTCCTTGTCCAGCTCACCCGTCTGCAGCTCCTCTTTGGTGGTGTCCGGCGATTCATGCTCTTCCGGCTCGAAATCCGGGGTAAAGCTGTTATCCCCCGCATCGACCCCGGCGTTCTCATGACCCTGCGCGCCGTCTTTCGACTCGCCCTGCGGCTTGACCGTGTCCTTCTGCGCCACGCTGCTGTCCAGGGCTTCCGGTTGCGCGGCCGGGCTAATCGCCGGGTCGTTGCGGTTGACGGTTTGATCATTGTTCTGGGTAGCCATATGCACCTCTTCTGTCATATCCCGTTCACAGGACTTACAGATATCGAGGGCAACGGCGCGCAAGGGTTCGATCCATGTGCTGACCGGCAATGTCGCGGCTTCATTTACCCGATCGTTCCCGGCGTGCCCACTGACGCCTTCCCGGCTAAAGCCGGTCCCACAAAAAAGCGACGCGTGCACTCAGTAGGACCGGCTTCAGCCGGGAAGCTTTTGATTTGCTTTTGATCTTCCTACACAAAAAGTCCAGACGACACCCATCGCGACTTGGGTGCAGGCCGAACGCAGACGACGCGCAGTGGGCCGAGCCGCATGGATGCGGCGAGAGCGCCGTCAGGACATGGATGTCCGTTCGGCGCGGGCCCACGGAGCGTCGTCGAAGTGAGGGTATTCCGACGAAGGAGGAACCTAGCCAGGAGCAAGCACCCTTGGTTACTTGGGGTGCTTTTCCAAGTAACTCGCCGAAGGCGAAACGTCTGCCCTTAGGCAGACGCTCTTGATCCTGATCTTGATCTTAAAAAAGCCCTCAGATAACCGCCAGGATCGCCTCGGTAACAGCCCCGATATTCCCCTGATTCAACGCCGCCACACAAATCCGCCCGGTATCCAACGCATAAATCCCGAACTCATTGCGCAACCGATGAACCTGCGCCGTCGTCAGACCCGAATACGAAAACATCCCCCGCTGCCGCGCGACAAAACTGAAATCCTGCCCCGCCGCATTATTCGCCAGACGCTGCGTCATCTCCTCACGCATCCCGCGAATCCGCAGGCGCATCTCGCCCAGCTCCTCCTCCCACTTGGCACGCAACTCAGGGCTGTTCAACACCGTCGCCACAATCGACGCGCCATGGGTCGGCGGGTTCGAATAGTTCGTACGGATCACACGCTTCACCTGAGACAACACCCGCGCCGTCTCTTCCTTCGAATCCGTCACGATCGACAACGCACCGACCCGCTCGCCATACAGCGAAAACGACTTCGAAAACGAACTGGAAGCAAAGAACGTCATGCCGCTGTCAGCGAACAAACGCACCGCCGCTGCGTCCTCGTCAATCCCGTCACCGAAGCCCTGATACGCCATGTCCAGAAACGGCACATGACCCTTGGCCTTCAGCACCTCAAGCACCTTCTTCCAGTCTTCCAGGGTCAGGTCAACGCCAGTGGGGTTATGACAGCAGGCGTGCAGCACGACGATCGAGCCGGACGGCAGGTTCTGCAGATCCTCCAGCATGCCCGTGCGGTTCACGTCATGGGTGGCGGCGTCGTAGTAACGGTAGTTCTGCACCGGGAAACCGGCGGTTTCGAACAGCGCGCGGTGGTTTTCCCAGCTTGGGTCGCTGATCGCCACAACGGCATCAGGGGAGAGCTGCTTGAGGAAGTCCGCGCCGATTTTCAGAGCGCCCGTACCGCCGACCGCCTGGACCGTCATCACTTGGCCCGAAGCCAGCAGCGGCGACTCAGCGCCGAACAGCAGGGTTTGCACGGCCTTGTCGTAGGCAGCGATGCCGTCGATGGGCAGGTAGCCGCGGGGCAGGTGTTGGGCCACCCGGTTTTCTTCCGCTTCGACAACGGCGCGCAGCAGCGGAATTTTCCCTTCTTCGTTGCTGTAAACGCCGACACCCAGATTGACCTTGGTCGTGCGGGTATCGGCGTTGAATGCTTCGTTGAGGCCCAGGATTGGATCGCGTGGTGCCATTTCGACAGCGGAGAACAGGCTCATTGTGCGGGGGCTCTGAGTGGGGAGTGAATGGGTCGCGTCGCTCCAGCCGATTGCACTAGAGCGGTGCACAAACGGGGAGCAAGTATAAAGGCCTGCGCCAGTGCGGGCGACAGTCCCGCGCAGGTTTTTCAGGGTTTTTCGCGAAATTTTTCGACCGTTAGTCCCGTGCCGCGGACTAATCTGCGGAGGGTGGCTTGAAAGGTGGCGCCGTCGACTCCACTTGTAGTCCCATCACTTCTTTTATGTACGTCTTTTCCCTGACGGGATCAGCCGTCCGTGCTCAATTGCGTTGCTGCGGGATTCATCCGGCAGTGGCCCCTCCAGAGGTACGTTATGTCCGAGTTTCAGCTCGTTACCCGTTTTGAGCCGGCCGGCGATCAACCGGAGGCGATTCGTCAGTTGGTTGAAGGCATCGACGCCGGCCTGTCGCACCAGACCCTGCTCGGTGTAACCGGTTCGGGCAAGACCTTCAGCATCGCCAACGTCATTCAGCAAGTGCAGCGCCCGACGCTGGTGCTGGCGCCGAACAAAACCCTGGCCGCCCAGTTGTACGGCGAGTTCAAGGCGTTTTTCCCGAACAACTCGGTCGAGTACTTCGTTTCCTACTACGACTACTACCAGCCGGAAGCCTACGTGCCGTCGTCGGACACCTTCATCGAGAAGGATGCGTCGATCAACGACCACATTGAGCAGATGCGCCTGTCCGCGACCAAAGCGCTGCTGGAGCGCAAAGACTCGATCATCGTCACCACGGTGTCGTGCATTTATGGTCTGGGCAGTCCGGAAACCTACCTGCGCATGGTTCTGCATGTGGATCGCGGCGACAAGCTCGACCAGCGCGCTTTGCTGCGTCGCCTGGCCGACCTGCAATACACCCGCAACGACATGGATTTTGCCCGGGCGACCTTCCGGGTGCGCGGCGACGTGATCGACGTGTTCCCGGCGGAATCGGACCTGGAAGCCATCCGCATCGAGCTGTTCGATGACGAGGTCGAGAGCCTTTCTGCCTTCGATCCGCTGACCGGGGAGGTGATTCGCAAACTGCCGCGCTTCACCTTCTACCCGAAGAGCCACTACGTGACCCCGCGGGAAACGCTGCTGGAGGCAATGGAAGGCATCAAGGTCGAGCTGAACGAGCGTCTGGAATACCTGCGCGGCGCCAACAAGCTGGTGGAAGCCCAGCGTCTGGAGCAGCGCACCCGCTTCGACCTGGAGATGATCCTCGAACTGGGTTACTGCAACGGCATCGAAAACTACTCGCGCTACCTGTCCGGGCGTCCGTCTGGTGCGCCGCCGCCTACGCTCTACGACTACCTCCCCGCTGACGCGCTGCTGGTGATCGACGAATCCCACGTCAGCGTACCCCAGGTCGGGGCCATGTATAAGGGCGACCGTTCGCGCAAAGAGACGCTGGTGGAATACGGTTTCCGCCTGCCGTCGGCGCTGGATAACCGGCCGATGCGTTTCGATGAGTGGGAAAACGTCAGCCCGCAGACCATTTTCGTCTCAGCAACGCCGGGTAACTACGAAGCCGAGCACGCGGGCCGCATCGTCGAGCAAGTGGTGCGGCCGACCGGTCTGGTCGACCCGCAGATCGAGATCCGTCCGGCGCTGACCCAGGTCGACGACCTGCTCTCGGAGATCCACAAGCGCGTGGCGATCGAGGAGCGGGTGCTGGTGACCACGCTGACCAAGCGCATGTCCGAAGACCTCACCGATTATCTGGCCGACCACGGCGTGCGCGTGCGTTACCTGCACTCGGACATCGACACCGTCGAGCGCGTCGAGATCATCCGCGACCTGCGCCTGGGCACCTTCGATGTGCTGGTGGGGATCAACTTGCTGCGCGAAGGCCTGGACATGCCGGAGGTGTCGCTGGTGGCGATTCTGGATGCCGACAAGGAAGGCTTCCTGCGTTCCGAGCGCTCGCTGATCCAGACCATCGGCCGGGCCGCGCGTAACCTCAACGGCCGCGCGATCCTGTACGCCGATCGCATCACGGGGTCCATGGAGCGTGCGATCGAAGAAACCGATCGTCGTCGCGAAAAGCAGATCGCGTTCAACCTGGCCAACGGCATCACGCCGAAAAGCGTCATCAAGGACGTCGCCGACATCATGGAAGGCGCCACCGTGCCCGGCTCGCGCAGCAAGAAGCGCAAAGGCATGGCCAAAGCCGCCGAAGAGAACGCCAAGTACGAGGCCGAACTGCGCTCGCCGAGCGAAATCACCAAACGCATTCGTCAGCTGGAAGAGAAGATGTACCAACTGGCCCGCGACCTGGAGTTCGAAGCCGCGGCACAAATGCGCGACGAGATCGGCAAACTGCGCGAGCGCCTGCTGGCAGTTTGAGGACTCGCGGGAGTAACCGGGGTGGCGCTCCCACACGATCCCGGTTGACTTGGAATCTCGGCCACGCCGCTGGGCCTTGTGGGAGTGAGCTTGCTCACGAAGGCGTTCTCGGCGTTTCAGGGCGGCTTAATGCGCCGCGCCACTCTCGACCCCCGAAGGCAACTTCCGCGTCAACAGCACCGCCAGCATGCTGATCCCCAGCGCAATCCCGACAAAATGAAACGCGTCGTTGTAGGCCATGATCGCCGCCTGTTGATGGGCGATCTCGCTGAGCTTGCCCAACGCCGCCGTTTCACTGCCCAACCGGTCGGTGAGCATCGCCATGCGTTCGGCGACTTGCGGGTTGGCGGGGGAGATCGATTCGCGCAAGTAGTCGAAGTAGGTCTTGGTCCGCGCATCCAGCAACGTCGCCAGCAGCGCGATGCCGATGGCGCCGCCCAGGTTGCGCAGAATGTTGAACAGGCTTGACGCCGACCCCGCGTCCTGGGGCTGAATGAACGCTGTGGCGATCAGAGAAATGGTCACCATGATCAGCGGCTGACCCAGCGCCCGCACGAGCTGAATCTGATTGAACTGCGGCCCGGCGAAATCCGGATTGAGCACGCCGGACGAAAAGCTCGCCAGCCCGAACAAGCCAAATCCCAGCGTACACAGCAGCTTCGGCGAGATCACCTTCATCAGTTGCGGCACCAGCGGAATCAGAAACAGCTGGGGCACGCCCATCCACATGATCACCTCACCGATCTGCTGGGCGTTGTAGCCCTGAATCTGCGCCAGGTACAGCGGCAGCAGATAGATCGAGCCATACAGCCCGACGCCCATGCCCACGCTGGAAATACTCGACAGCCCAAAATTGCGGTTGCCGAGAATGCCCAGATTGATGAGCGGTTTGTCCTTGGAAAACTGAACGATCACAAAGCTGATCAGGCTCACCAGCGCAATGCTGCCCAGGCCGACGATCAGGTTCGATTCCAGCCAGTCCTTGCGATGCCCCTCTTCAAGAAACACCTGCAAACAGCCCAGCCCGACCCCCAGGGTGACGATGCCGGCGTAGTCGGTGCTCTTGAGCAATTCCCAGTGGGGCGCCTTTTTCTCCAGCCCGTACAGCAGGCCGCCGATCATCACCAGCCCTGGCGGGATGTTGATGTAAAAGATGTATTCCCAGCCGAAGTTCTCCGTCAGCCAGCCGCCCAGGGTCGGGCCGATGGACGGGGCGAAAGTGGCGGTCATGGCGAACAGCGCCATGCCTTTGGCCCGGTGATGCTCCGGCAGTTTGATCAAGGTCAGGGTGAACGCCAGCGGGATCAGCGCGCCGCCGGTGAAACCCTGCAGGGCGCGAAAGACGATCATGCTTTCCAGGCTCCAGGCCATCGAGCAGAGCAGGGACGACAGCAGAAACCCCACCGACACCCAGACCGCCAGACGTCGCGCCGAGAGCAACTGCACCAGCCACGCTGTCAGCGGAATCATGATGATTTCCGCGACGAGGTACGAGGTGGAAATCCACGAGCCTTCTTCCAGTGTCGCCGACAGCGCGCCCTGAATGTCCTTGAGCGACGAGTTGGTGATCTGGATATCGAGGACCGCCATGAACGCGCCAAGCATGACGCTCATCACGGCAATCCAGTCGCGCCGGGTCGGTTCGCCAACCGGGCGGATCAGCTCGTCACTGGCCACGTTGCGGGTCGTTCGCTGACCGGATATCGACTGAAACGGTCACCGACATGCCCGGGCGAATCTTGCCGTGCAGGGGGTTGTCCGGCGCGAAAGTCAGCTTGACCGGGATGCGCTGCACGACCTTGGTGAAGTTGCCGGTGGCGTTGTCCGGCGGCAGCAGGCTGAACTGCGCACCGGAGGCGGCAAACAGGCTGTCGACGCGGCCCTCGATGGGCGTGCCGGGAAAGCTGTCGAAGGTCAGCTGGGCGACCTGACCGATCTCCATGTGCTCGATCTGGGTTTCCTTGAAATTGGCCTGCACCCAGATGTCCTGGTCCGGCACGATCGACAGCAGATACGCGCCGGCCTGAACGAACTGGCCATTGCGCGCCGCCCGCTGGCCGACCAGCCCGCTGAGGGGCGAGTGGATCTCGGTGCGCTGCACATTAATCTGCGCCTGGGCCAGGTCGGCACGGGCGGTGGCGATCTGCGCGTCGAGGCGCTTGATCTCGGCGTTCAGCGCGTTGACCTGCTGGCGCTGACTCTGGGCATCGGCCTGGGCCTTGGTGACCTGGGAGCGGGCAACGTTGCTGTCGGCGGTCATGGTGGTCACCTGGGCTTCCGAGACGAAGCCCGGGGTGCGCAGCTTTTGCAGTCGCGCCAAGTCCAGTTGCGTGCGCCCGAGGGTCGCCTGATTCGCTTGCACCTGCGCATCGCTGGCGGCGATCAGGCTCGACTGCTGGGTCAAGCGGCTCTGTGCCTGCAGGCGCTCCGCTTCGCGGGTTGCCAGGGTCGCCTGGGCCCGGTCGATGGCCAGGCGGAAATCATCCGGCTCAAGCCGCACCAGCAACTGGCCTTTTTCCACGTGCTGGTTGTCCTGCACCAACACCTCGTTGATCCGCGCGCCGAGCTGGCTGGACACCCGGGTGATTTCACCCTGCACGTAGGCGTTGTCGGTGGACTCGTGAAAGCGTCCCTTCAGGTACCACTGGGCGAAGAAGGCGAGGGCGATCAGCAGGACCACCCCGAAGAAGATGAACAGGCGGCGCTTGAGTTGGGCGGGCATGGGCGTTCTGGATTATTGGAATGTACGCAAATTTATCAGGGTTGGCGGTCTGGCACCTAGCCATCGTCGCGATCATGACCGCCACTGATGGCGCGGCATTCGTTGCAACACCCGTGGCGACGCGTGCCGTGCGGCGAGGGCGGGGCCGCCTGTCCTGCCATTACCACGATTCTGCGCTCCATCAAGCGTCCGCGCTGGAGCCGCGCAGGCCGCGCCTGTTAACATTCGCGGCTTGTTCGACCTATCCGGGATTTTCCATGACCACCGTTCGCACCCGCATCGCGCCATCGCCCACCGGCGACCCCCACGTTGGCACGGCCTACATCGCGCTGTTCAACTATTGCTTCGCCAAGCAGCATGGCGGCGAATTCATCCTGCGCATTGAAGACACCGATCAACTGCGCTCGACCCGCGAGTCCGAACAACAGATTTTCGACGCCCTGCGCTGGCTCGGCATCGAGTGGAGCGAAGGCCCCGACGTCGGCGGTCCCCATGGCCCGTATCGCCAGAGCGAGCGCGGCGACATTTACAAGAAGTACGTGCAGGAACTGGTCGACGCCGGTCATGCTTTCCCGTGCTTCTGCACCGCTGAAGAGCTGGACCAGATGCGCGCCGAGCAGACCGCCCGGGGCGAAACCCCGCGCTACGACGGCCGCGCGCTGCTGCTGTCGAAAGAAGAAGTCGAGCGCCGCCTGGCCGCCGGCGAACCCCATGTGATCCGCATGAAGGTGCCGAGCGAAGGCGTCTGCGTGGTACCGGACATCCTCCGTGGCGAAGTCGAAATCCCGTGGGACCGCATGGACATGCAGGTCCTGATGAAGACCGACGGCCTGCCGACCTACTTCCTGGCCAACGTCGTCGACGACCACCTGATGGGCATCACCCACGTGCTGCGCGGCGAAGAGTGGCTGCCGTCGGCACCGAAGCTGATCCTGCTCTACGAGTACTTCGGCTGGGAAAAGCCGGCGCTGTGCTACATGCCGCTGCTGCGTAACCCGGACAAGAGCAAACTCTCCAAGCGCAAGAATCCGACCTCGGTGACGTTCTACGAGCGCATGGGCTTCATGCCGGAAGCGATGCTCAACTACCTCGGTCGCATGGGCTGGTCGATGCCCGACGAGCGCGAAAAGTTCTCGCTGGACGAAATGGTCGAACACTTCGATCTGACCCGCGTGTCCCTGGGCGGGCCGATTTTCGACATCGAGAAGCTGTCGTGGCTCAACGGCCAATGGCTGCGTGAACTGCCGGTGGAAGAGTTCGCCACCCGCGTGCAGAAGTGGGCGTTCAACAGCGACTACATGATGAAGATCGCCCCCCACGTTCAGGGCCGCGTCGAGACGTTCAGCCAGATCGCACCGCTGGGCGGTTTCTTCTTCGCCGGTGGCGTGACGCCGGACGCGAAGCTGTTCGAACACAAGAAGCTGTCGCCGGAACAGGTGCGTCAGGTCATTCAGCTGATCCTGTGGAAGCTGGAGTCCCTGCGTCAGTGGGAGAAGGACAAGATCACCGGTTGCATTCAGGCAGTGGTCGAGCACCTGGAACTGAAGCTGCGGGACGCCATGCCACTGATGTTCGCCGCCATCACCGGTCAGGCGAATTCGGTATCGGTCACCGACGCCATGGAGATTCTGGGCCCGGACCTGACCCGTTTCCGTCTGCGCCAGGCGCTGGACATGCTGGGCGGGGTGTCGAAGAAAGAGAACAAAGAATGGGAGAAGCTGCTCGGCGCCATCGGCTGAGTGACCACCTGAACTAGCCAGGGCCATTGAGCGATGGCCCGTTGGCCGGCGTGGGCCGGTTTTCCGGGAGGCGGTAAGTGATTGTTATCCCGGAAAATTCTTTTGGAATTGTTTGAAAAAGAGTTTGACAGCTTTGTGGGTCGCACTTAATATGCGCCCCGTCCACACGGCAACGCAGAAATACGCGGTAACGCGGCGTTCTACGTAAGTGTATTGTGGGGCTTTAGCTCAGCTGGGAGAGCGCCTGCATGGCATGCAGGAGGTCAGCGGTTCGATCCCGCTAAGCTCCACCAAATTAGAAACTTCAAGGTTTGCGTTACTGCCTTGAAGTTTGTCCCGCTCCGGAACCAGCACCGAGGCGGTACGCAAGGGTTACGTCCCCTTCGTCTAGTGGCCTAGGACACCGCCCTTTCACGGCGGTAACAGGGGTTCGAGTCCCCTAGGGGACGCCAGTTTTACCGAGTGAGGCTTTAGAGCTGATCTCCGCCGAGAGGCGTAAATCCGGGGCTATAGCTCAGCTGGGAGAGCGCCTGCATGGCATGCAGGAGGTCAGCGGTTCGATCCCGCTTAGCTCCACCAATTTCTGCCAGGGTTCGCCAGGTTGTCATCGGCGCATCTGCTCGAAGGTTTTGCGTCCCCTTCGTCTAGTGGCCTAGGACACCGCCCTTTCACGGCGGTAACAGGGGTTCGAGTCCCCTAGGGGACGCCACGATTTCTCGCTCTGCGAGACCAAGGGTCATTCGATTATTGAATGGCCCTTTTGTTTTTCCGGGGTTTGGTTCCAGACCCTGCCTTTCTTTGCCTCTCTCTTCGTTCATCTGCCCATCGTTCATCCCAAGCACCGGTGTCGTCCTTGCCAACGCACATGATGAGGATAATATTATCGCCATCATCCCGGAGGCGGTCATGAACGATAAAAAAGCACAGACCCGCGAACGCATTCTCACTGCTGCCAGCACCGCGTTGATCGCCCGCGGCCCGATCGAGCCCAGCGTCAACGAGATCATGGGCGCGGCCGGGCTGACGGTAGGCGGCTTCTACGCGCATTTCGACAGCAAGGAAGCGCTGATGCTTGAAGCGTTCAGCCAGTTGCTGGCCAAGCGCCGTGAGATGGTCGCCAGGATCGACGGTCAATTGCCGGGTGAGGAGCGTCGCGCGCTGCTGGCCGTGTTCTACCTGTCGCGCAGGCACCGCGACGCCGAAGAGCACGCGTGCCCGTTGCCGACAGCGATCGGGGAGATGGCGCGTCTGTCCGAGGATTTTCGCAACGCCCTGGCGGAACACGTCGAACTGATGGTGGCGCAACTCGCTGCCAGCCCTGAAGAATCCGACAAAACCCTGGCCGATATCGCATTGATGGTCGGCGGCCTGGCCCTCGCCCGAGCCCTGGGGCCCGGTGAACTGTCAGACCGCGTGCTCCGGGCGGCGAAGTCCGCGGTGCTGTGATGCCATTGTAGGACTGGCTTCAGCCGGGAAGAGGCCAGCGTGGGCACCCTCAATTCTGCAGCGTGACATCCGACGCCTTCCCGGCTAAAGCCAGTCCTACAGAACCCCCACGCACCCCGTAGGACCGGCTTCCGGCGGCTGAGGGGACTGATTTATTTACAACGCTTCACCGTAAATTAATCTGTCCCCGGCTGGACCATTTCTTGTCCGATGCTTTTAGTTACACTGCCCGGGTGATGAATTTGATAGGGCATTAAGAAATGGTCTGGGATCTGGCAACGCCGTTCGTCATCGATCTGCAGGTGGGCGAGGAGGATATCGACGGCCTGGGTCACGCCAACAACGCGGTGTATGTCACCTGGCTCGAACGCTGCGCATGGCGGCATTCCCAGCAACTGGGCCTGGACCTGACCGAGTACCGTCGACTCGACCGGGCCATGGCCGTGGTGCGGCATGAGATCGACTACTTGGCCAGCGCCTATCAGGATGACGAACTGCAACTGGCGACCTGGATCGTCGACTGGGATCAACGCCTGAAAATGACCCGGCGCTTCCAGCTCAAGCGGCCCAGTGATGGCGTGACCTTGCTGCGCGCGCAGACCACCTTCGTCTGCATCGAACTGTCGTCGGGTAAACCCAAGCGCATGCCGAGCGAGTTCATCGACGGCTACGCCGCCGGCCTCCACAGCGCGGTCTCCTGACGCTCGGCGCGCGTAAACCGTATCCAATCCGCCGGCCTCTGCGTAAACTGCCGGACTTTTTTTCGAGTGTGACCCCATGCAAATTGCCCTGGCACCCATGGAAGGCCTGGTCGACGACATCCTGCGTGACGTGCTGACGCAAGTCGGCGGCATCGACTGGTGCGTGACCGAATTCATCCGGGTGACCGAGCGCGTGTTGCCGGAGCATTACTTCCACAAGCTCGCGTCCGAGCTGTTGCAGGGCTCGAAGACCCGCGCCGGCGTGCCCTTGCGTGTGCAGCTACTGGGGTCGGACCCGGTATGTCTGGCCGAGAACGCAGCCTTCGCGGCCGAACTGGGGGCGCCGGTTATCGACCTGAATTTTGGCTGCCCCGCCAAGACCGTCAACAAATCCCGAGGCGGGGCGGTGTTGCTCAAGGAGCCGGAGCTGCTGCACACCATCCTCAGTCACGTACGCCGCGCCGTGCCTGCGCACATTCCGGTCACCGCCAAGATGCGCCTGGGCTACGACAGCACCGAACCGGCGCTGGATTGCGCCCGGGCCCTGGAAGCGGGCGGCGCGGAGCACATCGTCGTCCACGCCCGCACCAAGGTCGACGGCTACAAGCCGCCGGCGCACTGGGAGTGGATTGGCAAGATTCAGGACGTGGTGAAGATTCCGATCATCGCCAACGGCGAGATCTGGACCGTCGACGACTGGCGCCGCTGCCGGGAGATCTGTGGCGCCCGCGACATCATGATCGGTCGCGGTCTGGTGGCGCGTCCGGACCTGGGCCGGCAGATCGCCGCGGCGCAAGCCGGGCGTGAGGTCATCCCCATGACTTGGGCCGAATTGCAGCCCCTGCTGCGGGATTTCTGGTTGCAGGCCATGGCCAAGATGACCCGCGTTCAAGCGCCGGGCCGCCTCAAGCAGTGGGTGGTCCTGCTCACCAAAAGCTACCCCGAAGCGACCGTCCTGTTCGATGCCCTGCGCCGCGAAACCGACTGCGAGCGGATCAGCCAGATGCTCGGCGTGAGCGTGCCGGAAGCCGCCTGAAAATTTTTTGCACGACTCTTGAAACGCAAATGACCGTCCCTATTTTGGGATGACGCGATGCCGAAGTCGGGTCGCGGCGATAACCACTTGCTGATTTATCAGGAGATTTTCAGATGACTACTGCATTTTCCCTGGCTCCACTGTTCCGTCACTCCGTTGGCTTTGACCGCTTCAATGACCTGTTCGAGTCGGCGGCGCGCAACGAGTCGGCCAGCAGCTACCCTCCCTACAACGTCGAGAAACACGCTGATGACCAATACCGCATTGTCATCGCGGCCGCGGGTTTCCAGGAGGAAGATCTGGAGCTGCAAGTCGAGAAGGGCGTACTGACCGTCACCGGCAACAAGCGCGAGAATACGGCGGAAGGCGTGACCTTCCTGCACCAGGGCATCGCCCAGCGTGCCTTCAAGCTGTCGTTCCGCCTAGCTGACCACATTGAGGTCAAGAACGCTGCTTTGGCCAATGGCCTGTTGAACATTGACCTGCTGCGTCTGGTGCCTGAAGAGGCCAAGCCAAAACGCATCCAGATCAATGCCCAGAAAACCCTGACTCACTGATCCAGAGTCAGCGTAAGAAGGCGCCCTGCGGGGCGCCTTTTTTGTGCGCGCTCAGCGCGCGGGCGATTGCTCCAGCCCTGCAGCTTGCGCATCCAGCAACGCCATGAACGCCCGCGCCGCGTTAGACAGCGTGCGTTCGGTGTGGACGATATACCCCAACTGCCGCCGTAACTGGACACCCGGCAACGGGATGGGGGTGACTTGCTCGTCGAGCATGGTCCGGGGCAGCACGCTCCAGGCCAGTCCGATGGACACCATCATCTTGATCGTCTCCATATAGTTGGTGCTCATGGCGATATTCGGCTTCAGCCCCTGCGACTCACAGAGCTCGCTGACGATGTGGTGGGTGAAGGTGTTCTCGCCCGGAAACACCGCCGGGTAGCGGGTGAGGTCGGCCAGGCTGACGTTTTTTCGGGTCGCCAGCGGGTGCTCGGGCGCGGCGACGAAATCCAGCGGGTCGTCCCAGACCTTGACGGCTTTCACCAGCGCGTGGGGCTCGGGTGCCAAGGTGATCACCGCCAGCTCCGCACGGCCGTGGAGGATTTCTTCGTAGGCCACTTCCGAATCGAGAAACTGAATGTCCAGCGCGACGTCCGGGTAGGTCTTGGTAAACGCCCTTAACAGCGTAGGCAACCGGTGCAAACCGATGTGGTGACTGGTCGCCAGGGTCAGACGCCCGGTGACCTCGCCGGTCAGGTTGGTTAGCGCGCGACGGGTGTCGTCCAGCACATTGAGGATCTGATAAGCGCGGGGGAGCAGGGCGCGTCCGGCTTCGGTCAGACTGACCTCACGGCCCAGCCGATCAAAAAGCCGCACGTCCAGTTGCTGCTCCAGGCCGGCGATGCGCTTGCTGACCGCCGGCTGAGTCAGGTGCAGGCGCTCGGCAGCGGCCGAGAAGCTGCCCATCTCGGCGATGGCAATGAAGGCATTGAGATTAGCCAGATCCATCTCGGATTCCTGTTGGTTATGCAAAGCATGAAAAATATGAATTTGAGTTATTTAAGCATATTCCATAGCATCACCCCCACAAGCCAAGGGTCTTTACGGTGTCATCTCGACATCGGCGGCCGGGGCATAGAAATACGCTGATGAGGAACCGTCTGATGGCCGGCAAAACGCTCTACGACAAGCTCTGGGATTCGCATTTGGTCAAGCAGCGCGACGATGGCTCTGCGCTGCTCTACATCGACCGTCACATCATCCACGAAGTGACGTCGCCTCAGGCTTTCGAAGGCTTGCGCCTGGCCGGACGCTCACCATGGCGCATCGACGCCAACGTCGCCACCGTCGACCACAACGTGCCGACCACCCCCGACCGCAAGGACGGCGTCGACGCCATCGTCGATCAAGTGTCGCGCTTGCAGGTCAAGACCCTGGATGACAACTGCGACGAGTACGGCATCACCGAATTCAAGATGAACGACATCCGTCAGGGCATCGTTCACGTGATCGGCCCGGAGCAGGGCGCGACCTTGCCGGGCATGACCGTGGTCTGCGGCGACTCGCATACGTCCACCCACGGCGCATTCGGCGCGCTGGCCCACGGCATCGGCACTTCCGAGGTCGAGCACGTCCTCGCGACTCAGTGTTTGGTCGCGAAGAAAATGAAGAACATGCAAGTGAAGGTCGAAGGCAAGCTGCCGTTCGGCGTCACGGCCAAGGACATCGTCCTCGCCATCATCGGCAAGATCGGCACCGCCGGCGGCAACGGCCATGCCATCGAATTCGCCGGCAGCGCCATTCGCGACCTGTCCGTCGAAGGCCGCATGACCATCTGCAACATGTCCATCGAAGCCGGCGCCCGTGTCGGGCTGGTGGCGACCGATGAAAAGACCATTGCCTACGTGAAGGGTCGTCCTTTCGCACCGACTGCCGAGCAGTGGGACGCAGCCGTCGAGGCCTGGAAAGACCTGGTGTCCGACGACGACGCGGTGTTCGACACCGTGGTTGAGCTCGACGCGACCCAGATCAAACCGCAAGTCAGCTGGGGCACGTCGCCGGAAATGGTCGTGGCCGTGGATCAGCATGTGCCCGATCCAGCGCAGGAAGCCGATCTGGTCAAGCGTGGCTCGATCGAGCGCGCCTTGAAGTACATGGGCCTGAAAGCCAATCAGGCGATCACCGACATTCAGCTGGATCGCGTGTTCATCGGTTCGTGCACCAACTCGCGGATCGAGGACCTGCGCGCCGCAGCGGACATCGCCAAAGGCCGCAAAGTGGCGTCGACCATCAAGCAGGCGATCGTCGTGCCAGGCTCGGGTCTGGTGAAAGAACAGGCCGAGCGGGAAGGGCTGGACAAGGTCTTCATCGAAGCCGGTTTCGAATGGCGTGAGCCGGGCTGCTCGATGTGCCTGGCGATGAACCCGGACCGCCTGGAGAGCGGCGAGCACTGCGCGTCCACCTCCAACCGCAACTTCGAAGGCCGTCAGGGCGCCGGTGGGCGTACTCACCTGGTCAGTCCGGCGATGGCAGCAGCGGCTGCGGTCAGCGGCCGTTTCGTCGACGTTCGCACCATGAGCCAGGCATAAGGAGCCCCGTATGAAGCCTTTTACCCAACACACCGGTCTGGTCGCTCCGCTGGATCGCGCCAACGTCGACACCGATCAGATCATCCCCAAGCAATTCCTGAAGTCGATCCGCCGGACCGGCTTTGGCCCGAACCTGTTTGACGAGTGGCGCTACCTTGATGTGGGTCAGCCGTACCAGGACAACAGCAAGCGTCCGCTGAACCCGGATTTCGTGCTCAACGCCGAGCGTTACCAGGGCGCCAGCGTCCTGCTGGCCCGGGAAAACTTCGGCTGCGGCTCGAGCCGTGAGCACGCCCCATGGGCGCTGGAAGAGTACGGTTTTCGCAGCATCATTGCGCCGAGCTACGCTGACATCTTCTTCAACAACAGCTTCAAGAACGGCCTGCTGCCGATCATCCTGAGCGAAAGCGAAGTCGATGAGCTGTTCAAAGTGGTCGAGGCGACGCCGGGCTACCAGTTGAACGTGGACCTGCAAGCCCAGACCGTGACCCGTGAAGATGGCAAGGTCTACCACTTTGAAATCGACGCCTTCCGCAAGCACTGCCTGCTCAACGGCCTGGACGATATCGGCCTGACCCTGATGGACGGCGAGGCGATTGCCGCGTTCGAGAGCAAGCATCGCGCTTCGCAGCCGTGGCTGTTTCGCTGAGGGGCAGTTATTAGCTTCAAGCTTCAAGCTGCAAGCGGCAAATTGACCGCGGTGTGACTGCTGATTCTTGCAGCTCACCGCTTGGAGCTTGCCGCTCCCGAGTCGGCACCGATCACCGGCTCGACACGTATTCTGAAACGAGGGTTTTATGAGCAAGCAGATTCTGATTCTCCCAGGTGATGGTATCGGTCCGGAGATCATGGCCGAGGCGGTCAAGGTGCTGGAACTGGCCAGCGAGAAATATCAGCTGGGTTTCGAACTGAGCCACGACGTTATCGGCGGCGCGGCCATCGACAAACACGGCGTACCACTGGCAGATGAAACCCTCGAGCGCGCTCGCGCCGTTGATGCCGTGCTGCTCGGCGCCGTGGGCGGCCCGAAATGGGACGCCATCGACCGCGACATCCGTCCGGAGCGCGGCCTGCTGAAGATCCGCTCGCAACTGGGCCTGTTCGCCAACCTGCGTCCGGCGATTCTGTATCCGCAACTGGCCGATGCGTCCAGTCTGAAGCCTGAAATCGTCGCCGGCCTGGACATCCTCATCGTCCGTGAGTTGACCGGCGGTATCTACTTCGGCGCCCCGCGTGGCACCCGCGAGCTGGAAAACGGCGAGCGTCAGTCCTACGATACGTTGCCCTACAGCGAAAGCGAGATCCGCCGCATCGCCCGCGTCGGCTTCGACATGGCCCGTGTGCGCGGCAAGAAGCTCTGCTCGGTGGACAAGGCCAATGTGCTTGCGTCCAGCCAGTTGTGGCGTGAAATCGTCGAACAGGTAGCCAAGGATTACCCGGACGTTGAACTCAGCCACATGTACGTCGACAACGCTGCCATGCAGTTGGTCCGCGCACCGAAGCAGTTCGACGTGATCGTCACCGACAACATGTTCGGCGACATCCTCTCCGACGAAGCGTCGATGCTCACCGGCTCCATCGGCATGCTGCCGTCGGCGTCGCTGGATTCGAACAACAAGGGCATGTACGAGCCTTGCCACGGTTCGGCCCCGGACATCGCCGGCAAAGGCGTGGCCAACCCGCTGGCGACGATTCTGTCGGTGTCGATGATGCTGCGTTACAGCTTCAACGAGCACACCGCTGCCGACGCCATCGAGAAAGCCGTGAGCCTGGTGCTGGATCAGGGCTTGCGCACCGGCGACATCTGGTCTGAGGGCAATGCCCGGATCGGTACGCAGGAAATGGGCGACGCCGTAGTCGCCGCGCTGCGCAATCTGTAATATCTCGGGCCCACGACTGTCAGGTTGAGCCCAGTGGCTCTCTGCGGTCGGGGCCCCACTTTTAATTAAGGTGTAGTTGCGATGAAACGTGTAGGTCTGGTCGGTTGGCGCGGGATGGTCGGTTCCGTGCTCATGCAGCGCATGCTGGAAGAGCAGGATTTCGATCTCATTGAGCCGGTTTTTTTCACCACCTCCAACGTCGGCGGCCAAGGCCCGTCGGTGGGCAAGGACGTCGCGCCGCTGAAAGATGCCTACAGCATCGACGAGCTCAAGACCCTGGACGTGGTGCTGACCTGCCAGGGCGGCGACTACACCAACGAAGTCTTCCCCAAGCTGCGCGAAGCGGGCTGGCAGGGTTACTGGATCGACGCGGCGTCGTCCCTGCGCATGCAGGACGATGCGGTGATCATCCTTGATCCGGTCAACCGCAAGGTCATCGACCAGCAGCTGGATGCCGGCACCAAGAATTACATCGGCGGCAACTGCACCGTCAGCCTGATGCTGATGGGCCTGGGCGGGCTGTTCGAGGCCGGTCTGGTGGAGTGGATGAACGTCATGACGTATCAGGCCGCTTCCGGCGCCGGTGCGCAGAACATGCGTGAGCTGATCAAGCAGATGGGTGCGATCAATGCGTCGGTGGCCGACGAGCTGGCGAACCCTGTCAGCGCGATTCTGGACATCGACCGCAAGGTGGCTGACGCGATGCGCGGCGAGGGTTTCCCGACCGAGAATTTCGGGGTGCCGCTGGCGGGCAGTCTGATCCCGTGGATCGACAAGGAGCTGCCGAACGGTCAGAGCCGCGAGGAGTGGAAAGGGCAGGCGGAGACGAACAAGATTCTGGGTCGTTTCAAGAGCCCGATTCCGGTCGATGGTATTTGCGTGCGCATCGGTGCGATGCGGTGCCACAGTCAGGCGCTGACCATCAAGCTGAACAAGGATGTGCCGATCGCTGACATCGAGGGGATGATCAGTCAGCACAATCCTTGGGTGAAGCTGGTGCCGAATAATCGCGAAGCGAGCATTCAGGAGCTGAGCCCGACGTCGGTGACCGGGACGTTGAATATTCCGGTGGGGCGTTTGCGTAAGTTGAATATGGGTTCGCAGTATCTGGGCGCATTTACCGTGGGCGACCAGTTGTTGTGGGGCGCGGCGGAGCCGTTGCGTCGGATGCTTCGTATTCTGCTCGAGCGGTAATCACTGTTCGTAGGGGACTGATTTATTCTCGTAGGGGACTGATTTATTTACATAGCTTCACCGTAAATTAATCTGTCCCCGGATCTGCGGCGTGAGTTAGTACGCCAGGATCAAGAGCGTCTGCCTAGGGGCAGACGTTTCGCCTTCGGCGAGTTACTTGGAAAAGTCGAAAGTCGCACCATCCCCAAGTAACCAAGGGTGCTTGCTCCTGGTTTGGTTCCTCCTTCGTCGGAATCCCCTCACTCCGGTCCCGCTCCGAGGGCCCGCGCCGAACGGGCATCCATGCCCTGACGGCGCTCTCGCCGCATCCCTGCGGCTCGACCCACTCCGCGAAACCTCCGTTCAGCCTGAACCCAAGTCGCGATGGGTGTCGTCTGGACTTCCTGCGTAGAAGATCAAGATCAACAGCTTCCCGGCTGAAGCCGGTCCTACGGGTGCGCGCGTTCTGTTGGTGGGACTGGCTTTAGCCGGGAAGGGGCCGGCCCATTCACCATCAATTTCCCGGCGCGCCCACCGATGCTTTCCCGGCTGAAGCCGGTCCAACGGGTGCTCGCGGTCTGTTAGTGGGACTGGCTTTAGCCGGGAAGGGGCCGGTTCATTCACCATCAATTTCGCGGCGCGCCCACCGACGCTTTCCCGGCTGAAGCCGGTCCCACTGTATGCACGCGGTCTCCTGTAGGACTGGCTTCAGCCGGGAAGCTTTTGATCTTGCTCTTGATCTGCTTTTGCCCTTCAAACACAAAAGGTCCAGCCACCGCCAATCGCGACTTTGGTGCAGGCTGAACGCAGGTCTCGCTCCGTGGGCCGAGCGGCATGGATGCCGCGAGAGCCGCCCCCCGCCATGGATGGCGGATGGCGGCGG